>DAMCRY010000230.1:0-4330 GCA_032115075.1 Massilia sp.
CTCCGGCAGCCCGGCGGCCCAGGCGCCGCGGTCGTTGTTGCCGCGCACGACGGTGAGCGGCGCGAGCGCGGCCAGCGGCGCCAGGATCTCGGGACCGGTGATGTCGCCCGCGTGGACGATGTGGTCGCTGCCCCGCAGGAAGTCGAGCGCCTGCGGGCGCAGCAGGCCGTGGGTGTCGGAGATCAGCCCGATCCGCATCGTCACGCGGCGCCCATTGGAGCCCGGTCGCTCAGCGGCGCCGGCTGCCCGCCATCTTGGCGGTGGTGTAGATCGAGTAGAGCGCGGCCAGGCCCACCACCACGTAGACGATGCGGGTGGCCGGGCTGCCCGGGCCGAAGATGGTGGCGACCATGTCGACGTCGAACAGGCCGACCATCGCCCAGTTCAGGCCGCCGATGATGAGCAGCGCCATCGCCAGGTAGTCGAGCGCCGACATCGCCGACCGTCCACCGGTGCGCGCCGAGACGCGCCGTTCGCCCATGGTCCTGCGGTCCATCGTTGGAGCATTCATCGTTGCCATGCTTGCCTCCTTGGGAAAAATCATATGTAACATCGCAGCGCCAGGGCGGCGCCCTGGCCTGGCGATTTCATATTAGCCCAAGTCCGGAGGACCGTTCGCACGGGAACCGGCGGCGCGGCTAGCCCTTCCAGGTACGGTTGAGTCCCGTATCCGCGTGGATCCAGCCGCCCTTGGGGCCGGAACGGTAGTAGTAGCCGACCCCGCCCTGGCGGAAGCTGCGGATCAGGCCGCCGAGCACCTCTTCGTTGAGGCTGGCGATGCGGATGTCGGCGGCCTTGCCGACCATGTGCAGCGACTTGCGCGCGGCCGGCACACCCTCCTCGACCAGGCGCCGGTTGGAGGCCGCGGTGCGGTAGCCCGACAGGATCTCGAGCGGCTGGGTCATGCCATAGCGCGCGATGAAGGCCTGGGTGCCCCACAGGATCTCGAACAGCTTGGGATCGATCGGCGCGGTCTCGCGGCCGTTGACGTCGCGCAGGATGTGGCACAGTTCCTGGTAGGCGGAGTCGATGACCTCGCCGTCGCGCCAATACAGCACCTTGGCGCGTTCGCCGCTCTGCGGGCGCACCACCGAGAGGGTGCGCGGCTTGACCCAGAAGTCGATGTCGAGCAGCTGGGCGTCGAACAGGTCGGGAGGCGGCGCCAGCTCGGTGGTCTGCGCAGCCGCTTTGAGTGGTGCGCCGAGGGCGCCCAGGGCGCCAAGGGCGGCGCCCCCTTGCAGGAAATCTCTACGTGAAACCATAAGACACTCTTTTAGTCGAGACAGTTACTATAACGTAAGCTTCCCGATCACAGAAGAGCTTGTCCTGCCGTGCGTTGCGTCCCGGCGTCCCCGAGCGCCTACTCAGCCGTTGCAGTTGCAGAAGCGCTTGCGCGCGGCGGCGCCGGGAGCGGCGTCGCAGGCGGCGTCGAGCGGCTTCCACAGCAGGTCGCTGTCCAGGCCGAAGCAGGAGGTGTCCTTGCCGGCATTGATGTAGCCCTGGCGCTCGAAGAAGGCGCTGGCGCTGGCCGGGCTGTGCAGGTGCAGTTTCGTGATGCTCCAGGCGCGCGCCTGTTCCTCGGCGGCGGCCAGCAGCGCGCGGCCGACACCGCCGCGCAGCGCTTCCGGCAGCACGTAGCACAGCGCCAGCTTGCCGGCCTGGGTCAGCAGGCAGAGCCCGAGCAGGGTCCCGTCCGCGCCTTCGGCGACGACGGCATGGTTGCTGGGCGACGAGAACCAGGTGGCGACGTTGGCGGGCGTCTTGTTGCCGAGCCATGCCTCGAGCACGGCCGGCTTGCCCTCGTGGTCGGCCTTGCAGCCGACTTCGATCGAACGCCGCAGCAGCGCGCAGGCGGCGGATGCATCAGCGGGCGCCGCCTGCCGGATTTCAAAACGCGTGGACATCTAACATCTATCTGGTTCGTTCAATACGGTGAGTTGCCGCGCAGCCGCTGCCGCGCACGGCCCGACTATACACCGAAACCGGCAGAGCATGCTGGGGCCATGCGTATCGCATCCCCGGCACGCGGACACCTGTCCAGCCGTACTAAGCATATGACAAAACTGTCGTTCCGTAATCTGACGAAATTACGGATGATTCAGCCTGTCATCCTCAGTTTACAAAAGCGAGAACAATATGCCCCTCAGTCTTCCATTGCGCGCCCCGCTGCGCCGCCTCCTGCTGACCCTGGCGCTGGGCGCCGCGCTGCCGCTGTCGGCCAGCGCCGCCAGCACCGAGCTGCTGAACGTCTCCTACGACGTGGCGCGCGAACTGTACAAGGACATCAACCCGGCCTTCATCGCCGCCTACAAGCAGCAGACCGGCGAGACCGTGAGCATCAAGCAGTCGCACGGCGGCTCGAGCAAGCAGGCGCGCGCCGTCGCCGACGGCCTGGAAGCGTCGGTCGTCACTATGAACCAGGCCAACGACATCGACATGCTGGCCGACCGTGGCCTGGTGGCGAAGGACTGGGCCAGGAAGTTCCCGAACAATGCCGCGCCGTATTACTCGACCATGGTCTACCTGGTGCGCAAGGGCAATCCGAAGAACATCCGCAACTGGGACGACCTGGCGCGCCCCGGCGTGCAGGTGATCATCCCGAACCCGAAGACCGCCGGCAACGGCCGCTACACCTACCTGGCGGCCTGGGGCGCGGCGCTGAAGAAGCCGGGCGGGAATGAAGCCCAGGCGCGCGACCTGGTCACCCGCATCTTCAAGAACGTGCCGATCCTGGACGCCGGCGGCCGCGCCGCCACGACTACCTTCACCCAGCGCCAGATCGGCGACGTGCTGGTGACCTTCGAGAACGAAGTGAGCATGGTGCGCAAGGAGTTCGGCGACAATTTCGAGGTGGTCTATCCCTCGGTGTCGATCCTGGCCGAATCGCCGGTGGCCGTGGTCGACAAGGTGGTTGACCGCCGCAAGCAGCGCAAGGAGGCGACCGCCTACCTGAACTTCCTGTACTCGCCCGTGGGCCAGGAAATCGGCGCCAAGCACTACCTGCGGGTGCGCTCGGATGCGGTGATGAAGAAGTATGCGGCCAACTACAAGCCGATCCAGCTGTTCACCGTGGACGAGCTGTTCGGCGGCTGGCGCAATGCGCAGAAGCGCCACTTCGACGACGGCGGCGAGTTCGACAAGATCTACCAGAAGAAGTGATACAGCCGGCCAGCCGGCCGCGCCACACAAGCCCTGCCCTCGCGCAGGGCTTTGTCGTTCTGGACAGCATCCCGAGGGCGATCTGACAATTCTCATGGACACCCTGCCAAGGGAATCGCTATCCTGCATAAAAATTCCCGTTCACAAGCTCATTTTTGCCTGTGCGCCATAGACATGCATCAGCCAGGATGCTATCTTTCAACTCCTGTAGTTGCCCTACAGCCAGATAGTTGACTGCGCACTATTTGTACTTACACTGCGCCCCCCGCTCAACGCACAACCTATCCAGACCCGACAATGTTCAAAAAATTGTTCGCCACCGTATTGATGTCGTTTTCGGCTGCCGCATTCGCGGTGCCGTTCGGCTCGCAATCGGTGCTCGTGGTAGAAGATGACACCGGCAAGATTTTGCTGGAAAAGAATGCCGATCGCGTCGCGCCGATCGCCTCGCTGACCAAGCTGATGACGGCCATGGTCGTGCTCGACGCCAAGCAGGACATGGACGAGCTGATCGAAATCGACCGCAGCGACGTCGACACCCTGAAATACAGCAGCTCGCGCGTGCCCGTCGGCGCCCTGATTTCGCGTCGCGACGTGCTGCACCTGGCCCTGATGTCTTCCGACAACCGCGCCGCCGCGGCGCTGGCCCGTACCTACCCCACCGGCACCGAAGGCTTCAAGGCCGCCGTCAAGCGCAAGATCGCCGCGCTGGGCATGACCCAGACCGTGATCGAGGAGCCGACCGGCCTGTCGCCGCACAACCGCTCGAACGCGGCCGACCTGGTCAAGATGGCCGCCGCCGCCGCGCGCTATCCGGAGATCACGGCCGCGACCACCAATTCGAAGGACCTGATCAACATCAACGGCCGCGAAGTCGAATACCGCAACACCAACCGCCTGGTGGGCGCCAAGGGCTGGGACATCGGCCTGTCTAAGACCGGTTACATCCAGGAAGCCGGCCGCTGCCTGATCATGAACATCAAGGCCGGCGGCAAGAACGCGACCATGGTGCTGCTCAACGCGAGCGCCTCGTCGGCCCGCATCCTGGACGCCCTGAACATCCGCCGCTTCATCACCGGCGAGCAGGCCCCGGTGGTGGCGCGCGCCTCGAACCGCGCGCCGCGCTACAAGGCGTCGTCGAGCCGCGCCCGCATCAAGGCCACGGCGGGGG
>DAMCRY010000230.1:4340-5364 GCA_032115075.1 Massilia sp.
CCCGCGCGTGAAGGCGACGGCCGGCAAGGCCAAGGTCAAGGTGGTCAAGAAGCGCACCAAGGCGAAGGTGGTGCCGAAGCGCCGCAAGAAGTAAGACTGCGAATGCCGCGCCGCCAGGGCGCAGCTTGCAACGAAAGGGGCCGCGAGGCCCCTTTTGCATTGGACCGTTGCGGAGCGGCGCTTCCAGAGGATGCGGTCGCTCCTGAATGGCGGCGCGGCGATTCGCATGACTGCTTTCGCGCGGCGCACGCTAGCGCGGCGTCACCGTATCCCACAGCGTCTCGTCGAGCGCCCGCACCACGTCGTCGGTGTAGGCCGCCGGCGGCGACTGCATCGCCATCATCCGCCAGGCCTTGCCGTTCACCTCCACCACGCGCAGCCGCACCCGCGCCGCGCCATCCTTTTCCTCGCCCGTGACGACCCAGGACGGCTTGCCGCGGAACTCGTCGACCTCGCCGCCGGGCAACTCGAACTGGCCCGCCAGCCGCTCGGTCAGCGCGCGCGTGTACTGGGCGATTGTCGCTTCGCCGTGCGCCTCGGCGCCCAGCAGGACGACCGCGTGGTCGGTGTGCTCGGTGAAGACGTGGAGCAGCGTGCCGTCGTCGTCGGTGAAGGTCTCGTAGCGCCACTGGGGCGGGATCGCCACCATGCGGCCGGTGGCCGGATTGGTCCAGGCATAGGGCGGCGCCGCCAGCACGGCGGCCATCTGGCGGCTGTCCTGGCGGTCCATGGCGTCCAGCACCACCACGACCAGGAACAGGATGGCGAAGGCCACGCCGAAGGCCGCCTTGCGCCAGCGGCGCACCGGGCTGGCGCGCACCAGGAAATAGTCGTCGTCGTAGCTGGCCGCCTCGCCGCGGCGCAGCCGCAGGCCCTGGCGCGCCATCGTCAGCAGGCAAATGGCCGGCAGGCCGAAACCGATGCCGGCGCTCCAGACGCCCATGTTGCGCCCGATGAGCTCGGGCAGGCTGGGCAGGCGCCCGTCGGCGGTCATGACGCGCAGGCCGAGCATGGCCTTGCCGGG
>DAMCRY010000230.1:5377-6755 GCA_032115075.1 Massilia sp.
CCTGCACGAGCGCATCCAGCAGCATGCCGGCCGGGATGCACACGAGGCCGAACAGCTTCCACCCGAACGGCGTTTCCAGCCAGCGCAGGAAGCCCGGCGAGGTACGGCACAGGATATAGCCGAGCACCGTGGCCACCAGTCCCGTGTGCCACCAGACGTCGAAGGTGCGGGCCAGCCAGCGCGGCCATGGGCGCGCGCGCGGCGCCTCGGGCGGAGCGAAGCGCGGCTGCGAGCGTGATTGCGAACGTGACCCCGAGCGCGCCCGCGACAGCGCCGCGCCGTCGGGGCGGAAAGCATGAGGCACCTGTTCCTGGGCGGGTCGCTGCATGATGGCTCCGGATCGACCTGGGCGCCCGATGGCATTCGGTGCGCACGGCATCAGCACGGATGGTCACACGGCGGCCGAGGTCGCGGATATCGTCATTCTCAAACGACAGTAAGACTACGCCGGGAGCGGCCGGGTTCGGGTGTGGAAACGTGTCCACGGCCCGGCCTTACGCTGGATCAAGCGGGGCGTGCGGTACCGGCGCGCTCAGGAGGCGATCATGCCACGCAGCCCGCTGGTGCGGTGGGTGCGCAGCGCGATCGCCTCGGCCAGCACGGCGCCCGCCGGCGAGACCAGGGTAAATTGCTCGCTGGCGCGGGTGATGCCGGTGTAGACCAGCTCGCGCGTGAGCACGGCCCCGCGCTCGCGCGGCAGGGCCAGCACCGTATGGCGGAATTCCGAGCCCTGCGACTTGTGCACCGTCATGGCGAAGGCCGTCTCGACGTTGCGCAGGCGGGTCGCCAGCACGCTGCGCACCGCGTCGCCCTCCATGAAGTAGACCCGCAGCGCGCCGGGACGCGCCGGATCCGGCAGGGTCACGCCGATGTCGCCGTTGAAGACGCCGGTACCGTAGTCGTTGCGGGTGACCATCACCGGACGGCCGACGTACCACTCACCCTGGGGGCGCAGCAGCCCGGCCGCAGCCAGGCGCCCGGCCACCGCCTCGTTCAGGCCGGCCACGCCCCACTCGCCGTCGCGCACCGCGCACAGGATGCGGAAGGATTCGAAGCGTTGCAGCACCTGGCGCACCCATTCTTCACGATTCGTGTTGAATCCGGCTTTCAAGCCCGTATTCAACACGTCCAGATAGGATCCATAGCCGGACTGCGCCAGCTGCAGCACGTGTTGCTGCTGGGCGTTCTCGATCCAGCGCACGCCAGGCTCCCCTGCCCGCAGCACGCTCTCCGCGCGCGCGGCGTCGCCGGCGTTCACGGCCAGGGCCAGCTGGCCGATCGGACCGCCGAAGCGGCGGCTGTGGCGCAGCATTACCGTCTGCTGGGCCAGCGCCCCGCCCTCGCCTGCATACTCCCCCGGAATCGCCTCGCCGCTCGC
>DAMCRY010000231.1:0-6743 GCA_032115075.1 Massilia sp.
GCGGCGCCGGTGTTCGAGGCGCCTTCCGCAGCGCCTTCCGCCGCACCGGCCGGCCGGGCCCGCCCGCGCCAGGTCGAGCTCGACTTGGCCAAGATGCGCGACATGGGGCTGGTGACCGCCGCCGGCGGCCGCACCAACCTGCTCGAGGAATTCCGCATCATCAAGCGCCCGCTGCTCAAGCGCGCCTTCGCCGAACGGGCCCCGGGCGCGATGCCGCCGAACCTGATCATGATCACCAGCTCGCTGCCGGGCGAGGGCAAGACCTACTGCGCCATCAACCTGGCCATGAGCATCGCGATGGAACTCGACCACACCGTGCTGCTGGTCGACGCCGACGTGGCCCGTCCCTCGATCCTGCGCACCCTCGGCCTGCCGGCCGAGCGCGGCCTGATGGACATCCTGGTGGACGACAAGCTCGACCTGTCCGACGTCCTGCTGCGCACCAACGTCGACACGCTGTCGATCCTGCCGGCCGGCACCAGCACGCCGCGCGCGACCGAGCTGCTGGCCAGCTCGACGATGAGCAGCCTGGTCACCGAGATCGCCAACCGCTACCCGGACCGTGTCGTGATCTTCGATTCGCCGCCGCTGCTGCTGACCAGCGAGTCGCGCGTGCTGGCCGGCCACATGGGCCAGATCGTGGTGGTGGTCGAAGCCCAGACCACGACCCAGCACGCGGTCAAGGAAGCCCTGCACAAGCTGGAAGGCTTCAAGAACGTCAACCTCATCTACAACAAGACCAGGGACATTCCTGGCATCGAAGAGACGTATGACTACCACTACGGCTAAGCGGACCGGCGGACTGCGGTTCAAGCCGAACCGCGGCCTGCCCCGCCTCGTCCCGGTCGCCGCCGCCATCGCCGCCCTGCTGGTCGCCGCCCCGAGCCGGGCCGACTGGCGTTTCACGCCAGGCCTGGCGGTCACCGAAACCTGGAGCGACAACCCCGAACTGCTGTCCGACGAACTGGCCAGGACCCAGCTGGTGTCCGAGGTCGCGCCGTCGTTCAACTTCGTCATGAACAGCCGCCGCGTGAAGGCTTCCGCCTCCGGCCTGTGGCGCCAGTACGCCTACACCGAATCGACCTCGGTGCGGCCGCGCGAACACCACGACCGCCAGTACGGCGCCAGCCTGCAGGGCATCCTGGCCGAGGACCTGCTGTTCGTGGACGCCAGCGCCAGCGGCCAGCGCCGCACCCTGTCGGCCTTCGGCCCGCAAGTGACCAACAATCCGTATTCGTGGGCGAACGGCACCGACGTCCAGACCTGGAGCATCAGCCCCTACCTGAAGCACGATTTCGGCCGCAGCGCCACCGCCCAGCTGCGCTACACGCGCGACTCGGTGACCAGCGACCAGCGCACCATCTTCGGCAACAGCACCGCCGATACCGTGCTGCTGAACCTGAGCAGCCCGCAGGAGCCGCGCCTGCTGTCCTGGGGCCTGAGCGTGATGCACCAGAAGCAGGACAACGAGATCGCCGGCGAATCCTCGATCGAGAACGCGACCGCCAACCTGCGCTACCGCCTGAACAGCGAACTGGCGCTGACCGCGACCGCCGGCTACGACCGCTACGACTTCAACGCCCTGGGCGGCCAGACGGGCGGCCGCAGCTGGACCACCGGCTTCGCCTGGACGCCTTCGCAGCGCACCAGCATCGAGGCCTCGATCGGCCGCCACTTCTACGGCACCACCGGTTCGCTGATGGCGAACGTGCGCAGCCGCCGCACGGTGTGGTCGATCAGCTACGGCGACACGATCACCACCACCCGCTCGCAGGTCACGCTGCCGTCCGCGATCGACACCGCGGCCCTGCTCGACCGCCTGTTCAGCAGCACGATTCCCGACCCGCTGCAGCGCCAGCTGGCGATCGCCGCCTACATGCAGGCCACCGGCCTGCCGCCGAGCCTGGCCGACAGCGTGAACTACCTGAGCAACCGCTACATGCGCCAGAAGCTGCTGCAGGCCACCGCCGCCCTGCGCGGCGCGCGCGCCAACACCATCTTCAGCCTGTACGGCAGCGACCGCACCGCGCTGAGCAGCGACGAGGCCGACAGCGGCCTGCTGGGCAGCCAGCTGCGTTCGCTCAACGACAACGTGCGCCAGCGCGGCGCCAGCGCCACCTGGAGCTACAGCCTGAACGCGCGCTCGAGCGTGGTCGCGAACGCCAGCTTCAGCCACAACCGGTCGATCACGACCGGTATCGAGGACCGCCAGCGCCACCTGAGCCTGGCCGCGAACCGCAAGCTCGGCCAGAACCTGGTGGCCTCGCTGGAATTGCGCCGCCGCAGCGGCAACGTCAACCGCAACGACCAGCGCGACTACAAGGAACACGCGATTGCGGCAACCATCTCCATGAAGCTCTAAGCGGAACCGCACGATGTACGAAACCTACTACGGACTGTCCGCCAAGCCCTTCCAGCTCCGGCCGGACCCCCACTTCTTCTTTGGCTCCAAGGGCCACAAGCGCGCCATGGCCTACCTCGAGTACGGCCTGTCGCAGGGCGAAGGCTTCATCGTCATCACGGGCGAGGTCGGCGCCGGCAAGACCACCCTGGTGCGCAACCTGCTCAACAAGATCCCGCTCGACCAGATCGTCGCGGCGCACATCGTCAACACCAGCCTCGACCCGGAAGACACGCTGCGCATGGTGGTCTCGGCCTTCGGCCTGCCCTACGAGGGCGCCAGCAAGGCCGAACTGCTGAACCGCCTGGAACAGTTCCTGCGCGGCGTCGACCGCCAGGGCAAGCGCGCCCTGCTCGTCATCGACGAAGCCCAGAACCTGAACGCACGCACGGTCGAGGAACTGCGCATGCTGTCGAACTTCCAGACCGACGACCGCTCGCTGCTGCAGACCTTCCTGCTCGGCCAGCCGGAATTCCGCGCCACCCTGCACAGCCCCGGCATGCAGCAGCTGCGCCAGCGCGTGATCGCCAGCTACCACCTGGGCCCGATGGACGCGCAGGAAACCCGCGCCTACGTCGAACACCGCCTGGCCACGGTCGGCTGGAAGGGCGACCCGTCCCTGGACGAGGGCGCCTACGCCGCCGTCTACGACTACAGCGGCGGCATCCCGCGCAAGACCAACACGCTGATGGACCGGGTACTCCTGATGGGCTACCTGGAAGAGCTGCACACCTTCACCGAAGCCGACATCAACGAGGTGGTGCGCGACATCTCGGAAGAATTCCAGCTGCCCGACAACATGGGCGAACCCGACCCGGCGGCAACGTCGCAGACCCAGCTGGAACGCGAGCTGCACACGATGGACAAGCGCGTCGGCGACCGCCGCGCCGCCAGCGTGGAACTGCTGGACGAACGCATGATGCGCCTCGAGAAGTCGATCGTCTCGGTACTGTCGATCCTGAAGAAAATCGTCGCCACGCCCCAGGGCGCGGCGGCCCAGCACATGGACAACCAGGAATGAAACTCTACGCACCCGCTCCGCGCCCCGCGCCCGCGCCCGGCGAGCGCATCAAGAACGCCATGACCTGCGACGTCGAAGACTACTTCCAGGTCTCGGCTTTTGCCCCGTATATCGACCGCGATTCCTGGCCGACGCGCGAATGCCGCGTCGAGGCCAACATGGAGCGCATCCTGGCCATCTACGAACGCCACGGCGTGAAGGCCACCTTCTTCACCCTCGGCTGGATCGCCGAACGCTATCCCGCCATGGTCAAGAAGATCGTCGCCGCCGGCCACGAGCTGGCCAGCCACGGCTACGGCCACCTGCGCGCCTCCGACCAGACCCGCGCCCAGTTCGACAACGACATCCGCTCGTCCAAGGCGCTGCTGGAAGACATCGGTGGCCAGGAAGTGATCGGCTACCGCGCGCCGAGCTTCTCGATCGGCCACGCCAACCTGTGGGCGCTCGAAGCCTTGCAGGAAGCCGGCTACCGCTACAGCTCGAGCATCTACCCGATCGCCCACGACCACTACGGCATGCCGGACGCGCCGCGCTTCGCCTTCTACCCGCACGGCCCGGACGGCCTGCTGGAAGTGCCGGTCACCACCGTCAACATGCTGGGCCGGAACCTGCCGGCCGGTGGCGGCGGCTACTTCCGCCTGCTGCCCTACGCGCTGTCGCGCTGGATGATGCAGAAGGTGAATCGCGAAGACCGCCAGCCGGCCCTGTTCTACTTCCATCCCTGGGAACTCGACCCGGGCCAGCCGCGCCCCGACGGCCTGGACGCCAAGTCGCGCTTCCGCCACTACGTGAACATCGAACGCATGGAAGGCCGCCTCGAGCAGCTGGCGCGCGACTTCGCGTGGGACCGCATGGACCGCATCTTCCTCGACAAGCACTAAGCAAGCCCCTCTAGCACAAGGCATCACGGCATGAACTCGATCATCGAAGCCGCGCAGGCCAAGCGCGCAACGCCCGTCCTGGCCACCGGCCCCCAGACGCTGCACCTCCTCCAGCCGCACGACTATGCCCGCTGGGATGCTTTCGTCCGCGCCTGTCCGGACGCCACCTTCTTCCACCTGTCGGGCTGGCAGAAGGTGATCGAACAGTCCTTCGGCATCAAGACCTGGTTCTATTACGTCGAGCAGGACGGCCAGATCCAGGGCGTGCTGCCGCTCGCCGAGATCAAGAGCCGCCTGTTCGGCCACTCGCTGGGCGCCATGCCTTTCTGCGTCTATGGCGGCCCGGCCACGCTGGACGAGGGCGCCCGCCTGCTGCTCGATGGGGCGGCCGACAAGCTGGCGCGCGAGCTCGGCGTGGGCCACCTGGAATACCGCGGCATGACGCGCGTCCATCCGGACGACGCCAGCTGGCACACCAAGGAGCTGTACGTCACCTTCCGCAAGGAGATCAGCGCCGACGACGAAGCGAACATGAACGCCATCCCGCGCAAGCAGCGCGCCATGGTGCGCAAGGGGATCAAGCTGGGCCTGAAAGGCGTGGTGGAAAACAACGTCGACCGCATGTTCGAAGCGTATGCCAACAGCGTGCTGCGCCTTGGCACCCCGGTGTTCCCGAAAAAATACTTCGCGTTGCTGCAGCAGGTCTTCGGCGACGAATGCGAGGTACGCAGCATCTACACCGAAGACGACCGCCTGGTGGCCTCGGTGCTGTCCTTCTACTGGCGCGACGAGGTCGTGCCCTACTACGGCGGCGGCATGGACCTGGCACGCGAAGTGGCGGGCAACGACTTCATGTACTGGAACCTGATGCAGGCGGCGGCGGCGCGCGGTTGCCGCATCTTCGATTACGGCCGCAGCAAGCTCGGCACCGGCGCCTACGACTTCAAGAAGAACTGGGGTTTCACGGCCACGCCGCTGCCGTACGAGTACAAGCTGTATGCCTCAAGCAAGCTGCCGGACAATAATCCTTTGAACCCAAAGTACCAGCTCTTCATCAAGATGTGGAAGAAGCTGCCACTGCCGGTGGCGAACTTCCTCGGCCCCTACATCGTGCGCAACCTGGGATAAGACGTGGAAGACCTGCTCCTGCTGATCCATCGGATTCCTTACCCGCCCAACAAGGGCGACAAGATCCGCTCCTACCACCTGCTCAAGCACCTGGCGCGCGACTACAAAGTGCACCTGGCGACGTTCGTGGACGACGCCGACGACTGGCAGCACGTGCCGACGGTGGAGAAGATGTGCGCGAGCAGCCATTTCGCCAGCCTGAACCCGACCCTGGCGCGGGTGCGCAGCCTGAGTGCGCTGGTGAAGAACCGTTCGCTCTCGCTCGACTACTACCGCGACGCCACCCTCGAACGCTGGGTCGACCAGACCGTCGCCGCCCACAAGATCGAGCGCGTGCTGGTGTTCTCTTCCGCGATGGCGCAGTACGCCGATAAATATCCGAACGCGCGCCGCGTGGTCGACTTCTGCGACGTCGACTCCGACAAGTGGCGCCAGTACGCCGACAAGAAATCCTGGCCGATGAGCTGGCTGTACCGCCACGAGGCGCGCCAGCTGCTGTCCTACGAGCGCCAGGTGGCGCGCGAGTACGACGCCTCGCTGTTCGTGTCCGCCCCGGAAGCGGACCTGTTCCGCCAGCTGGCGCCGGAAAGCGACGCGCGCATCGGCTTCTTCAGCAACGGCGTCGACACCGACTACTTTTCGCCAGCCGCCGCCGGCGCCAGCCCATTCAAGGACGGCGAACGCGCGATCGTGTTCACCGGCGCCATGGACTACTGGCCCAACGTCGACGCGGTGCAGTGGTTCGCCGCCGAGGCGATGCCGCTGCTGCGCGCGCGTTTCCCCGACCTGACCTTCTACATCGTCGGCGCGCGCCCGACCCCGGCCGTGCTGGAACTGGCCAAGCAGCCGAACATCGTGGTGACCGGCACCGTGCCCGACGTGCGGCCGTACATCGCCCACGCGCGCGCCGCGGTGGCGCCGCTGCGCATCGCACGCGGCATCCAGAACAAGGTGCTCGAGGCGATGGCGATGGCCACCCCGGTGGTGGTCTCGCCGCAGGCGCTCGAGGGCATCGAGGCCGAGCCGGGCAAGGAACTGCTGCTGGCGCAGGATGCGGCCTGCTTCGCCGACGCGGTCGCGGTCCTGCTGGCGCGCAGCGGCAACGACATGGGCCTGGCCGCACGCGCCAGGGTCGAACGCAAGTACAGCTGGCCGAGCAACCTGGCCTGCATCGGGGAGCGACTCGAATGTTCCTGAAACCCCCGCCCGGCGTCGAGCCTGCCGCCCTGCCGGCAAGCAGCCCGGTCCTGATGCCGCCGGCCGGCGTCGTCGCCGTCGCGCTGGCCCTGCTGGCGCCCTTCTTCCTGTACTT
>DAMCRY010000232.1:0-6735 GCA_032115075.1 Massilia sp.
TGCGCGCGATCGCATCGGTGAAGGCGGTTTCGTCGACGTTGGCGGCGATGCCCGCCACCCCGGCGGCGTTGGTCGTGGCGGCGCGGGTGGCGATCCAGGCCTCGACCTGGCTTGCCTCCAGCCGTTCGCACTGCTCGAACAGCAGCACCTGGCCCAGCGGACCGTCCAGCGGGTGCGCGGGCAGGCCCGCCAGGTGCGCACCCAGCTCGTAGCTCAGCAGCGGAACCGCGTACAGGCCCCGCGCCAGGGCCGCCTGCATTTCTCGCAGCAGCTCCGGCCAGCCGGCGGCATCGTCGCAGCGCAAGGTGCCCGCATGGCGGCTGTACAGGCGCGAACGCGCCTCGCTGGTGGCGCCGGCGTCGTCGAGCAGGGCGAAGACTTCCTGGGTGTCCATGGTACCGATAACGGACTCGATGAAGGGAGGCGTGATGAAAGGCGAGGCTGCTATTGTACGCTCACGCCGCCAGCAGCAGCGACAGCTGCACGGCCGTGCCTTCGGCCGGGTTCTGCTTGAAGCCGCTCTTGGCGAAGCGGTGCCAGCGTCCGGTCACGTAGCTCACCAGGAGGCTGGCGCGCGCCGCCACGTCGTCCTCGATGCCGTGGCCCTGGCTGACGGCCACGCGCAGCGCCTGGCGGCAGGCCATCTCGATGCGGTCGTAGAAGCCGTTCATGCGCGACTGCAGGCGCTCGTCCTCGCCCACCAGGGCGTCGCCGATCAGCACCCGGGTCATGCCGGGGTTATTCGCCGCGAAGCCGAGCAGCATCTGCAGGATCGCGTGCGCCTGGTCGACGCCGCGCTCCTCGCGCTCGGTGATCTGGTTGATCAGGCCGAAGACGCTGGACTCGATGAACTCGATCAGGCCCTCGTACATTTGCGCCTTGCTGGCGAAATGGCGGTACAGCGCCGCTTCCGACACCGACAGGCGCGCGGCCAGCGCCGCCGTGGTGATCTTTTCGCCCTTCGGCTGCTCGAGCATCGAGGCCAGGGCCTGGAGGATTTGCAGCTTGCGCTGGCCAGGCTTGGTGCTTGCCATGTGATCCCTAGTGTATGTGTTTTATGTTGTTTTATTCGGTTTAGCGCAGCCGGTGCAAACGCGCGGGCAGTTGCCGCACGGATTTTACTTTGACATCGACGTAGCCGGGGCGTTTCAGGGTCCTTGGCAACGGGGCTTTGCCGATCGGATCGCTCATGCGCAGGTATTGGGTCACCCAGACGGTGCGCAGGCCGAGCCGGCTGGCGCTTTTCAGGTTGGCCAGCGTGTCCTCGACCAGGATGCAGCGGCGCGCCGCCACGCCGTGCTTGCGCAGCAGGCGGCGCAGCATCAGGCCGGATGGCTTGGGACGCAGCTGGCCATGCACGTGCATGTGCTCGATCGCCACGTGGTGCGAGAAATGGCGGGACAGGCCCAGCTGGCGCATCACGTCGGTCGAGTAGCGGGTCGGCGCATTGGTGAGCAGGATCTTGCGCCCCGGCAGGCGGCGCAGCAGGGTAGCGAGGCCCTTCTCGGCGCGCACCAGCTTGTCGAGGGCGTCCAGGTCGTGGGTGACGTGCAGGAAGTCCCTGCTGCACACCCCGTGGTGGCGGATCATGCCGAGCAGGGTGGCGCCATAGCGCTTCCAGTAGCCCAGGCGGGCGGCGTCGACCACCGACTGGCTGGCCGGCGTGACGCCGTCGCCCAGCACCCGCGCGATATAGGTGTTCATGTTCGCGCTAATCGCGGGAAAGATTGCATGCGATGCGTCATGCAAGGTGTTGTCGAGGTCAAACAGCCAGACGGGAGAGGGGAGGGTATGATTTGGCACTTTACGACACGGAGAAAAGTCAATGCGACGTCCGATTATAGTGGTGTTCTTCAGCCTCTTCCTGATGGCTTTCCAGGCGCTGGCGGCCGAGCGCGGCGCCTTGTTCAAGGTCACGGCCGGCGCCAACGCGCTCTACCTGTACGGCACCATCCATGCCGGACGTCCCGATTTCTATCCGCTCGAACCGCGCATCCGCGAAGCGATGGCCGCCGCGCCGACGCTGGCGCTGGAAGTCGACATGACCGGCGACCAGGCCGCCATCGCGGCAGCCATGTTCAAGCACGGCATGTTCGCGCCGGGAACGCCTGGCCTGGCGGGCCTGCCGGCCGAGCGCCGCCAGCGCATCGAGTCCGCCCTGAAACAGAACGGCATCGAGCCGGCCGCGGTGGCGCAGCTCAAGCCCTGGATGCTGGTGATGACCCTGGCGGTGATCGATGCCGCCAAGCTCGGCTATGACCCGAAGCTCGGCGTCGACGCCCATCTGGCCGGCCTGGCGCGCGCGAGCGGCAAGACCCGGATCGCCGAGCTCGAATCGATGGAATACCAGGCGTCGTTGCTGAACCGCCTGCCGGTGGAAGAGCAGTGGAAGCTGCTCGAGGAAACGCTGGACAATATGGCGTCGGGCCGCCAGGTGCGCGAGGCGCGCGAACTGTTCGCGGCCTACGAGAGCGCCGACCAGGCCGCGCTGGAGCGGATCGCGCAGCGCATGGAAGAAGACGACAGCCTGGGCGGCAAGTTCATGCGCGAACTGCTGATGGACGAACGCAACGGCCCGATGGCGGACAAGATCGCTTCGCTGCTGGCGCGCGAAAACAATGCGGTGGTGGCGGTGGGATTGCTGCACCTGGTCGGCAAACGCGGCGTGCCGGAACTGCTGCGCAAGCGCGGCATCAAGGTCGAGCGGGTGTACTGAGGAAGGATTACTGCAGGAGGGGAGTGGTGCCCTTGACGTGGATTGAACACGTGGCCTCTCCCTTACCAAGGGAGTGCTCTACCACTGAGCTACAAGGGCATCTTGTTATTTAATGTGGCGGAAGTTTCCGCCACAAAAAATCAGTGAGACCGGATCATAGTGCCAAATGCCTGTTCGGTCAAGACTTCCAGCAACAAACTGTGTTCGATGCGCCCGTCGATGATGTGCACGGTATTGACGCCCGACTTGGCGGCGTCCAGCGCCGACGAGATTTTCGGCAGCATGCCGCCCGAAATCGTACCGTCCGCGAACATCTCGTCGATCTCGCGCGCCGACAGGTCGGTGACCAGATTGCCGCTCTTGTCCTGCACGCCGGCGATGTTGGTCATCATGATCAGCTTTTCGGCCTTCAGGATCTCGGCGATCTTGCCGGCGACGACGTCGGCATTGATGTTGTAGGCCTGGCCGTCCTGGCCGAAGCCGATCGGCGAGATGATCGGGATGAAGGCGTCGTCCTGCAGCGCCTTCACGACCGCCGGGTTGATCGCCTCGATCTCGCCGACGAAGCCGATGTCGAGGAATTCGCCCGGTTTTTCCTTGTCCGGCATGCTCATGCGGCGTGCGCGGATCAGGCCACCGTCCTTGCCGGTCAGGCCCACGGCCTGGCCGCCGTAGTGGTTGATCAGCATGACGATGTCCTGCTGGACTTCGCCGCCCAGCACCCACTCGACCACTTCCATGGTTTCTTCGTCGGTGATGCGCATGCCTTGCACGAAGGTGCCCTGCTTGCCGATCTTCTTCAGCGCGTTGTCGATCTGCGGACCGCCGCCGTGCACCACGACCGGGTTCATGCCCACCAGCTTGAGCAGGATGACGTCACGCGCGAAGCCGTGCTTCAGGCGCTCGTCGGTCATGGCGTTGCCGCCGTACTTGATGACGATGGTCTTGCCGTGGAAATTGCGGATGTAGGGAAGCGCCTCGGCCAGGATCTGTGCCTTGATCTGCGGCGATACTTTGGTCAGATCGTTGGGCTGGTCGTCGGTATTCAGGCTGGTCAGAGTAGCGTTCATGGAGGGTCCAAAATAAATGTCGCAAGATTTTAAGGCAACAGGGTAGTCCTTGTGCTGATTATATGGCGTCTTGTTGTATTTTAAGGGTCAACCAAACACTGTATCGAACCATGTTCTTTCATCAAGCCAGGAGAGTGAAGTGAGCGTTTGCACCCGTTGCGGGGCGGAATTCGGCTGCGCCATGGTGGACGGCAGCCCCGAGCCGTGCTGGTGCACGGCGCTGCCGCCCGCGGTACCCGTGCCCCAGGAGGCGGCGGGCTGCTGGTGTCCGGCCTGCCTGCGTGCGCACATCGAGGCCGAGCTGGCCAAGCGTGCCTCGTAGCCTGGCCGGCGCAGCCGGCAAGCTGCATCAGCGCTGCGTGCGGAAAAAGCGCATCATCTCCCGGCTCGCATCCGGCCCGCGGCCGTCGGTATAGCTGCCGCGCGCATTCCCGCCCGACCAGGCATGGCCGGCCCCGTGGATCACCCAGTGCTCCGCGTGCACGCTGCCGTCGTCGTGATGATGCGTGGTGCGGGTGTAGGCATGCCCGTTCGGCACCTGGCCGGGTTCTACCGCCGTGCGCGGCTGGTTGCCCGCGTGGACGCGGGCGACCAGTTCCTCGCCGTTGGCCGGGTGGACGGTAGTGTCGCGGTCGCCGTGGAAGACGATGATGGGCAGCGTGCGCCCGGGCGCCTGGCTGCGCCGGAAATCGCCCTTCATCGCCGCCAGCGCCGACGGCAGGTCCTTCGCCGCGGCGAAGGGCAGTCCGGAATGCACGCCGACCGCGGCGTACAGGTCCGGGTAGAGCGTTCCCATGATGGTGGCCATCGCGCCGCCTGCCGACAGGCCGGCGACGAAGACCTGGCGCGGATCGACCGCGTGGCGCGCCATCACGTCGCGGGTGATGCCTGCGATGATCGAAGGCTCGCCGCGGTCGCGGCGCTGGTCGACTTCGTTGAACCAGTTCCAGCAGCGCGAGGGGTTGGCCGCCTGCGACTGCGCCGGATACACGACCAGGCATTGCAGCTCTTCCGCCAGCGCGTTCATCTGGGTGCCATGCGCGAAGTCGTCCGGGTTCTGGGTGCAGCCATGCAGCATGACCACCAGCGCGGCCGGCGCCTCCGTCAGGGTGCTCGGCACGTAGAGCTTGTAGTCGCGGGTGCCGGCCTCGTTGGTGTAGCTGCCGCTGCTGAAGCTGCCCGGCCACGGCGACGGGCCGTCGGCAGCCTGCGCGCCCAGGCCCCCGAGGCCGCCGAACTGCCCGCGCACCGAGTCCATGGTGCGCTGCAGGTTGGCCAGCATGTCCGGCACGGTATCGGCGGAGGAAGCGTAGGCCTTTGGCGGCGCCGCATCGTGGACGCTCTCGTTGGCCGCCTTGCCCGGGGGCGAATTAATGTCGCGCATCGGCGGCGGTGCGGCCGGACGCTGGAAGGCGCCGGCGTGCTTCATCGCTTCCTGAACGATGGCTGCGGTGTCCACCGGCCCTTTTTTCAGCAGGGCGCGGGTGGCCTTGCGCATGTGCGCAAGCAGGTGGGAGTTCAGTTTCATGCTTGTCCTTTGGCCGGCGCATTCATTGGATGCGCCCGGCAAGTGCCGCCTTCACCGCGCTGCTGGCATGCAGCGCGCCGAGGACGACGATTGATTCGATGGTCTCCAGCGCCAGCTCGGCCGGCACGTCGTGGGCGATGCTGGCCATGCCGAGCACCTGGATCTGCAGCCGTTCGCCGGCGGCGCGCGCACGCTCCAGGTCGGCGCGCGTGTAATGGTGCATGCCGAGCACCAGGCTGCGCCGCGCCACGGTCTGGCGCACCACTTCGGCGTGCGCCTGCAGCTGGTTGCGGATCGCGGTGCGGATCAGGTCGGAGCGGTTCGCATAAAACCCTTCGCTCACCAGGAGGTCGATCTGACCGAGGTCGATCGGGCCCAGGTTGATCGTGATCTTTTCCGAGTCCGCCGGTTTTACCAACTCTTTATTCATCATGCCCCGTGCTTCCTTACGCTACGCTTGCACCATCCAGCTGGATGGTCACTGGAGTGTACGCTCCTCACCTCCGGGGTCAAGCAAGGCTCGCGCATTTGCGCCAAACTGCGTTAATCTGCGCACATGCGTGCAGAAATACAACTCGGCCATTGCTTCGAATGGCAGTACACCGTCCCCCGCCGCGCCACCGTGCCGGCGCTCTACCACGACACGCCCTTTTGCCGCGACATGCCGGAGGTGCTCGCCACCGGCTATCTGGTCGGCATGATGGAACTGGCCTGCCTGCACGGCCTGATGCCCTTCATGGACTGGCCGCGCGAGCAAAGCCTGGGCACCATGGTGAACTTCCGCCACCTGGCGCCGACGCCGCCGGGCATGACGCTCACCATCCGCGGCGAAGTCACCGCGGTGGAAGGGCAGCGGGTACGTTTCCGGGTCGAAGCCTGGGACGGGGTGGACAAGGTATGCGAGGGCGAGCACGAACGCTGCCTGATCGACCCCGTGCGCTTCGAGGCGCGGGTGGCGCGCAAGGCGGGGCCGCCCGACGGCGCGCAAGGGACGGGCCGCGCCGATCGGCGATAATGCGGCTTGTGTTTCATCCAACTTCGAACCCTCCATGCCCGAACCCCAACAGGTCCAACGCGCGCTGCCCCCGTCTCTTCCGCTGGTGGTCGATCTCGACGGCACGCTGACGCCGACCGACACCCTGGTCGAATCGGTGCTGCTGCTCGCGAAACGCGCGCCGCTGGCGCTGTGCCGGCTGCCGTTCTGGCTGCTGCGCGGGCGCGAGGTCCTGAAAAGCGAGATCCCCCGCCGCGTCGCCATCGCACCCGACGAGCTGCCTTACCGCGAAGACCTGCTCGACTGGCTGCGCGCCGAGCGCGCCAATGGGCGCGAGCTGGTGCTCGCCACCGCCGCGCACCGCACGATCGCCGAGGGCGTGGCCGGCCACCTGGCGCGGGAGCAGATTCGCTCGGCCCTGGCCCGG
>DAMCRY010000233.1:0-6728 GCA_032115075.1 Massilia sp.
GCGGCGCGCTGCTGCCGCTGGTCCAGGAAGGGCCGCGCGAGATCGTCATCGCCAACCGCACCGTGGCCACCGCCGAAGCGCTGGCGCGGGACTTCAGCCGCCACGGCGTGCCGATCGCGGCCAGCGGTTTTGCGCAGGTCGAGGGCGGCTTCGACATCGTCGTCAACGCCACTTCCGGCAGCATCGCGGGCGAGGTGCCGCCGGTGCCGGCAACCGTGTTCGGCCCGGATGCGCTCGCATTGGATATGATGTACGGGAACAAGCCGACCGTCTTCATGGACTTCGCGGCCGGCCATGGCGCCACCGTGCGCGACGGCCTGGGCATGCTGGTCGAGCAGGCCGCCGAAGCCTTCGCCATCTGGCGCGGCGTGCGGCCCGCGACGTCGGACGTCCTCACGATGATGCGGCCCTGATGCGACCATGAGCACGAAAACGATCACGCCGGCGACCACGATGGCGAAAACCCGGGCGGCCGGGAAGAAGACCCCGCGCCGCTGGCTCAAGTGGCTCATCCTCGGGCCAATCCTGCTGGTGCTGCTGGTGCAGCTCTACTTCTTCGCGATGGTCTGCTGGTACGCGGTGTTCAATCCCGGCTCGACCAGCTTCATGCGCCAGCAGCTGTCGGAACTGCGCGAGAAGAACCCGAACGCGCAACTGAAGCACCAGTGGGTGCCCTACGAGCGCATCTCGGTCAACCTGAAAAAGGCGGTGGTGGCCTCGGAGGATTCGCGCTTCGCCGAGCACGGCGGGGTGGACTGGGAGGCGCTGGAAAAAGCGTACGAACGCAACAACAAGCGCAGCAAGGTGGTCGGCGGCGGCTCGACCATCACCCAGCAGCTGGCCAAGAACCTGTTCCTGTCCGGCTCGCGCAGCTACCTGCGCAAGGGGCAGGAGATGATCATCGCCTTCATGCTGGAGACCGTGATGCCGAAGCGCCGCATCCTCGAGGTCTACCTGAACGTGGTCGAGTACGGGCGCGGCGTGTTCGGCGCCGAGGCCGCGGCGCGCTACTACTACCGCACCTCGGCGGCCAAGCTGAATGCCCAGCAGGCGGCGCGGCTGGCGGTGATGCTGCCGAACCCGCGCTACTACGACAAGCACCGCTCGACCCGCTACCTGGAACGCCGCACCGCCCTGATCCAGCGCCGCATGCGCTTCGCCGACCTGCCCTGAGCCGCCGCGGCGCGGCGGTGCACGAAATTGTCGTTACGGGGTGGCCGGGTCCGGGGGCTGTCAGGTACACTTGCGGCAGTTTTCGAATCCGGCCGAGAAAAAGCGCATGATCAACGTATTTGTCCTACAAAATGGCCGACTGAACCAGGTCAGCGTCGACTCGCGCGAGGACCTGCAGAACGTGACGCCGGTCTGGGTCGACCTGAACGAGCCCACCGACGAAGAACGCATCCTGGTCAAGACGACCTACGGCGTGACCCTGCCGGGCGAGGACGAGGTCTCGGACATCGAAGCGTCGGCCCGTTACTACGAAGCCGAGAACGGCGACCTGCACCTGCGCACCGACTTCCTGATCGAGGAAGAGGACGGGCCTTCGCGCGTCGTGACCGTGGCCTTCATCCTGTCCGGCAAAATCCTGTTCTCGGTGCATAACGAAGACCTGCCGGTGTTTCGCCTGGTGCGCCTGCGCGCGCGCTCGCGTCCCGGCTCGATCGAAGACTACATGGACGTGCTGCTCGACCTGTACGCGACCGATGCCGAGTATTCGGCCGACGCGCTCGAGGGCATCTACGAGGCGCTGGAAGAAGTCTCCACCCGCGTGCTGCAGGAGGAATTCACCGACCAGGACGCGGCCGCCGCGCTGAACGCGATCGCCCACGAGGAAGACTTGAACGGCCGCATTCGCCGCAACATGATGGACACGCGCCGCGCGGTCAGCTTCCTGATGCGCGGCCGCTTGCTCAACAGCGACCAGTTCGAGGAAGCGCGCCAGATCCTGCGCGACATCGAATCGCTCGACGGCCATACCTCTTTCCTGTTCGACAAGGTGAACTTCCTGATGGACGCCACCGTCGGCTTCATCAACATCAACCAGAACAAGATCATCAAGATCTTCTCGGTGGCCTCGGTCGCCTTCCTGCCGCCGACCCTGATCGCAAGCATCTACGGCATGAACTTCAAGCACCTGCCGGAACTGGACTGGACCTTCGGCTACCCGTTCGCGATCGGCTTGATGGTGGCCGCCATCGCGGCGCCGCTGATATATTTCCAGCGCCGCGGTTGGTTGCGGTGATGAAATAAAATTTCAAAACCAGGGAGGCGGTGAAAGGAAATTTCACCACCTTGTTCTTTTGCGTGTAGCTCCCGCGGACCGTGACAAATGGCGCTTATTGGGTGCTTGCCCCCATGCTAGCCTGCGCATTTTCATTGCTGGGCAAGCGCACATGGCAACCCTGAACAAACGACTTTCCTTCTTCCTGGCCGCCGCGGTCCTGCACCTGACGGCCGTCGCGGCGCCGGACACCGCCGACCTCGGCTTTATCAACGGCTTGCCGTTCACGACCGTCAAGATCGGCGCCACGGCCAGCCGCATGATGATCGACTCCGGCGGCGCGCTTGGCCTGTCGATCCCCGAATCGACCGCCAGGCATTCGGGTTCCGTCACTCTCCTCGAGAGCAAGGCCAGGTTCCGGGACCTGCACGGCAAGGTGTTCGAGGTGCCCAATCTGGTCGCCCGGCAGGTGGTGGTGGGGACGGCGGAGCTCGGTCCGGTCGAGGGCCGCCTGCATGTGGAGTGGGGCGGCAAGGATTCCAACGCCGAGCTGAACAAGGCACGCGAGGCCGGGGCCATCGGCCTGGCCGCATTCGGCGACCGGCCGCTGATGTTCGATTACGCCAATGCCAGGATGGTGATCTACGCGGTCGGGGAAGGCCCGCAGGCAGGGAAGGACGGTTGGCAGGCCCAGCCGCTTGCCTGGGGCAAGGAAGGCCCAAGCGTCACCCTGCAGGTCGGCGGCCAGCCCCGCAAGTTCGTGCTCGACACGGGAGCGCCCGTCAACCTGGTCGACGCGGGCAAGACGCCGGCGCCCGCCTGCCAGGGATGCGATCCCCGCCAGCTCGGCGAGCTGCGCGACGAAGAGGGGCGGTCGTTCGGCGCCTTGACGGCGGAGCGCGTCGACCTGAATGGGGCGCCGTTCGACGGCATCCTGGGGGCGCCGTTCTTCCGGGCGCACCGGGTGCTGATCGATACCGCCGGGCGGCGCCTGCTGGTGCAGCTGGTGCCGTAGGGCGATCAGCCGATCTTCTTGAACACCCGGCGCGCGGCCTCGATGGTCTCGTCGATCACCGCGTCGGTGTGCTGGATGGAGACGAAGCCCGCCTCGAACATCGCCGGCGCGAAGTACACGCCTTCGTCCAGCATGCCGTGGAAGAAGCGGTTGAAGCGCTCCTTGTCGCCGGCCATCATCTGGCCATAGGTCGACGGGATGTTGTTGTTGAAGTAGAAGCCGAACATGCCGCCGACCGCATCGCCGCAGAACGGAATGTCCGCTTCCTGCGCGGCTTCGGTGAGGCCCTTGACCAGGCGCGCCGCCGCGGCGCCGAGACGATCGTAGAAGCCCGGCTCCTGAATCAGCTTCAGGGTGGTCATGCCGGCGGCCACCGCCACCGGGTTGCCCGACAGGGTGCCGGCCTGGTAGACCGGGCCGATCGGCGCCATCTTCTGCATCAGGTCGGCGCGCCCGCCAAAGGCCGCCACCGGCAGGCCGCCGCCGATCACCTTGCCCAGCGCGGTGAGGTCCGGCGTGATGCCGTACATCTCCTGGGCGCCGCCGAGGCCCACGCGGAAGCCGCACATCACTTCGTCGAAGATCAGCACGGCGCCGTGTTCGGTGCACAGCTCGCGCATGCGGGTCAGGAATTCGGGGGTGGCGCGGATCAGGTTCATGTTGCCGGCCACCGGCTCCACGATCACGCAGGCGATGGTGTCGCCCATCGAGGCGAAGGCGTCCTCGAGCTGCGGGATGTTGTTGTAGTCGAGGACCAGGGTGTGCTTGACGAAGTCTTCCGGCACGCCGGCGGAAGTCGGGTTGCCGAAGGTGAGCAGGCCCGAGCCGGCCTTCACCAGCAGCGAATCGGCGTGGCCGTGGTAGCAGCCCTCGAACTTGACGATCTTGTCGCGGCCGGTGGCGCCGCGCGCCAGGCGCAGCGCGCTCATGGTCGCTTCGGTGCCCGAGGAGACCAGGCGCACCTGCTCGATCGAGGGCACCAGGCGGCAGATTTCCTCGGCGATCTCGATCTCGCCTTCGGTCGGCGCGCCGAAGGACAAGCCATTGGCCGCCGCGTCCTGCACCGCCTTGATCACCTGCGGATGCGCGTGGCCGACGATGGCCGGGCCCCAGGAGCCGATGTAGTCGATGTAGCGCTTGCCGTCCGCGTCCCAGAAATACGGACCTTCGGCGCGGGTGATGAAGCGCGGGGTGCCGCCCACCGAGCGGAAGGCGCGCACCGGCGAATTGACGCCGCCCGGGGTCGATTGCTGGGCGCGGGCGAACAGTTGGTCGTTCTTCGAGGTGTTCTCAGTGGTCATGTCGAAAGAGGCTGTCAGCCCCGGTAGAATTTGTTGGGAATGAATTTGCCCATGCCGAAGCGCTGGGCGTGCTCGAGGGCGCCGTTGGTGTATTCCTGGGCCGCGAACAGCGCCTGCGGCGCTTCCATGCCGCAGGCCATCAGGGCGGTGAACGAGGCCGAATAGGTATTGCCGGCGCCGACGAAGGGCCCCGGCAGGTGCTGCCACTCGACCTTGGCGACCACGCCGTCGGCGTCGAACAGGGTATTCGAACAGGCGCCGTTCTCGTCGCGGGTGCCGGTGACCAGCACGTACTGGCAGCCGGCGCTGGTGAGTTCGGCGACGTCTTCGAGCAGGGAGCGGTCGGCATCGCCGTTTTCGGCGCCGCTTTCTCCGCCGTCTTCTCCGCCGTTTTCCCCGCCCTCGCGCCAGGTCTCGGCCATGCGGCCCAGTTCCGACTGCGACAGCATCAGCACCGTGGTCTGGGGCGCGAGGATCGAGCGGATCGCCGACAGCATTTCCTCGTCGGCCAGGCCGGAGTCGGGCAGGGCGGTGAGGAAGGGGTCGAGGATGAGCGGAGCGTCCGGGTAGTCGGACACGATCTCGGCGATCGCGGCCAGTTGCAGCACGTTGGCGACGGCGCCGACCTTGAAGGCGGCCACCGGCATGTCCTCGAGCAGGACCCTGGCCTGGTCGGCCATCCAGTCGCTGTCGACTTCGTGCAGGTTTTCCACTTTGGCGCTGTCGGCCACCAGCAGGCCCGCGACCACCGACAGCCCGTGGCATCCGTGCGCGGCGAAGGCGGCCAGGTCGGCCTGCACGCCCAGCGCGCCGACCGGGTCGGACACGCCAAATGTCAGGATGAGGGGTAACGTTTGGTTTTGCACGACGGGTGGATTAAGATGCTCGACTCCCCATTTTACTAGACGGGGCCGGGAATGGCCTATTGCGCGGTTTCCGGACCGGTCTGCGACGTTCGTCGGGTTCGCCCGGCGTTGTCCATTTTATAAAGGAAGCATATTGTGAGTACTGAATCGACGGCCCCTTTCCAGACCTGGATGTGCCTGATCTGCGGCTGGGTCTATGACGAGGCCGCCGGCGCGCCGGACGACGGCATCGCGCCGGGCACCCGCTGGGCCGACGTCCCGATGAACTGGACCTGCCCCGAATGCGGCGCCCGCAAGGACGATTTCGAGATGACGGCGATCTAAAAAACCAAGAGAATCAGGCAATTAACTTGCATTTGCGGCATGTCTGTTTGCATGTTGTTACGCGAAAGTTGATGTGCTGCAACACTATGCGCACAAGGCGAAAGCGCTGTGCTATCGTGGCGCTTCATGCTGACGTGAAATGATAATGACGCAATCGCCGCAACCGCAATCGACCGGCCTGACCATCATGGTGATCGACGACAGCAGCACGATTCGCCGTTCCGCCGAAATCTTCCTGACCCAGGCCGGCTACCAGGTGGTGCTGGCCATCGATGGCTTCGATGCGCTGGCCAAGATCAACGACCACCATCCCGCGCTGGTGTTCTGCGACATCCTGATGCCGCGCCTGGACGGTTACCAGACCTGCGCCCTGATCAAGAAGAGCGCGCGCTTCCACGCGACGCCCGTGCTGATGCTGTCGTCCAAGGACGGCCTGTTCGACCGTGCGCGCGGCGCCATGGTCGGCGCCTCGGCCTACCTGACCAAGCCGTTTTCCAAGGACAGCCTGCTGGCCGCGGTGCGCGAGCACACGGCCGGGGCCTGAAATTGAAGTAACGAGTTGACGCAATACCACCGAACACCGGAGCCCAACGTGGCCATACAAAAAATCCTGATCGTCGACGATTCCCCGACCGAGCGCTTCTACCTGACCGACATCCTGGCGCGCGCCGGCTATGCCGTGAGCACCGCCGTCAACGGCGAAGAGGCGATCGACAAGATCCGCGCCGAGCGCCCGCAGCTGATCCTGATGGACGTGGTGATGCCGGGCGCGAACGGCTTCCAGGTGACGCGCTCGATCGCGCGCGACCCCGGACTCTCCAGCATCCCCGTCATCATCTGCAGCAGCAAGAACCAGGAAACCGACCGCATCTGGGGCATGCGCCAGGGCGCCCGGGAATACCTGGTCAAGCCGGTCGATCCGGCCCTGCTGCTGGGGGCCATCGCCGCGCTCGACCCCGCGGGCGCGGCCGCCGCGGGCGCGCCGGCCGTGCTGGCAT
>DAMCRY010000234.1:0-6706 GCA_032115075.1 Massilia sp.
CAGCAGCAGAGAAGCGAGATTATGCGGTGTTTTGCGTTCATCGTCAAGCCCCTCTCGTTTCGCTCAGAGCACACACTCTAAACCTGCCAATCGACCAATCCAGGTCAATCGGCTCTTTGTGTGCTGCGAAACGCAGGAGGCGCACTATAGCAAACCGCGTCGCGGTGTGCAACAGGTACATCCCCGAGCGTCCGCCCGAAAACGATCGGCGCCAGTGTGACCGGAACAGTTCGACGGTACGTTGACTGGGTCAGGCCTTGGAGATCGCGAGCCCCTCATGCGCCAGCTCGAGTACCTCGATGGCGCTTTCATTACCGTCGGCCTTCAGGTCGATGCCGGTGATCTTGGTTGGCCAGGCATGGTTGAGGGTCCAGGCCATGCTCGGCGCACCGCTCTGGTCCAACAGCGAAATGGTGACCGTAGAGCGCTTGATGACGTTCATCATGATGGATGCATACAAGTCGTACAGGGCGCCGTCCTTTGCGACCACGCCCTTCTTCAGGGTCACGTTCCCGAACTTCCTTATTCCAGGCATCTTAATCGTCGAAAACGTCTTCGCGTTTCCGGCGCGGTATTCGATGACCTGCGCCTCGGTGTCGAGACCATAGGCCTCCTGGAACGACATCACCTTTCCGTCGATGTTGACCGAAAAATAGAGTTTCGGCGACGCCCCTGCCTGATCGTTTGCTTCACCTGCCATTCTCCCCCCTTTGCTAGCCAAACTATCAAGGTTTCTGCATCAATTGCTGGAAGTGGATGACGATGAATTCGTCCGGGCGCACGACGCTCATCCTCACCACGACGGACATGCAGCCGTCCACCACATCGGCCACGGTCATCGTCGAACCGAGGCCGACGTCGACGCTGAACGCCTCTTCTGGGCTGGCGCCCATCAGCACGCCCGCTTTCCACTGGTTGGTCAGGAAATTGGCGATCATGTGCTTGACGGCGGACCAGGTCGCCGCATCGTTCGGCTCGAACATATAGCTCCGGCACGCCGCCTTGATCGATTGCTCCAGCATGATCACTGTGCGACGCACGTTGACATAGCGCCAGTCCTGGCTGTTGCCATCGAGCGTGCGTGCGCCCCAGATCCGCAGGCCGCGCCCGGGCATCGTCCGGATCGCGTTGACCGCCATGCCGTTCAGCGGCAGGTTCAGGTCTTCCTGCTCTTCGTGCGTGATCGCGACAGTCGGCGAGACAGCCGAGTTGATGCCGGTGTTGGCGGGCGCCTTGTAGACACCGATCGCCGCGTCGATACGGGCATAGACGCCAGCCATGGCGGCGCTGGGCGGCATGACGTTGAGCTCGGTGCACACCGCCGCCATCACCGTCCTGTACAGCGGCAGGGCGGCGGCCAGCATGTGATGACTGGTCCGGCGCGCCTCCTCGTCTCCGCCGGCCGTGATCCTGTCGATCGCCTCCTCAAGCGCCGCGGATCTCGGCGCGCCCGCGTACAAGCGCGCGGCTTCCTTCTTCAGGCAAGCGGCCAGCAGCCTCTTGCCGTCGTCGGTGAGCGCGCCATAATCGACCTCGTCCGCTTCGACCAGGGTGGTATTCAGCCACGGATAGTAGGCAACGCCCCAATTCATGAAGTCGCTGACCAGCGAGCGGAAGCCGTTCGCACCCGAGATGACGTCCGTTGCCGGATCGTTGCTCCGCTTCAGGTAGCCGTCGTAGACGTCGAAAATGCCGATCCGCGACTGCATCCCGGCGCAGTGGGCCAGCACTTGCTGCGCGACCGCGGTGCACTGCTCCGCAGTGTCGAGCAACACGGCGTCCGGGATCACGACCAGGGTCGGTTCAGGATGATTCTCGAGCGTGCGCAGCGCTTCGTGCAGGGCTGCGCCGGATTTACCGGCCGCCATTGCCTCGTCATAGCTGCCGACGGAGACAACCCAGCACGGGCCGCCGCCGTTGTCGAAGTACAGTCGCATGCTGCCGTGCAGGAAGAAGCGCGTACGCGGTTCGATGCCGTCGGTATCCAGCGCGTCGCCGTCTTTCTTGAGCCGCACTTTCGGCGAGGGCGCTCCACCGAAGATGCCGGTGAATTCGGCGAACGACGCGACACGGGTCGGTTCCTTGCCCAGCGGTCCGGTATCGCCGGATGCCTTCTCGGTGTACCCGATAAACGCAGGGATCGCAGTCGGCACCTGCGCCACCGAATTCGGGAGAGTATTTCTTTCGACGATGTATACGCCGGGTGTTGTCATCTGTGCCGCCATAACGCAATTCTCCTTCAATGGTCCGGTGACGCCAGCTTCGATGCTGGGACGGTTGGTGCCGCGGGTGCACGCCAGGGCGATCGACCCGGCCGTCGCCGGGTTCCCTGCCCCCGTGGATGCGCATCCGGTCAAGCGTCCAGCCCCAGCAGGTGGCCAAAGCGATTCAGGTCGCCCTCCTCGCGAATGATCTCGGCCATCAACTCGTGCAGCGGCATGCGGCCCCAGTTGACGGCGCGGCGCAGCAGGTAAGGCGTCGGGCTGTGCGGATCGATCCGGCCCAGGTAGTCGGCGATCGCGTCCAGCGTGGCATACGCTTCGTCGCGGCTCTTCCAGCGCTCCGGGACCGTTGCCGGCGGCGCGGCCCCGGCCGGCATGGGATCAGGGACCGCGGCCGGCGCCGGCGCTTCCTGCGCTTGTGTTGCTTCGCGCGACTCCAGAGGCGCCATGTGCAGCAGCACGCGCTCCAGCGCGCGCAAGGTATCGCGCAGTTTCGACGTGTTCGGCGCTTCCATGCCCAGGCGGGCATCGGTCAGGCCGGCAATCGATTGCACGGCAGCCAGGCAGCCACCGACAAGCTGCGTGGCGCGCACGACCTCGGCGCCGAGATTGGCCCTGGCGTAGTCGACAATGTCGGCGCGCGTCCGCAAGGGTTCCCCACTCTCGCCCGCTGCCCTGCGCGCGGCTTCCTGCTTCGCGGGCGACAGCTCGTCCGCCGTCATGCGTTCCCAGTCCGCGAGGCTGAGCCGGCCGGCCGACCCAGCGGGATGGCGCAGCATCGGCACCTGTATCCGTATCGTCATCGACAGCGAAACGTTCATCCACTCCAGCGGCGCCACGCGCAGCTCGGCGTCGCCATCCTCGTCCAAGCGCGGATGCAGCGCCTCCCAGTAGCGCGCCAGCAAGCGCTCGACCAGCACCAGGCCACGGAACAGGCCATCGAAGCCGTGCTGGCGGGTCCATGCCTCGGTCAGCCAGGCCGCAATCTGCAGATCCTTCGAATACCTGGTCAGGGTGACCTTGCAGCGCGCTTCGATCTGGGCCCAGTCGGCCCGCTTCAGCGGACGCTCCCACACGCCCATCGGCAGGTGCGGATCGTCCTCTTCGCGCGCAAGGCGAATTTCCGTGAAGATCGGATCGAAGCGGATGGGCGGCCCGCACGGCTCGGCTTCGCCGATCGGTTCGATGAGCTTGTCGAGTTCGTCCTGCTGCCCGGGGCTCAACAGCGCCATGGGCGCGAGAAGGGCTTGTTCAGTCATTGTTCTAGTGATTCACTTCGATGGCGGCGACATCCTCGGCGCCCAGTCGGATCAGGTAACCACGGGCGTCGAGGGCCAGGCGGAGCCGGTGCTCGCCGGGACTGGCATAGCCGGCGAAGGCCAGGACGCCCGATCCGGCGGCGCTGCGCCACAGCTTGTCCGGCACCTCCGTGCTCTGTCCGGGAACCAGCTCGAAGGACAATACGGTCAGGGCTCCGGCAAAACCGCGGACCATATCCGCGCGGCCGGCGAACCATTTGCTGGCTGGCATCGCCGCCAAGGTATCGAGCAAGGCAGCGTCCCGTACGAACACGATGTCGAGCGCGACCGCGCTGTTGGCGTTGGCGTCGTTATCGGTCCACAGGCTCAGCGTTTTCCAGTCCGGGGTGGCCGGCTTTGGAGCGGGACCGGCCGCGCGGCCTCCCGGCTTGCAGCTTGGCAGCAGGCAAGCCAGGCCCAGCGCCAGCATGGCGCGCCGTCCCGGTCGCGAACGATCCTGGCGGGCTGACTCGGTGTCGAAGTCGCTCATCGGATAAATAGTGAAAACGCCCTTTGTAAATCGAACCCGACGACGCCGAAACAATGCCGGCCGCGCGGCGCACATTTGGCCAGATAGCGCCATGCGCTGCCTATGTCTGGACACGACCGGCGTGGCGTCAGGACGCGCCAATGAAATATCTTGCGTTTGGTAAATACCGCTCCTCCGTGCCCAGCGCAATCAGGCCGAGCGGGCTCGGACGGCAGATCCGCCGGCAGCACACGTATGCCGCCGCCACGCGCCAGAAAATCGCCCAAGCGCTCCGCATTGAGGAAGGCCCGCATGCCGCCGAGCGGCGGCAGTTCGCCAATGCGCCAGGCCTGCCCTGGCACCACCCCTGATTCTCCTCTTGCTGTGCGATAATTTTCGCACTATAAAAACAGGAGACGACGATGCGTTTTTCGATGCGCATGACGCTGTTGACGCTGGCGTGCTGCTGCCTGCCCGCCGCCGGGCCTTTCACCGACGTGCCCGGGATGTCGCGCGCGGGCATCGATGTCAAGGGCTGGGCAGATACGCGGGGCGGTGCCGGCGGCAGGATCATCCGGGTGACGAACCTGAACGCCTCCGGCAAAGGCTCGTTCGCCGCCGCGGTAGCCGAACCCGGCCCCCGCATCGTGGTATTCGAAGTCGGCGGCGTGATCGACCTGCAGGGTGCGGGCATCCGCATCCGCGAACCGCACCTGACGATTGCCGGCCAGACCGCGCCCGATCCCGGCATCACCTTCATCCGCGGCGAATTCTCGGTCGCCACGCACGACGTGATCATCCAGCACATCGCGGTGCGGCCGGGCGAATTCGGGCGCGCCAAGAAAAGCGGCTGGGAAGCCGATGGACTGTCCACCAGCGCCGCCGACAATGTCATCGTCGACCATTGCAGCTTCAGCTGGGCCACCGACGAAAACCTGTCGGCCTCCGGACCGCGCTTCAAGGGCGCCACGGTCGAGGAATGGCGCGAGGCGACGTCGCGCCGCATCACCTTCAGCCACAACATCGTGGCCGAAGGGCTGCGCGATTCGACGCACAAGAAAGGCGAGCATTCGAAAGGCACGCTGGTCCACGACAACGCCAACCGGGTGCTCATCTACGGCAACCTCTACAACGCCAACCACGAGCGCAACCCGCTCGTCAAAGGCGGCGCGCACGTCGCCGTCGTGAACAACCTGGTTCACGATTTCGGCGCCAGGGCGGTCCATTACAACCTGGTCGCGCACGAATGGGGAACCCATCCGCCCCAGACCGGCGTCGTGACGCTGGTCGGCAACGTGGTGCGCGGCGGCGACGATTCCCGGCCGGGCGTGCCGCTGTTCAGCCTGGGCGGCGCGGGCGACGTCAGCCTGTACCTGCGCGATAACCTGGCCGTCGATGCCAACGGCGCACCAATGCCGCACACCGGCAGCTATACCGCATCCGGCGCCCGCATCCTCCAGGCCGGGACGCCCTACCTGCCGGCCGGCCTGGAGCCGGTACCCAGCGCGCGGCTGGAGAACGCCATCTACATGAGCGCCGGCATGCGGCCGTGGGCGCGCGATCCGATCGACTTCAAGATCATTTCGGACGTGGCCGAAGGGCGTGGCCACATCGTGGACTCGGAAGCACAGTCGAGCGGTTATCCGGCGTATGCGCCGACCCGGCGGGCCTTCGACCCGGCCGAGTGGAACCTGGCGGACATGTCGCCGAGAGCCGGGTGGGACGCGCTGTTTCGATAAGGATGGCGGGGGTGCACTGGCACCCTCCCCCCATCAGCCCAGCGGAAGGCCCGGAGGGACCCAAGTCGCACGCTCTTCCCTGTGGCGAACACGACATCGTTTCCTGGAAGCCTTGGTGAGGCAGTGCGATTGTGTCCGGAGTCGTTGATGTCGAGGTATCGCTGTGTGCTGCCGGACTTTGTTGGTTAGTTACATTTACTGGGTTGCGGAGCGTTGCGGGAAGCGCGAACGGCAGTCGGTCATGCCAATCGACCGATCAAAGGGGGTGCCGGATCCTTTGAAAGAGCGTGGCCGCTTCCCGCGAACCGGTAGCGAGAGGCCCGACGACGTCCCCTCATTTCCCATGCCGCCCGATCGCAAACGCCATCCCCGCGCCAAGCATTGCCGCAATGACCCAGAAGGCCATCCGGGTTCCTCCAGCCGATCCCAGCGCACCGAGCGCCACCGGCAACAGGGTCTGGCTCGCATTGATCAGCATCGATCGGATGCCGATCGCTTCGCCGCTGCGCCCGGGCGGGGCCGTGCGCGCGATGGCGCTCATGACCATCGGGAAGGCGCAACCAAGGGCCAGGCCCAGCAGGAAAGCCAGGGCCAGCAAGGGCCCCAGGCTGGAAAAGAAAGGAAACACGGCATAGACCGCCGCGGTGAGCCCCAGCGCGCCGGCGAGCACCCGCCACTCGGACAGGGTGCGGGCGAGCCGGGGAATCAGGAGCCGGACGACGAAGGTCCCGCCGCCGAAAGCACCCATGACCAGGCCGATCGTCGAGGCCGACAGGCCGATGCGCTCGCCATGCATCGGCGTCATGAAGGCAAACAGGTCCCAGCCCATCGACAGCAGCGCGCTGACGATCAGGACCGCGCGCAGCGGCGCGTGGCGGACCAGGTCGGCGACGCGCGCCCTGTCCTGCTCCAGCCCCGCTGCCGGCGTAGCGCCCAGGGTGGCCCGCAGCCGACCCAGCAGCGCCAGCGCCAGCACGG
>DAMCRY010000235.1:0-6687 GCA_032115075.1 Massilia sp.
GACGCGCGCGGCTGGGCGGCGGGACGGGCCTCGGCCGCCGCCTGAGCCGGCTGGGCAGCGCGCAGTTCGGCCGGGTCGAGCAGGAAGGTGTACTCGCGCACCAGGCGGCCGTTGTTCCACGACAGCTCGATCAGCATATCGACGAAAGGCTCGTTCAGCGGCTGGGTCGAGGTGACGCGGATGATGGGCCGGCCGGCGCGCTGCTCGACATTGAAGCGCAGCGACAGCAGGGCCGGGTTGAAGTCGATGTTGGCGCTGCGGAAGGCCTCCGGCGAGGCCAGTTTCACCGCCAGGCTGGATGCATCTTCGCCCGCGGTCGTCGTCAGTTCGATCTCGGCGCGCAGCGGCTGGCCGAGCGCCGACAGCACCGTCAGCTTGCCGAGGCCGGCCGCATGCGCGGCGGACGACAGGAGCACGGCACTGGCCACGGCTGCGGAGACTGTTTTCAACGCATACGCCATGAGCGGAGGACGGTGAGGAAAATGCATAGGATTAGGGCGAAAGAAAGTTGACCAGAGGAAAGACGATTTCCTGGGAGTCTCAACATATCATCATGCTTTGGAGCATGCAAGCTTCCTGCGCACATGGAGGACGCTCTGGAAGAGGATGTGTGGCCAGAATGACCGATGCGGGGAGCGTTTGATAGCGTTTGATTACAAGCGCTTGGCAATTTTACAGCGGGTGTGGCAAGGCTGCCAACAGCGATGCGGCATGGTGGGCGGCATGGCCGCCCACCGTGGGGGTTACTTGTCCAGCACGATGCGCAGCATGCGGCGCAGCGGCTCGGCGGCGCCCCACAGCAGCTGGTCGCCGACGGTGAAGGCCGACAGGTAATCGTCGCCCATCGACATCTTGCGCAGGCGGCCCACCGGGATGCCCAGGCCGCCGGTGACGGCGGCCGGCGACAGGTCGCGCATCGAGGCTTCGCGGGTGTTCGGCACCACCTTCACCCACTGGTTGTGCGAGGCGATGATGTCGTTGATCTCGTCGAGCGGCACATCCTTGGTCAGCTTGATGGTCAGCGCCTGCGAATGGCAGCGCATCGCGCCGATGCGCACGCACAGGCCGTCCACCGGGATTGCCTTGGTGCCGAAGCCTTCGCCGCGGCCGAGGATCTTGTTGGTCTCGGCGCCGGCCTTCCACTCTTCCTTCGACTGGCCGTTGCCCAGGTCCTTGTCGATCCACGGGATCAGGTTGCCGGCCAGCGGCACGCCGAACTGCTTCGTTTCCTCGGCGGACAGGCCGTGCTGGGTGGCCAGCACGGTGCGGTCGATCTCGAGGATGGCCGAGGCCGGGTCGTCCAGCAGCGGCTTGACGGCGCCGTTGATGGTGCCGAACTGGGTCAGCAGCTCGCGCATGTGCTGGGCGCCGCCGCCCGATGCGGCCTGGTAGGTCATCGAGGTCATCCACTCGACCAGCCCCTGCTCGAACAGGCCGCCCAGGCCGATCAGCATGCAGGACACGGTGCAGTTACCGCCGATGTAGTTCTTCACGCCGCGCGACATGGCGTTCTTGATCACGTCCTTGTTGACCGGATCCAGCACGATGACGGCGTCGTCGTTCATGCGCAGGGTCGAGGCCGCGTCGATCCAGTAGCCGTTCCAGCCGCTGGCGCGCAGCTTCGGGAATACTTCCGTGGTGTAGTCGCCGCCCTGGCACGAGATGATGATCTCGCACTTGGACAGTTCCGCGACATCAAGCGCGCTCTTCAGGGTGGTTTCGTTCTTCGCCATCTTCGGCGCGGCGCCGCCCGGATTCGAGGTGGTGAAGAACACCGGCTCGATGTGGTCGAAATCGCCCTCTTCCTGCATGCGCTGCATCAGGACCGAGCCCACCATACCGCGCCAGCCAACCAGGCCTACTAATTTCATTATCTTCCCTCAGGTATAAAAATATGCTTCTCTAAAACGACATAACGCTTCAGCCGAGCGCCGCGACGACAGCGTCGCCCATTTCCTTCGTGCCCACGCGGGTACTGCCTGGCTCGAAGATGTCGGGCGTGCGCAGGCCTTGGGCCAGCACGCGCTTGACCGCGTTCTCGACACGGCCGGCCTGTTCGGCGAGGCCGAAGGTAAAGCGCAGCATCATGGCGGCGGACAGGATGGTCGCCAGCGGATTGGCCACGCCCTGGCCGGCGATGTCCGGCGCCGAACCGTGCGACGGCTCGTACAGGCCCTTGTTGTCCGCGTCGAGCGAGGCGGACGGCAGCATGCCGATCGACCCCGTCAGCATCGCCGCGGCGTCCGACAGGATGTCGCCGAACATATTACCAGTAACGAGGACATCGAACTTCTTCGGGGCCCGGACCAGCTGCATGGCCGCGTTGTCGACGTACATGTGTTCGAGCTCGACGTCCTGGTAGTCCTTGTGCACCTCGGTGACGATGTCGCGCCAGAACTGGAAGGTTTCCAGCACGTTGGCCTTGTCGACGCTGGTCACGCGGCGGTCGCGCTTGCGCGCGGCCTGGAAGGCCACGTGGGCGATGCGGCGAATCTCGCCTTCGGCGTAGCGCATGGTGTCGAAGCCTTCGCGCTGGCCCGCGAACGGACCGTCCGGACATTCGCGCACGCCGCGCGGCTTGCCGAAATAGATGTCGCCGGTGAGTTCGCGGATGATCAGGATGTCCAGGCCGGAGACGACCTCGGGTTTGAGCGTGGAGGCGCCCGCGAGTTCCGGATACAGGATGGCCGGACGCAGGTTGGCGAACAGGCCGAGTTCGCGGCGCAGGCCGAGGATCGCCTGCTCGGGGCGCAGCGCGCGCTCGAGCGCGTCGTACCGGTAGTCGCCGACGGCGCCGAACAGCACGGCGTCCGCTTCCTTGGCCAGCTTCAGGGTGCCTTCGGGCAGCGGGTGGCCGTGCGCGGCATAGCCGGCGCCGCCGACCGCGGCAAGCTCCAGTTCGAACGATTCACCCAGCGCGTTCAAGACCTTGACCGCTTCGTCGATGATTTCGGGGCCGATGCCGTCACCCGGCAGGATTGCAATCTTCATGCGCTCTCTTTTCTTTTTCAAATCGTGTTGGCGAGCCACGGCTGTGCAGCCAGGTGGCGCTGTTCGAATGCGCGGATGTCGTCGGCGTGGCGCAGGGTCAGGCCGATGTCGTCGAGGCCGTTGAGCAGGCAGTACTTGCGGAACTCGTCGATGGCGAAGCCGTACGAGAGGCTGCCGTCTTCCGTGGCGATGCGCTGCCGTTCCAGGTCGACCACCAGCTTGAAGCCGGGCTGCGCTTCCACGGCCTTGAACAGGCCGTCGATCTCTTCTTCCGACAGCACGATCGGCAGCAGGCCGCTCTTGTAGCAGTTGTTGAAGAAGATGTCGGCGAAGCTCGGCGCGACGATGGCGCGGAAGCCGTACTGCTGCAGCGCCCAGGGCGCGTGCTCGCGCGAGGAGCCGCAGCCGAAGTTCTTGCGCGCCAGCAGGATCGAGGCGCCCGCGTAGCGCGGCTGGTTCAGCACGAAGTCCGGGTTCACCGGACGGGTGCTGCAGTCCTGGCCCGGCTCGCCGTGGTCCAGGTAGCGCCACTCGTCGAATAGATTGGGGCCGAAGCCGGTGCGGCGGATCGATTTCAGGAACTGCTTCGGGATGATGGCGTCGGTGTCGACGTTGGCGCGGTCGAGCGGCGCCACCAGGCCTGCGTGTACGGTGAATTTTTCCATGGTCGTTCCGCCTTCTTTGGTTCTGTGTTGCTGTGTAGTTTATTTGCCGCCGGCGCCGGTGATGACCTGGCCGACCTTCTGCACGTCGCGGCCGACGCCGGAGATGGTGTTGCAGCCGCTCAGCACGATGGCGGCGAGGACGAATGCGAATGCTTTTTTCATGACGTTCCTGTATTGCGGTTGAATCGGTGATACGGCCGGCGCGCGGTTCAGAGCGCGCGCACGTCGACGAAGCGGCCGGCGATGCCCGCCGCCGCCGCCATCGCGGGCGACACCAGGTGGGTGCGGCCGCCCTGCCCCTGGCGTCCCTCGAAGTTGCGGTTCGAGGTCGAGGCGCAGCGCTCGCCCGGCTCCAGGCGGTCGGCGTTCATGGCCAGGCACATCGAGCAGCCCGGCTCGCGCCATTCGAAACCGGCATCCTTGAAGATGCGGTCCAGGCCTTCGCGCTCCGCCTGTTCCTTCACCAGGCCGGAGCCCGGCACCACCATCGCCAGCTTGACGTTGGGCGCGCGCCGGCGGCCGCGCACCACCTCGGCGGCGGCGCGCAGGTCTTCGATGCGCGAGTTGGTGCAGGAGCCGATGAAGACCTTGTCGATCGCGATCTGCTCGATCGGGGTGTTCGGCTGCAGGTCCATGTAGGCCAGCGCCTTCTCGATGGCGCCGCGGCGCACCGCGTCTGCTTCTTCTTTCGGGTCCGGCACGCGGCCGTCGACCGAGGTCACCATCTCGGGCGAAGTGCCCCAGGTGACTTGCGGACGGATCTCCGACGCGTCGAGCTTCACCACCGTGTCGAAGACGGCGCCTTCGTCCGAATGCAGGGTGCGCCAGTGGGCGACGGCCTGCTCCCACTGCTCGCCTTTCGGCGAGAACGGGCGGTCCTTCACGTATTCGATGGTAGTGTCGTCCACCGCGACCATGCCGGCGCGCGCGCCCGCCTCGATCGCCATGTTGCAGACCGTCATGCGGCCTTCCATCGACAGCGCGCGAATCGTCGAGCCGCCGAATTCGATGGCGTAGCCGGTGCCGCCCGCCGTGCCGATCCTGCCGATCACGGCCAGCACGATGTCCTTGGCGGTCACGCCCGGCGGCAGTTCGCCGTCGACCTGCACCAGCATCGACTTCGACTTCTTGGCCAGCAAGGTCTGGGTGGCCAGCACGTGCTCGACTTCCGAGGTGCCGATGCCATGCGCCAGGCAGCCGAAGGCGCCGTGGGTCGAGGTGTGCGAGTCGCCGCAGACCACGGTCATGCCCGGCAGGGTCGCGCCCTGCTCCGGGCCGATCACGTGGACGATGCCCTGGCGCTTGTCGTTCATGTCGAAGTAGGTCAGGCCGAAGCTCTTCGCATTCGCGTCGAGCGTTTCGACCTGCAGGCGCGACGTCGGGTCGGCGATGCCGTGGGCGCGGTCGGTGGTCGGCACGTTGTGGTCGGCCACGGCCAGGTTGCTCGACACCCGCCATAGTCCGCGGCCGGCCTCGCGCAGCCCTTCGAAGGCTTGCGGGCTGGTGACTTCGTGCACCAGGTGGCGGTCGATGTAGAGGACGGTGGTGCCATCGGCGTCGGCACGCACGACATGGGAATCCCAGAGTTTGTCGTAGAGCGTTTTTTGCATGGTCTTTCCGGTGAACGGGGTTCCCCTTATACAGGGACGATTTTTGATTATGCCATAATTGTGCACTGCCGCACCAAGCCGGGGCAACGCATTTTTCTGCCAAGGATGGTTAATTCATGCAAATATTATTTGCAGTGATAAAGCCATATGCAAATAAAAAAAGCCTGAGCGGGGAAGCTCAGGCTTTTGTTTGCGTTTTTGCCGCAGAGTGGGAGGGCTCTTCGCTTGCGCACTGCGGTAATGACATCCATGCCGCCTCTGCAGGGTGGACGGCCATGCCGCCCACCCTACGAAAATCTCAGGCGGCGAGGCGCACGTTGCTGCGGCAGCCGTCCATCAGGAAGGACAGGCCGACCACCAGCACCAGCTCGCCCTCGGCCGAACGCGCGGTGCCGGTGATGCCTTCCACCGACAGCGCCGTCATCGGCTTGATCACCAGGTCGGCCGTGCCGTCGACCGCTTCCACCGCCAGGATATACGGCTGCGGCGCGTTGATGACGATGCCGACGCGTTCCGAGCAGGCTTCGTAGCCCAGCGCCAGGGCCAGCGAACGCACCGGCAGCGGGCGGCCCTGGTCCTTCAGCACCGGGGCGCCGCCCACGCACTGGAACTCTTCCGGCAGCTCGACCACGCGCTCGACGACGGCCATCGGCAGCGCCAGCTGGGCGCTGGAGGTCGACACCAGCATGGTCGGGACGATCGACAGCTCGATCGGCAGGCGGATCGCGAAGCGCGTGCCCGCGCCCAGCTGAGACTCGATGCGGATCGCGCCGCGGTTCTTCTCCACCGCCGTCTTGACCACGTCCATGCCGACGCCGCGCCCCGACACCGAGGAAGCCACTTCCTTGGTCGAGAAGCCCGGCAGGAACACCAGCTGGTAGGCATCCTCGTCGCTCTGGGCGCCGTTCTCGCCGATCAGGCCCTTGTCGATCGCCTTGCGGCGCAGCTTGACCGGGTCCATGCCCTTGCCGTCGTCCTGCAGCACGATCATGACGCTGTTCGCTTCCTGCCATGCCTTCAGCAGGATGAAGGCCTTGGCCGGCTTGCCGGCGGCCACACGCTCTTCCGGCGACTCGACGCCATGGTCGAGCGCGTTGCGCAGCATGTGCACCAGCGGGTCGTACAGGCTGTCCACCACGACGCGGTCGACTTCGGTCTCGGCGCCCTCGATGGTCAGCTCGACGTCCTTGCCGAGGTCCTTGGCCAGCTCGCGCACCAGGCGCGGGAACTTCTGGAACAGGCGGCCCACCGGCTGCATGCGGGTCGCCAGCGTGGCGCGCTGCAGTTCGGCCGAGTAGCGCGAGGCGCGCTCCAGGGTTTCGGTGAGCGTGGCCATCAGGGCGGCGGCCGGACCTTCGAACTTGAACTGCTGCAGGCGTTCGAGCAGCACGGCGGCCTGGTTGGCGGCCTGCACCGATTCG
>DAMCRY010000236.1:0-6664 GCA_032115075.1 Massilia sp.
TTGGCGGCCACCACCCTGGCCGATGTACAGGACAACGACTATCTCAACCTGCGCCAGGCACTGATGCAGGAGCGCAACGCCGTGGACGCGCTGGGCCCGGGCGTGCGTGCCACCACCGCCACGCAGCTGGCCGCGTTCGCCACGGCGTTGGAGCAGGTTCCCGAACAGGTGGATGCCGGCGCCGGTGCAGCCGCCGGCACGCCGTGGTGGCATCAGGTGTTGGCCCCGTTCGTGACCATCACCCCCACCCGCACGCAGGGCCCGTTGACCGACGCCGACCGGGTAGCCGGCTGGGATGCCCTGCAGCTGGAACTGACCCTGGCCCGCGCCGCGGTGGAGCGTGGCGACCAGGAAGGCTTCACCCGGTCCGTGGACCGCGTCGCAGCCTGGCTGCCGCGACTGTGGCCGGATTCACCCGCCCTGCGCGAGCGTCGTGCTGAACTGCAGCAACTGCGTACGCGCGTGCTGCATCCTGCGGTACCCGAACTGGGCAGCACCTTGCAGCAACTGCGCGCGATGCGCGATGGAGATGACCGATGAAACCCTTCCAATCCCTGGTGGTGCTGTTGTTGGCGGTAGCCCTTGGCGTGATCGCCTCGCAGTTCCTGGGCACCGAACAACTGCGCCAGTTCGGCGAAGTGATCTACCGCTACGGCGGCAACGACTACCGGTCCACGGTGCCGCAGGTGGCCTTGATGGTGCTGGTGGGCCTGCTGGTGTTGTGGCTGCTGTGGAGCCTGCTGGCCTCGCCGTTCCGCGCGTGGGGCCGGTACCGCCGCAAGCAGGGCCGCGCGCGTCTGATCGACGGCATCCAGGCGCACGAACAGGGCCAGTGGCAGCGCGCTGAGAAGCTGCTGGAAAGCGCCGCCGAAGACAAGGAAGTGACGGCCGTTGCGATGGTCACCGCCGTCCGCAGCGCGCAGGCGCGCGACGACCAGGCGGCCGTGAACCAGTACCTGCAGCGCCTGGCCGGTGAAGACGCCACCCTGCACGCCCTGCTGCAGGCCGAGCGCCTGCTGGTGCAGGAGCGCCCGGTGGATGCGATCAACCTGCTGGACACCGCCACCATTCAACCGCTGCCGCCGCGCGGCCTGTGGCTGCGTACCGAAGCACTGGCCCGCGCCGAGCGCGCGCATGAGGCCTACGGCCAGTTGGGCGCGCTGCGCAAACAGAAGGTCCTGCCCGATGAGGCCGTGGCCGAGCTGGAAACCCGCCTGGCGGCGCAGTCGCTGCTGGAAGCGGGTGACGTGAATGCGCTGGCGGCGCAGTGGGAAGCCACACCGAAGGCGCTGCGCAACGATCCGGACGTGGTGTCGGCGTATGCGCTGCGTGCCGTGGCGCTGGACTGGGACGAACCGGCCCTGTTCAACATCGAGCAGGCGCTGGACACGCGATGGGACGAGTCGCTGGTGACGTTGTACGGCCAAATGCCGGTGGACAAGCTGGCCACGCGCCAGGCCAACCTGCAGCGTTGGCTGGCCAACCAGCCGGCCAGCCCGGCCTTGCTGCTGGCGCTGGGCCGCATTGCGACCCGCCAGCGCCAGCACAGCCAGGCCGAGGACTACCTGCACCGCGCGATTGCCGCCGGTGCCGGTCCGGCGGCGGCGCCGCGCGGCGCGGACGGGGAGACCATCCTGGTGGTCGAGGACGAGGAGGCCGTGCGCACGCTGTCGGTCGACATGCTGCGCGAACTGGGCTACCGCGTCGTCGCGGCGGACGGCGCGGCGGAGGCGATGCGCACGCTGGAGGCGGATGCCGGGATCGCGCTGCTGTTCACCGACGTGATCATGCCGGAGACGAACGGCCGCCGGCTGGCCGACATGGCCGTGCAGCGCCGTCCCGGCCTGCGGGTGCTGTTCGCGACCGGCTATTCGCGCAAGGCGCTGGTGCAGGAAGAGGTGCTGGAGCCCGGCGTGGAGCTGATCGGCAAGCCCTTCACGCTGGCGGAGCTGGCGCAGCGGGTGCGGGCGGTGCTGGACGCGCCGTGAGCGCGCAACACCGGTTCCAGCGGATTACCAGCTCAGCTTCCCGGTCAGCATCTGCCAGTACATCACCCAGTCGGCCCGGAACGAATACCAGGGCTGCGAGAAGGAGGCTGGCTTGTTCTTCTCGTAGAAGAAGTGGCCGATCCAGGCCCCGCCGTAGCCGCTGACGACGGCGAACAGCAGCCACCAGGCGTTCAGGCTGTCGATGTACTGCGCGATCGACGCGATCGCCGACGAGGTGCCGATGAAGTGCGCGCGGCGGCAGCGGCGGTCGGCGTGCTGGGTCAGGTAGTAGGGATAGAATTCCGCGAAGCTGGCGTAGCGTGCCGACATGGGCGTCTCCTTGTTTTCTCTTTGTATCCTCGCTTACGCGAGCGCGGCGGCGAAGCCGGCCAGGGCGTCGAGCACCGCGTCGGGCGCCTCGGCCATCATCTGGTGGCCGGCGTCCACGGTGACGATTCTGCCATGGGACAGCAATCCGGTCAGCAGCTTCGTCGAGCGCGGCGGGGTCATCATGTCCTTCGAGCCGAACACGAACAGCACCGGGCAGCGCACGCCGGCCGCGGCCGCCTCGCCGTTTGCATAGCCGTTGCAGGCCGTGAAATCGGTGTGGAACAGGGCGTGCGGATTGCGCGCCGACATGCGCTGCATCAGCCGCCGCGCGCCGCCCATCACCGAGAAGCCCGGACCCGGGCAGGACGGCTTGTGCGCGATGGACGAATGCGACCAGATGTTGACCATGTCGATGGCCGCCGCCTCGTCGCTGCGCGCGGTCTCGAGCAGGGCGTCGGACACCTTCATCGGGTAGGTCGTGCCGAGCAGGGCCAGGCCGGCGACCAGTTCCGGGTCCTGCGCCGGGGCCTGCGCCGTGGCCTGCTCAGTAGCCTGCGCCTTGGCCTGATGCACCGCTTCCAGCGCGATCAGCGACCCCATGCTGTGGCCGGCCAGGATGGCGCGCCGCACGCCGGCCGCGGACATCACGGCCAGCAGCCAGGCGGCCATCGCCTCGACGCTGGCGAGCGCCGGCCCGCCGCTGCGGCCATGGCCGGGCAGGTCGACCGCCAGCACCGAGAAGCCGTGGTGCGCCAGGTAGCGGCTCTGCAGCGCCCAGACCGAGTGGTCGTTCTGGGCGCCGTGGACCAGCACGATCGTCGGCAGCGCCGGGTCGAAGGGTTTGCCGCCGGTGTAGGCGTAGGCGGTGGCGCCGTCGATCTCGAAGCGCATCTCAGGCTCCTTTCTGGGCGGACTTGAGGCCGCGCTTGAGGTCGTCGATCAGGTCGGCCGGGTCTTCCAGGCCGACCGACAGGCGCATCGTGCCCTCCTTGATGCCGGCCGCCGCCAGCTCCTCCGCCGGCACCCGGAAATGGGTGGTCGAGGCCGGATGGATGACCAGCGACTTGGCGTCGCCGACGTTGGCCAGGTGCGAGAACACCTGCAGCGCGTCGGCGAAGCGGCGGCCCGCCGCGCGGTCGCCCTTGAGCTCGAAGGTGAACACGGCGCCGCAGCCCTTCGGCAACAGGCGCCGGGCCAGCGCGTGGTCCGGGTGCGTCTCGAGCTCGGGATAGGATACCGAGGCCACCGCCGGGTGCGACAGCAGGAATTCCACCACCCGCCGGGTATTCGCCACGTGGCGCTCCATGCGCAGGCCGAGCGTCTCGACGCCCTGCAGGATGGCGAAGGCGTTGTGCGGGCTCATCGCCGCGCCGAAGTCGCGCAGGCCTTCGCGGCGCGCGCGCAGCGCGAACGGGGCCACGGTCGACTCTTCCGCGAACACCATGCCGTGGAAGCCCGCGTAGGGTTCGCACAGCTCGGGGAAGCGGCCGCTGCGCGCATGGGCGGCGTCCCAGTCGAAGGTGCCGCCGTCGACCAGCAGGCCGCCGATCGCGGTGCCGTGCTCGCACAGGAACTTCGTGGCCGAGTGGAACAGCAGGTCGGCGCCGAGGTCGAAGGGGCGCTGCAGGTAGGGCGTGGTGAAGGTCGCGTCCACCATCAGCGGCAGGTCGTGCTCGTGGGCGAGCGCGCCGATCGCCGGGATGTCGAGCACGTCCAGGCCCGGATTGCCGAGCGTCTCGCCGAACAGGACCTTGGTGTTCGGGCGGATCGCGGCGCGCCAGGCGTCGAGGTCGCGCGGGTCGACGAAGGTGGTGTCGATGCCGAAGCGGCGCAAGGTGTAGTGCAGCAGGTTGTGTGCGCCGCCGTACAGGGCGCGCGAGGCCACGATGTGGCTGCCCGCGCCGGCGATGGTGGCCAGGCCCAGGTGCATGGCGGCCTGGCCGCTGGCGGTCGCGATGCCCGCCACGCCGCCTTCCAGCGCCGCTATCCGCTCTTCCAGCACCGCGTTGGTCGGGTTCGAGATGCGCGAATACACGTGGCCGGCGCGTTCCATGTTGAACAGGGCGGCGGCATGGTCCGAATCGCGGAAGGCGAAGGAGGACGTGAAGTGGATCGGCGTGGCGCGCGCGCCGGTTGCCGGGTCGGGCGCGCCGCCCGCATGCAGGGCCAGGGTGTCGAAGCCGGGGTAGGGTGGACCGCTCATCGTGTCTGCTCATCCATGAATGGGGATGGGCGGCATCGTAGCACTCTTTTAACGTTACGCAATGGGGCATCGGGCCCGCCTTTGGTGCAGTGCTGGATTTTTTGGCGGGCATCGGCTACAGTCGGTGTTATGCCTTATACAAATATTTCTGGTATCACTAACCAACCGGACGGGGTGGCCAATATGAAAGTCTCCGAGATCCTGCAGGTGAAAGGTGAAATCCTCTATACCGTCACGCCCGACATGCCGCTGGTGCAGGCGGCTGCCACCATGGCGGAAAAGGACATCGGCTCGCTGGTCGTCATGGAATACGGCGACCTGGTCGGCATGCTGACCTTCCGCGAAGTGATCAAGGAGCTGCACGCCGGCGGCGGCACCCTGGGTTCCGGCACCGTGCGCAAGGTGATGGACGACAGCCCGATCACCGTGACCCCGGACACCGAAGTCAACGAGGTGCGCCGCATCATGCTCGAGAAGCACGCGCGCTACCTGCCGGTGATGAACGCCCGCACGCTGCTGGGCGTGATTTCCTTCTATGACGTGGCGAAGGCGGTGCTGGAGGCGCAGAGCTTCGAGAACCGCATGCTGAAGGCCTATATCCGTGACTGGCCGGCCGAGCAGGCCGCCGAGGACTGATTCGTTCGCCGGCCGGTGAACCGGCCTGTCGCACGGTGGTCGGCTGAGCCGTCCACCCTGCGACAGCACTACGCCGCCCTGTTCAAGGCCTGTTCGTCCAGCCACGCCAGCAATGCCTGCGGGCTCAAGGGCCGCGCGAACAGGTAGCCCTGCGCCAGCGGGCAGCCCAGGCTGCGCAGGATCTGCGCCTGGCGTTCGTCCTCGACCCCTTCCGCGATCACCGACAGGCCCAGGTTGCGGCCCAGCTGGATCACCATCTCGGCGATGCTGCTGCCGCGCGCCGAGCCGGTGATCTCGGTGACGAACGTGCGATCGATCTTGAGGCGGTCCACCTGCAGGCGCTGCAGGTGCGACAGCGAGGAGAAGCCGGTGCCGAAGTCGTCGATCGCGATCGACACGCCGGTGCGCTTGACCTGCGCCAGCTTTTCCACCAGCAGGGCAGGTTCTTCCATCGCCATCGATTCGGTGATTTCCAGCTCGACGTACTCGGGTGGGGCACCGGTGTCGTCGAGCGCGCGGCGCAGCATGTCGACGAAGTGCGGATGGCGGAACTGCACCTGCGAGACGTTGACCGACATCGTGAAGGCGTGGTGCCCGCCGCTGCGCAGGCGCACCAGTTCGGCCAGGGCCTGGCGCAGCACCCATTCGCCGATGTCCACGATCAGGCCGGAGTATTCCGCGATCGGGATGAAGCGGTCCGGGCCGACCAGGCGGCCGTCTTCAAGGCGCCAGCGCAGCAGCGCCTCGGCGCCGAAGGGACGCGAGGTGGCGAGGTCGACCTGCGGCTGGTAGGCCAGGAACAGCTCGCCGCGCCGGAAGCCGCTGCGCAGCGCGTGCATCATGCGCACCCGTTCGCGGATCTCGACCCCCATGCTGCGCGAGAAGTAGAAGTGGCCGGCGCGCTGCTGCGACTTGGCGCGCTTGAGCGCGATATCGGCATCCTTCAGCGCATCGGCGCCGCTGCCGTCGTGCTCGGCCAGGCGCACCAGGCCGAGGGTGGCGGACACCTGCACGTCCTGCCCGTCGATCCGGAACGGTTCGCGGAACAGCGCCGCGATCGGGGCCGGCTGCACGGCGCCGGCGTCGCCCAGCACGCAGAAGATGTCGGCGCCGATGCGTGCGACTTCGACCCGTGCGCCGGGGCCGCCCTTCAGGCGCGAGGCCAGGCGGCGTCCGACCGCCACCAGCAGCAGGTCGCCGAAATGGTGGCCGAGGGCGTCGTTGGTTTCGGCGAAGTGGTCGAGGTCGACCGCGCTGCGGCCGGGCCAGGGTGGCGTCGATCAGTTCGACCAGGCGGGTGCGGTTGGGCAGGCCGGTGAGCTGGTCGCGGAAGGCGGCCTGGTTCAGGTGCGTGACCAGCTCGACGTTCTCCAGGCTCACCGCCGCCACGCTCGCGAACACGTCCAGCAGGCGGCATTCGAGTTCGCCGAGCGGACGCTCGAGCGGCATGCTGGCGACGAAGTCGCGCCCGGCCTTGCCGCGCAAGTGCAGGGCCAGCCAGCCGTCG
>DAMCRY010000237.1:0-6648 GCA_032115075.1 Massilia sp.
GCCGGCCGCGATGGTGCTGGAAAACGTGCCGCCCGTGCGCGCGGCCCTGGCCGCCCGGGTGGCCAGATACAACGAGTTCAAGCCGACGGCGTATGCGTCCTGGCACCCGGCGAAGCTGGAGATGATCGTCTCGCGCCGCCACCAGAACACGCCGCAGCTGTTCCGCGTCGCCAGGCCCGGCGCGCCGCTCGAGCTGCTGACCGACTTCGCCGAGCCGGTGCGCAGCGGCCAGTACGAGCCGGCCAACGGCCGCTTCTATGTGTTCGCCCGCGACACCGGCGGCAACGAGGTGTTCCGCGCCTACCGGGCCGAGATCGGCCGCAGCGCGAAGAACGGCGACGCGATGCCGATCACCCCGGACAACCGGCGCGTGCAGGACACCGCCTGGTCCACCGCCGGCGACAGGCTGCTCTACGTGACCGTCCCCGTGGGCCGCCAGGGCTCGAACGACCGGATCGCCTCGACCATCAGCATCGTCGATCCGGCCCAGCCGGAGCAGGCGCGCGTCCTGGCCGAGCTGCCGGGCGGTGGCTGGGGCTCCTTCGTGTTCTCGCACGACGACAAGCAGGTGGTGTACAGCGAGTACGTGTCGGCCAACGAGAGCTACCTGTGGGTGATGGACGTGGCCAGCGGCCAGAGCCGCCGCATCACCGAGAAGAACGGCAACGAGACGGTCGCCTACGGCAAGGCCGTGTTCTCGCGCGACGGCAAGGGCCTGTTCACGACCACCGACCGCGGTTCCGAATTCCTCCGCCTCACCTACATCGACCTGGCCACCGGCCAGCACACGGTCCTCACCCCCGACATCGAGTGGGACATCGACGACATCGACCTCTCGCACGATGGCAAGCTGCTCGCTTTCGTCGCCAACGAGGACGGCCGGGGCGTGCTGCGCATCATGCGCACGGCCGACCGCAAGCTGGTGGCCCAGCCCAGGCTGCCGGTCGGCGTGATCGGCCGAATCGAGTGGCACCGCGACAGCCGCCACCTGGCCCTGTCGCTGTCCTCGGCGCGCAGCCCGTCGGACGTGTACAGCGTCGACGCCGGCACCGGCGCGCTCACGCGCTGGACCACGCACGAGAAGATGGACGTCGACATGGACAAGTTCGTCGAGCCTTCGCTGGTGCGCTGGAAGTCCTTCGACGGGCGCAGCATCTCGGGCTTCGTCTACCGTCCGCAGCCGGGCAAGTTCCCGGGCAAGCGGCCGGTGGTGATCAACATCCACGGCGGTCCGGAAGGGCAGTTCACGCCGGGCTTCCTGGGCCGCAACAACTACTACACGGACGAGATGGGCCTGACCGTCATCTACCCGAACGTGCGCGGCTCGACCGGCTACGGCAAGACCTTCCTGAAGCTCGACAACGGCAAGCTGCGCGAGGACTCGGTGAAGGATATCGGCGCGCTGCTCGACTGGATCGCGACCCAGCCCGACATGGACGCCGCGCGGGTGGCGGTGGTGGGCGGCTCCTACGGCGGCTACATGACGCTGGCCGTGTCGACCATGTACGCCGACCGCATCGCGGCCAGCATCGACATCGTCGGCATCTCGAACTTCGTCACCTTCCTGGAGCGCACCGAAAGCTACCGCCGCGACCTGCGCCGCGTCGAGTACGGCGACGAGCGCGACCCGGAAATGCGCAAGTGGATGGAGGCGATGGCGCCGGCCAACAACGCGGCCAGGATCAAGAAGCCGCTGTTCGTCGTGCAGGGCAAGAACGACCCGCGCGTGCCCTGGCAGGAAGCGGACCAGATCGTCGCGACGGTGAAGAAGAACGGCACGCCGGTGTGGTACATGACGGCCAACGACGAGGGGCACGGGTTCGCGAAGAAGGCGAACGCCGATTACCTGTTCTATGCGGGGATCGACTTCTTCAATACCTACCTGCTCAAGTAGGAAGGACGGCCCGTGAACTGGTCCACTGGGCCAATTCACGGCCCGTCCACCCTACGCGGTGGCAAGGTATTGCGCGATCGCCTTGCCGACATCGGTGGTGCTGGCCGCACCGCCCATGTCCGGCGTGCGCGGCCCGTCCACCAGCACGTGCTCCATCGCCCTTACCACGGCGTCGTGGGCCTCCTGGTAGTTCTTTTCCCCCTTGCCCAGGAACTCCAGCATCATCGCCCCCGACCAGATCATGGCCACCGGGTTCGCGATGTTCTTCCCGTAGATGTCCGGCGCCGAGCCGTGCACCGGCTCGAACAGCGAGGGGAAGCTGCGCTCCGGGTTCAGGTTGGCCGAGGGCGCGATCCCGATCGTCCCGGTGCAGGCCGGCCCCAGGTCCGACAGGATGTCGCCGAACAGGTTCGAGGCCACCACCACGTCGAAGCGTTCCGGCGACAGCACGAAGCGCGCCGCCAGGATGTCGACGTGGTACTTGTCCCAGCGGACCTCCGGATAGGCCGATCCCATCGCGGCGACGCGCTCGTCCCAGTAGGGCATCGAGATCGCGATGCCGTTCGACTTGGTGGCGGCGGTCAGGTGCTTTTTCGGGCGGCGCTGGGCCAGTTCGAAGGCGTACTTCAGGATGCGGTCGGTGCCCTTGCGGGTGAACACGGCTTCCTGCAGCACCAGTTCGCGCTCGGTGCCTTCGAACATGCGCCCGCCCACCGCCGAGTATTCGCCCTCGGTGTTCTCGCGCACCACGTAGAAGTCGATGTCGCCCGGTTTCTTATTCGCGAGCGGGCAGGGCACGCCCGGCATCAGGCGCACCGGGCGCAGGTTGACGTACTGGTCGAACTCGCGGCGGAACTTCAGCAGCGAGCCCCACAGCGAGATGTGGTCGGGCACCGTGTCGGGCCAGCCGACGGCGCCGAAGAAGATCGCCTCGCAACCGTCGAGCTGCGCCTTCCAGTCGTCCGGCATCATCTTGCCGTGCTGGAGGTAGTAGTCGCAGCTCGCCCATTCGAAGTGGACGAACTCCAGCGCGATGCCGAACCGGTCGGCGGCCGCCTGGACCGCGCGCAGGCCTTCCGGCATGACTTCCTTGCCGATGCCGTCCCCGGCGATGACGGCGATGCGATGGGTTTGCATGTGATTCTCCCGATGTTCGATGCACGTCAGGATAGCAAGAATACGCGGCGTTTATAATCCCGCGTATTGTGGCTCGATAAAACACGAATCGTGAATAATGTAGAGAACGGCGACCTGCGGGTCTTCGTCGCCGTCGTGCGCAAGGGCGGCTTCTCCGCCGCGGCCGAGGAACTGGGCATGTCGGCGGCTTTTGTGAGCAAGCGGGTCGGCATCCTGGAGGAGGCGCTGGGCGTGCGCCTGTTCGACCGCAGCACGCGCCGCGTGGTCATCACCGTCGAAGGCGAGCAGGTCTACGGCCGCGCCCAGCGCATCCTCGAGCAGCTCGACGACATGGTGGACGAGCTGCTCGAGCGGCGCAGCGAGCCGGCCGGCCGCCTGCGCATCTGCAGCAGCTTCGGCTTCGGCCGCAAGGTGGTGGCGCCGGTGATCGCGCAACTGGCGGCCAGCCATCCGAAACTGCAGATCCGCTTCGAGGTGTTCGACCGCCTGGTCGACACCGTTGCCGAGGGCTTCGACCTCGACGTGCGCATCGGCGACGCGATCGCGCCGAACCTGGTGGCGCGCAAGCTGATGGACAACCACCGCATCCTGTGCGCCGCACCGGCCTACCTGGCGCGGCATGGCGCGCCGAAGGCGCTGGCCGACCTCGCCGGCCACCAGTGCCTGGCGATCAAGGAGCGCGACCACCCGCTCGGCACCTGGCGCCTGCAGGGCCGGCGCGGCGAGGAAACGGTGCGGGTCTCCGGCGCGCTGTCGACCAACCATGGCGAGATCGCGCTGCGCTGGGCGGTGGAGGGGGCGGGGATCGTGCTGCGCTCGCAATGGGACGCGCGCGCCTACCTGGCCTCCGGCGCGCTGGCGCAGGTGCTGCCGGAGTACACGCAGCCGGCCAATGTCTGGGCCGTGTATCCGCAGCGCCTGGCCGGCTCGGGGAGGGTGGCGGCGTGCGTGGATTTCCTGCGGCGGCATCTTGCCGGCCGCTTCGGGAAAACCTCGCACTCGAACATATCCAGCAACTCCTGTCCTTCATGCCCAAGTCGATCGACTATCCGGAAATCTGGGCCTTGTTGCGCGACAATGCCACCAACGGCAATCCGGAAGAAATGCAGGCGCTGTTGACCATGCTTGGCGAGCTGAGCAGTGTGCCCCAGGACCGCGACGTGTCGCTCCGCCTGAAGCTGCTGCATCACGTCACGCGCGCCGTCTGCGGCGAGCCGCAGCAAGCATTGGCCGATCTGGAACTGATGTCGGTGCGATACACGCAGGACGTCATGGTGTCGGGAGCCTTGTTCTTCGTGCGCGGCCTGCTCGATCCGCACAATCCGAAATATGATTTGACGGGAAGAATCTGCAAGGCGCCGTTCGATCGCATCGACGTGCTGGAAAGCTCTGTCCATCAGTGCTGCGCGAGCTTCTTGCCCACATCAATGGGTAATCTGGAAAACAGTCCGTGGGAAGAGGTCTGGAACTCGCCGAACGCACAGGCCGTCCGGGAAAGCATGTTCGATGGCAGCTACCGATATTGCAACAAGATCCTCTGCCCGGCCATCCAGTCGGGAACCGTCGCCACGCGCGAGCGGCTCGTCGCCAGCGAGCCGCACTGGGCGCCGATCGTCGATGCCGGGGTGACGGAGCTGCCTTTCGGCCCGGCCCTCGTCAATCTGTCGTACGACAGGACCTGCAACCTGTCGTGCCCAAGCTGCCGCAAGGAAAAAATCGCGTCCAGCAGCGAGATGCGCGTGCGTTTCGAAGGTTTGCAGAACCGTAACATCCTGCCGATGCTGAAAACGGCGAAAATGGCCTACATTACCGGTTCTGGCGATCCATTCGCGAGCAAGAATTTCCGGAGCCTGCTGAAAAGCCTGAACCGAGAAAAATTCCCGGACCTCAAGATTCAACTGATGACCAACGGGATGCTCCTTACGCCCCAGGAGTGGGAGAAGTTCCCGAACCTGCAAGGCATGGTCGGCATCCTCTATGTCTCCATCGATGCCGCCCGCGGTCCGACGCACGAACTGCTGCGCCGGGGCGCCAAGTGGGACACGATGCTCGAGAACCTTGCATTCATGGGAAGGCTGCGCGCCGCGGGTGAGGTCGATGAGTTCGTGCTGTCCTTCGTCGTCCAGCAGGAGAACTTCCGGGAGATGGGCGAGGCCGTCGATCTGGCGCGCAGGATCGGCGCGGACTCGATCTGCTTCTCGCCGATCTCGAACTGGGGAACCTTCTCCGCATCGAAGTTCAAGCAAAAATACATTTTTGCCGAGAGCCACCCGGACCATGCCGCCTTCCTCGAAGCCATGCGCGATCCGCGCCTGGACGATCCGATCGTGACCGCACGCGCGCTGAGCGAATTCAGGCCGGCCGAGGCCGTCGCCGCCTGAACGAAGGCATCCGCGCTGTACGAAAAAAATGGCCCGCATGTGCGGGCCATTTGTCATTCGCGGAAGCGAACGTGGGCGGCTCAGGCCATGTTCTGGTTCACGAAGTCCCAGTTCACGACATTCCAGAACGCATCCAGGAACTTGGCGCGCGCGTTGCGGTAGTCGATGTAGTAGGCGTGCTCCCAGACGTCGGCGGTCAGCAGTGGCTTGTCCGCGGTGGTCAGCGGGGTGCCCGCGTTCGAGGTGTTGACGATGTCGACGCTGCCGTCGGCCTTTTGCACCAGCCAGGTCCAGCCCGAACCGAAGTTGCCCAGGGCCGACTTGTTGAACTCTTCCTTGAACTTGTCGAACGAGCCCCACTTGGCGTTGATCGCATCAAGCGCCTTGCCGGTCGGCGCGCCGCCGCCGTTCGGGGTCATGCAGTTCCAGAAGAAGGTGTGGTTCCACACCTGCGCCGAGTTGTTGAACACGCCGCCCTGCGATTTCTGGATGATCTCTTCCAGGGACATGTTTTCGTACTCGGTCCCCTTGATCATGTTGTTCAGGTTGGTGACATAGGTCTGGTGGTGCTTGCCGTAGTGGTATTCCAGGGTCTCGGCCGAGATGTGCGGCTGGAGAGCGTCCTTAGCGTACGGCAGTGGCGGCAGGGTATGTTCCATGTTTTCTTCCTTAATGGGTTGGACAGGTTTTGTTCCAAAGCGGCGCTATTCTAAACCGGATAGCGCGATGTTGCAGGGTTGACCATGCGGGCGGCCATCAAGCGGACGCATCCGGCCCCGGCCCGGCTTCCTCGAGCGCGGCCTGCACGCTGGACACGCCGATCTGGGCGCTGCCGCCGGCCAGGCGCACGGTCAGCTTGTTGCGCGCCTTGATCTGGGCCGGATCGCGCAGCACATCGCCCCTGACGTTGCTGACGATGGCGTAGCCGCGCTCGAGCGTGCGTTGCGGGTTCAGCAGTTCCAGCTGCGCCGCCAGGGCCTGCAGGGCGTCGCGCCGCTGTTTGACCTGGCTGCACAGGCTCGCGTTCAGGTGGCGGCCGTCGGCCAGCAGCTGCGCGCGCAGGGTGCGCATATCGGGGCGGTGACGGGCCAGGCGCTGCTGCAATTGCGCCAGCGCCAGGTTCTGGCGGTTGGCCGGGGTGCGCACGGCGTGCGTCAGCGCGGCCGCCATCGACAGCAGTTTCACGCGCTGGTGGCGGATCTGGGCGGACGGGCTCAGCAGGCGCCGGCTGGTGTT
>DAMCRY010000238.1:0-6611 GCA_032115075.1 Massilia sp.
CGAGCTTCTCGGTCTGGTAGGCGCACACGATGCGGAACTGGCCGGGGCGTCCCAGCACCGGGCGGGTGCGGCCATAGCTTGCGGGCGACCCGGCCTGGGTCTGCAGGTCGAGCGTGACCTGCTCGATCACGCGTCCCAGGTAGGTCCCCTCGCGCAGGCGCTGGCCGAAGCCGCCGCGCTGGCCGGTCGGCAGCAGCTGCCCGTGCAGCGAAGGCAGCGCGCCGAGCAGCGCCTCGTTGAATCCCGGGAGGTCCTTCGAAGAGATGCCATACAGGTCCTGCAGGTCGACCACCGACAGCAGGCAGGGCGAGTCGGCGTGGACATTCGGTCCGCGCAGGAAGCGTTGTTCCAGGATTTGCACGAATAGATCCTTGTCGTCATTGTGAACGCGCCCCGTGCAGGGCACGGGACGCGCGGAAAGCTTTACTGCCGCCTTGCCGCGGCGCTTCGGTCGCCGCTCAGGCGTCGAACAGCCGCGTGTACATGCGGGTGGCCATCAGGCCCACCGCCGTGTGGTGGATCTCGGGCGACATCAGGCCGGCCAGCAGCGTCATCGCCTCCTGCTTGCCGGCGGCGCCGGCCACCTGCTCTTCCAGCAGGCGCAGCTCGTTGTCGGGTGCTTCCAGGCGCGGATGGCGGCGGATCAGGCCGCGCTCCGGGAAGGAGGCGCTGCGATCGAGCTGCGCGCCCAGGTTGTCCAGGGTGCGCTGGCGCGCGCGCCAGGTCATGGTGCGCGCGCCTTCCGCGCGCTTGCCGCCCGGGGTCGAGGCGATCCAGTCGCGCAGCACCTGCAGCTCGTAGGCGCTGAAGACGCCGAACATCTCGGCCTTCTCGCCGTGCACCAGGCGCCAGAAGCGGCTGTGCTCGACGTCCTCGCCGCGCTTGATCCAGCCGGCCTGTTCCAGCGCGGCCAGGAAGCCCGGGATCCGGGCCGGATCGCCCAGCCAGTCGTTGACCGAGCGGCCCGCCACGCGGCAGTAGTCCGAGTGCATGTTCTTGCCCACGCCGCTCTTGGCGGCGAGGATGTTCACCAGCTCGGCCTGCAGGTCGAACTCGGCGATGGTCGAAGTGGTGCTGGCGCCCAGGTCGTTCAGGCGGTAGCCGTCCAGCACGCGCTTGTAGAAGGCCTCGCGGTCGCCCACGCGCGGCATCAGGCCGGCCAGGGCCTGCACCGCCTTCTGGGCGTGGCCGCTGGCGGCGTTGTCCACCGTGACGTGCAGGGTGAAGTAATACGGATCGATGCCGAATTCGTTCAGCTCGTAGGACGTGATCAGCAGGTGCAGCGGCAGCTGCTCGTAGCCGAGGTTGTAGCCGATGACTTCGGGCAGGAAGTGGTCGGCATGGTGACCCAGCGCGAGCTGGATCGCGCCCTGCACGAAGTGGTGCTCGTCGAGCTGCTCCCAGCCGTCGCAGCCGTGGGTGGCCAGCAGCTTGCGGTAGATGGTGACGTGGTTTTTGTCCGGCACGCCCTCGCCCAGTTCTTCGATGTAGGTCTTGATCAGCTCGTGGTGGGCCGGGTTGTCCCAGTGCTTCAGGAGGCCGTAGAGCCAGGCGCCGTCGACCAGCTTGGTCGGCGCGACCGCCTTGATGAAGTACAGGGCATGGGCGCGGCAGGAGAAATAGCGGCGCGGCGCGCCGTTCTTGCGGGCGGCCAGGTACTCGCGGTACTGCTGGCCGACGGCGTCGGTGCGCTGCTGGACCCAGGCCGGGAGCTCGGCCAGGGTCGGCGGCAGGTCGGCCGGCATCGCCTGCACGCTGGCGACCTGGTCGGCGATATAGGCGCGCGCCTCGGCGGAATCGGCGCGCGGATTGTCGTACAGCGAGAAATACAGGCGCTTGGCGCGCTCGCGAGCGGCGGGGCTTGCGTCGGAAATGGCGGCAACGGTTCCGGTGGCGGCGCTGGCGTCATTCAACGCGCCCCCGTCTGCTAACAGCATCGAATTCATGGGTCTCGGCTTGTCTTTGTTGGTCTGCTAGGACGATAAGCAACATTATCCAGACTGAACCAATGTCGGAGAATCGGCAGCCGCGCTGAGAGGATGTAAGAGTGGGATTACAAAATTACAAAAGCTCGGCAGCCGATTCCTTGTCTCGACGTCAAGACGACGATTGGCTGTCGACGCCGCGCCGCACCTCGTCCGCTTCGGCATCCCCTTTGGCAATGGCCTCCTCAACCTTTTCCTGCTGCTTGTCGACCGTATGCGGCGGCAGCGGCGGGATGTTCGGGTCCACCATCACCTCCAGCACGAAGGGCCGGTCGCAGGCCAGCGCCCGCTCCCAGGCGGCGCCGAGCGCTTCCTGGTCCTCGATCCGTTCGCCCTCGAGGCCGAGCAGGCGCGCATACGTCGCATAGGAGAAGTCGGGCAGCTGCTGCGAGGGCTCGTACTTGGGCTCGCCCTCGTTGCCGCGCTGCTCCCAGGTGACGAAGTTGAGGTCGCGGTTGTTCAGCACCAGCACCACGAAGGTCGGATTGGTCCAGCGCGCGCGGTGCCAGGCCACCGACATCAGGACGTTGATGCCGTTCATCTGCATGGCGCCGTCGCCGGCCAGGGCGATCACCGGGCGGCCCGGATGCGCCAGCTTGGCGGCCAGCGCATACGGCACCGCCGAGCCCATGGTCGCCAGCGTGCCCGACAGCGAGGCCAGCATGCCGCGCCGGATGCGCAGGTCGAGCGCATACCAGGCGGCGGCCGAGCCGGAATCGGCGGCGAGGATGACCTCGTCCGGCAGGCGCGGCGAGAGCTCGGTGAAGACGCGCTGCGGGTTGACCGGCCGGGCCGGCTCCATCGCCTTTTCGCCGAGCAGGCGCCGGCTTTCCTCGGCGTTGCGCTCGATCCGCTCGCGCCAGGCGCGGTCGGCCTTGCGTTGGAGCAGCGGGATCAGGGCGCGCAGGGTCGCCTTGGCGTCGCCCAGCAGGTTGGCCTCCATCGGATAGCGCAGGCTGAGCATGCGTCCGTCGATGTCGACCTGCACGCCGCGCGCCTGCCCTTCCGGCGGTAGGAATTCGGCATACGGGAAGCTGGAGCCGACCATCAGCAGCGTATCGCACTCCTGCATCATGTCGTTGCTGGCCTTCGTGCCGATGATCCCGATCGAGCCGGTCACGAACGGCAGGTCGTCCGGCAGCACCGCCTTGCCCAGCAGCGCCTTGGCCACGCCCGCACCGAGCAGTTCGGCCACCTCGACCAGCTCGTCGGTCGCGCCGTGGGCGCCGGCGCCGAGCAGGATCGCCACCTTCTTCCCGGCGTTGAGGATGGCGGCGGCTTCGCGCAGGGCTTCCTGCGGCGGCACCGGCGCCGACAGCGGCGCGCCGACGCCGCTGAAGGTGTTGCCGTGCTCGCGCGGCGGCGCCGGCACCGCGTCCTGTTCCTGCAGGTCGTTCGGCACGATGATGCAGGTGACGCAGCGCTCGCTCTGCGCGATGCGCACGGCGCGGTCGACCAGGTGGCGCACCTGTTCCGGCGTGGTCGCCATCTGCACGTACTCGCCGGCGACGTCCTTGAACAGGGCCATCAGGTCGATCTCCTGCTGGTAGCTGGCCCCGAGGGCGCTGCGCTTCTGCTGGCCGACGATGGCCACCACCGGCTGGTGGTCGAGCTTGGCGTCGTAGAGGCCGTTCAGCAGGTGCACCGCGCCCGGCCCCGAGGTCGCCAGGCAGACCCCGACCTCGCCGGTGAACTTGGCGTGGGCGCAGGCCATGAAGGCGGCGGTTTCCTCGTGCCGGGCCTGGATGAATTCGAGCGCATCGTCGCTGCCGTCGCGGCGTCCGAAGGCCGCCATGATGCCGTTGATCCCGTCCCCGGGATAGCCGAAGATGCGCCGCACGCCCCACTGGTGCAGGCGTTCGAGCAGAAAATCGCCGACGGTTGCCATCGCTGTCTCTCCTTTCGTGCCGACATGGAAGGCCCAGCCTAAGGACGTCGGGCGGACGCCACCGTGCGTTGCCTCGCATAGCGCGCGGCAAGACGCACCGGAAACCTCAGGGCAGCGCGCCCAGCGAGAGGTCGCCCACCAGCCTGTCGCCGGAGAGGCGCACCGGCACCGCGCCGCGCGAGAGCATGCGGGCGATGGCGCGGTCGCCGTCGCCGGGCGTGACCTCGACCGCACGCGTCGCTTCCAGCGCGACCAGCACCTCGAAGCCGGCGTCGATGCCGTCCAGGACCGTGTTCAGCACGCAGTAGTCGGTGGCCAGGCCGCACACCGTCAGCCGCGTGACGCCGTCGGCCAGCATGCTGCGCGCCAGGCCGGTGCCGTTGAAGGCGGAATACGCGTCTTCCTGCGCCGTCAGGGCCTTCGACACCACGATCGCCTCCTCGGGCAGCCGCATGCCTTCGCTGAACAGCGCGCCGTCGGAGGCCGCCACGCAATGCGGCGGCCAGGGTCCGCCCTGGGCCGTGAACGAGCAGTGGTCCGCCGGATGCCAGTCGCGCGAGGCGTAGATCGGCAGTCCGCGTCCGTGGTACAGGTCGATGAGGGCGTTGATGGGCGCGATGACGCGGTCGCCGTTGGGCACGGCCAGCGCACCGCCGGGAAGGAAATCGTTCTGCAGGTCGACGATCAGGAGGGCGTCGCCCTTGCCGGTCACGATGGCGCTCATGGAAGCAGTCTCCGGAATGTAGATCCCGGAAAGCTTAGCATGGGACATCCGTCCACCCCAACGCAAGACGCCCGGCCACTTGCGTGGACCGGGCGTTTGCGGGAGTTACCGGCGCAGGCTTACTTGTTCAGCAGCGAACGCTGGCGCGCATACAGGAAGTACACCGCCAGGCCGATCGCGATCCACACCACGAAGGCGACCCAGGTGTGCCAGCTCAGGAAGGACATCAGGGCCAGGCAGAACACGATGGCCAGCGCCGGGATGACCGGCACGCCCGGGCAGCGGAAGGCGCGGTGCAGGTCCGGACGCTTCTTGCGCAGGATGATCACGGCCAGCGACACCAGCGAGAAGGCGGCCAGGGTGCCGATGTTGACCAGTTCGGCCAGCACGTCCAGCGGCACCACGGCGGCGATCAGGCCGAACACGATGCCGACCATCCAGGTGGCGAAATACGGGGTGCCGTACTTCGGGTGCACTTCCGACAGCTTGGCCGGCAGCAGGCCGTCGCGCGACATGGCGAACAGGATGCGGGTCTGGCCGTAGGCCATCACCAGCATCACGGTGCTCATGCCCAGGATGGCGGCCAGGTCGACGAAGCCGGCGACCCAGTCCTGGCCGGCGTACTGCAGGGCCAGCGAGACCGGGTGGTCGACGCCCTTGAAGTTCGGGAACGGCACGATGCCGGTCATGATGGCGGCCACGATCACGTACAGGATGGTGCAGACGGCCAGCGAACCGATGATGCCGATCGGCAGGTCCTTTGCCGGGTTCTTGACTTCCTCGGCCGCCGAGGTGACCGCGTCGAAGCCGATGAAGGCGAAGAACACCAGCGCGGCGGCGCTCATCACGCTGCCGAAGCCGAAGGGCATGAAGGGAGTCCAGTTGTCCGGCTTGACGTAGTTCATGCCGACCACGATGAACAGGATCACGACGCCGGTCTTGATGACCACCATGATGTTGTTCAGGCGCGCCGATTCGCGCACGCCCATCGACAGGATCCAGGTCAGGAAGATCATGATCAGGAAGGCCGGCAGGTTGAACACGGTGGCCACGCCCGGCTGGGCGCCCGGGGCCGCGCGCAGCGCTTCCGGCAGCACGATGCCGATGCCCTTGAGCAGGGACTGGAAGTAGCCCGACCAGCCGACCGCGACGGTCGAGGTGGCGAGGCCGTACTCGAGCAGCAGGTCCCAGCCGATCATCCAGGCGACGATCTCGCCCAGGGTGAAATAGCTGTACGTGTAGATCGAGCCGGCCACCGGCACGCTCGAGGCGAACTCGGCGTAGCACAGGGCGGCGAAGCCGCAGGCCAGCGCGGCGATGACGAAGGACAGCGTGAGCGCCGGACCGGCGGTCACCGCGCCGGTGCCGGTCAGGACGAAGATACCGGTGCCGATGATGGCGCCGATCCCCATCAGGACGAGGTCGAAGGGACCGAGCACTTTCTTGAGGCCGCCCGGCTTCTGGGCCGCCGCCACCATCGTGTCGAGGTTCTTGGTTCTGAAAAGACTCACTGCTAGTTCTCCAATCAAAGATAGTGTGGTTCCGCGCCTCGTGGACGCTGTTCTGTTGTGCCTGTCTGCCTCGACACGACCGGGATGCCGGCCTGTTGGCCGCATGCCGGACGGGGGAACCGGTTTTACCATGCCTGCAGCTTGTCGCGATGCAAGCATTCCCGCAGGTGTAACATTATCACTAGAAAGTTGTTCGGAATCAAAGTAAAACCTTGAATCTCGAATAATTCCCTAGTTTCAATCAAAAAACCACGCGGGGAGCAGACCTCGCGTAAATATTCGCGGCATTTTCTTGCGCTTGCTTTCCGGAAAGCATCAGAACATAATCGTCCAGGTTGTCTGCATCCCGCGGCAACGTCCCGCGGCGCTCCCGCCGCGCACCGCCATGACGCCATGAGCACTGCAAGGCCTTCCTCCACGACGAGCGGCAGCTTGCCCGGGACCGCCGCGGCCCTGCTCGTGGCGCTGTCGCTCTCCGGTCCGGCGGCGGCGGCGCCGCCGGC
>DAMCRY010000239.1:0-6582 GCA_032115075.1 Massilia sp.
ATGCGCTGGCGCTGTCGCGCACGGTGGCGGCGTTCCGGCTCGATGGCGGCGAAGCGCCCGCGCCGGCATCCGGCACGCTGGAAGAGAAGGAAGGAGAAAACAAAAACGGCGGCGCCCCCCGCGAACTGCCGAGAGAACGCCGCCGTCACGAGCGCGCGCACTTGCGGCTCGCATCGAGCCGCAAGTGAAGCGCCTACGATTTACTCGTAGTCGCTGATCGGCGCGCAGCCGCAGAACAGGTTGCGGTCGCCGTAGACGTTGTCCGCACGGCCGACCGGCGGCCAGTACTTCTTCTTGCGCAGCGAGGCCACCGGGAAGGCCGCCACTTCGCGGCTATAGGTGTGCTGCCAGTCGTCGGCGGTCACCACTTCCGCGGTGTGCGGGGCGCCCTTGAGCGGGTTGTCCATCTTGTCGTACTCGCCGCGCTCGACCTTCACGATCTCGGCGTGGATGGTGATCATCGCTTCGATGAAGCGGTCCAGCTCGGCCTTCGATTCCGATTCGGTCGGCTCGATCATCAGCGTGCCCGGCACCGGGAAGCTCATGGTCGGGGCGTGGAAGCCGAAGTCCATCAGGCGCTTGGCCACGTCTTCGTTGCTGATGCCGGTCTTGTCCTGCAGCGGGCGCAGGTCGATGATGCACTCGTGTGCGACCAGGCCGTCGTGGCCGGTGTACAGCACCGGGTAGTGCGGCGCCAGGCGGCGTGCGATGTAGTTGGCGTTCAGGATCGCCACCTCGGTCGCCGCGGTCAGGCCCGAGGCGCCCATCATCGCGATGTACATCCACGAGATCGGCAGGATCGAGGCCGAACCGTAGGCGGCCGCGCTGACCGCGCCGATGCCCGCTTCGTTGCGGACGTAACCCGTCGATAATTGGTTCGGCAGGAACGGGGCCAGGTGGGCACCGACGCCGATCGGGCCGACGCCGGGGCCGCCGCCGCCGTGCGGGATGCAGAAGGTCTTGTGCAGGTTCAGGTGGCTGACGTCGCCGCCGAAGGCGCCCGGCGCGGCCACGCCGACCATCGCGTTCATGTTGGCCCCGTCGACGTAGACCTGGCCGCCGTGCGCGTGCACGATCTCGCACAGTTCCTTGATGCCCTCTTCGAACACGCCGTGGGTCGACGGATAGGTGACCATGACGCAGGCCAGGTCACGGCTGTACTGCTCGGCCTTGGCCTTCAGGTCGGCCAGGTCGACGTTGCCGTTCTCGTCGCAGGCGGTGACCACGACCTTCATGCCGACCATGCTGGCCGACGCCGGGTTGGTGCCGTGCGCCGACGAGGGAATCAGGCAGATGTTGCGGTGGCCTTCGCCGCGCGACTGGTGGTACTTCTGGATGACGAGCAGGCCCGCGTACTCGCCCTGCGAACCGGCGTTCGGCTGCAGCGAGATCGCGGCGTAGCCGGTGGCGGCGCACAGCATGGCTTCGAGCTGGTCGATCATCTCGCGGTAACCGACGGTCTGGTCTTCCGGCGCGAACGGGTGGACGTTCGAGAACTCGGGCCAGGTCACCGGGATCATCTCCGAGGTCGCGTTCAGCTTCATGGTGCACGAACCCAGCGGAATCATGGTGCGGTCCAGCGCCAGGTCCTTGTCCGCCAGCGAGCGCAGGTAGCGCAGCATCTCGTGCTCGGCGTGGTAGCGGTTGAAGGTCGGGTGGGTCAGGTAGGCCGTGGTGCGGGCCAGTTCGGCCGGGTAGGCGTCCGACACGTCTTCGTCCAGGGTGTCGATGTCGACCGATTTTCCATTCCCGAAGACGGCGAACAGGGCCGCCAGGTCGTCGCGGGTGGTGGTCTCGTCGAGCGAAATGCCGACGTGGCCGCCGTCGATGCGGCGCAGGTTGATGCCGGCGTTGGCGGCGGCTGCGTGCAGCGCGCCCGCGTCGCCCTTGACCGTCAGGGTGTCGAAGTAGGTGGTGTTCAGCACTTCCACGCCGAGCTGCCGCAGGCCGCGCGCCAGGATGGCGGTCTGGCGGTGCACGCGCTGGGCGATCCGCTTCAGGCCCTGCGGGCCGTGGTAGACCGCGTACATGCCGGCCATCACGGCCAGCAGCACCTGGGCGGTACAGATGTTCGAGGTCGCCTTTTCGCGGCGGATGTGCTGCTCGCGGGTCTGCAGCGCCAGGCGATAGGCCTGGTTGCCCTGGGCGTCGACCGTCACGCCGACCAGGCGGCCGGCCATGCTGCGCTTGAATTCGTCGCGGGTGGCCAGGTAGCCGGCGTGCGGGCCGCCGAAACCGAGCGGCACGCCGAAGCGCTGGCTGTTGCCGACGACCACGTCGGCGCCCCAGGTGCCCGGCGCTTCCAGCACGGTCAGGGCCAGCAGGTCGGCGGCCACGACCACCATCGCGCCGGCGGCGTGCAGGTGCTCGACGGCGGCGCGGTAGTCGCGCACTTCGCCGTTCACGCCCGGGTACTGCAGCAGCACGCCGAAGCAGGTCTCGCCCAGGGTCTCGATTTCGCCGGCCGGGATCACGCGCACTTCCACGCCGATCGGCTCGGCGCGGGTGCGGACCACTTCCAGGGTCTGCGGCAGCACGTCGTCGGCCACGTAGAACACCTTGGAGGCCGACTTGCCGACGCGCTGCAGCAGCGTCATGGCTTCGGCGGCGGCGGTGCCTTCGTCCAGCATCGACGAGTTGGCGATGCCCATGCCGGTGAGGTCGGTGATCATCTGCTGGAAGTTCAGGATCGCTTCCAGGCGGCCCTGCGAGATCTCCGGCTGGTAGGGGGTGTAGGCGGTGTACCAGGCCGGGTTCTCGAAGATGTTGCGCAGCACGACCTTCGGGGTGTGGGTGCCGTAGTAGCCCTGGCCGATCATCGACTTCATGACCTTGTTCTTCGACGCCAGCGCTTTCAGGGTGGCCAGCGCCTCTTCTTCGGTGCGCGGCTCGGTGAACTGGCCGAGCGGAAGCGTGTCCTTGCGGCGGATGTTCGCGGGCACGACCGCGTCGATCAGGGCGGCGCGCGAGGCGTAGCCCAGGGTCGACAGCATGGCTGCCTGTTCGGATTCGGACGGGCCGATGTGGCGCGGGATGAAGGAATCGCGCGCTTCGAGTTGGGTGAGGCTGGAGCGGGTCATGGTAATGGCCAAGAGAAGGAGCTGGCGCGGTGGCGCCGGGGTATTGGAGATTGGGGCTGCTACGGCTGCTGCAAGGGAAACGCCGTTGCAGGGTGGGCGGTCATGCCGCTCACGCGTTCAACTCACGAATGCACTGCGGCGACGCATTCTTTGGTTGAACGCGTGGGCGGAAGACCCGCCCACCCCACGGAATACGTGTACTGGCTCAGTTGCCGGTGGTCTTGCCGTAGGCGTCGGCGTCCATCAGCTTGTCGTAGGCGCCGGCGTCGCTCGGCGCCAGCTTGAACAGCCAGGCGCCGTAGGCGTCCTGGTTGATCGAGTCGGGCGCGTCCGCGACCGGCTGGTTGACGGCGGTGACGGTGCCCGAGACCGGGGCGTAGATGTCGCTGGCGGCCTTGACCGACTCGACCACGGCGGCGTCGTCGCCGGCCGTGAAAGCCTTGCCGACCTGCGGCAGTTCGACGAACACGATGTCGCCGAGCGCGTCCTGCGCGTATTCGGTGATGCCGACGGTCAGGGTGCCGTCAGCCTCGCGGCGAACCCACTCGTGGGACTCGGTGTATTTCAGGTCGGTTGGAATGTTCATGTAAAGGCTCCGGGTTGGGTGAGGCGGGTAGTATAAACGTTGTTCTGGTTATTTTTACGTCAGGCTGCGAGCACTTTGCCGTTGCGCACGAACGGCAGCTTCACCACGGACGCGGCCAGCTTCTTGTCGCGGATTTCCACGTGCACGGTGTCGCCGACGGCGACGTCCATCGGCACGCGCGCCAGGGCGATCGCCTGCTGCATGCTCGGGCTGAAGGTGCCGCTGGTGATCTCGCCGGCGTTGCCCGCCGCGCTGACGACTTTCTGGTGGGCGCGCAGGATGCCGCCTTTCTCGCGCAGGATCAGGCCGACGAAGTTGGCATTCTGGCCCTTGGCCTGCAGGGCGGCCTTGCCGATGAAGTCGCGCTCCGAGACCAGGTCGATGGTCCAGCCCAGGCCGGCGTCCAGCGGATTGATATTGTCGTCCATGTCCTGGCCGTACAGGTTCATGCCGGCTTCCAGGCGCAGGGTGTCGCGCGCGCCCAGGCCGGCCGGCTTGATGCCGGCGGCGGCGAAGGCGTTCCACAGGGCTTCGACCTGCGAAGCGGGGACGCCGATCTCGAAGCCGTCCTCGCCGGTGTAGCCGGTGCGGGCCACCATCACTTCGCCGAACGGGGTGTCCGGGACGATGACGACGTTGAACGGCTTGAGCGGCTCGGAAGCGGCCTGGGTCTCCGGCAGCACCTGCCAGACCTTGGCGCGGGCGTTCGGGCCCTGCACGGCGACCAGGGCGATCGGATCGCGATTTTCTTCGCTGGGGTCGCGGCGCTGGGTGATGGTCACGCCCGAACCGGTGGCGTCGTTCTGCTGCGCCATCCAGGCCACGTCCTTCTCGGCGGTGCCGGCGTTGACGACCAGGCGGAACCAGTCTTCGCTGAAGTAGTAGACGATCAGGTCGTCGATCACGCCGCCTTCCGGATTGAGCATGCAGGAGTACAGGGCCTTGCCCGGGACCTGCAGCTTGTCGACGTTGTTGGCCAGCAGGCCGCGCAGGAAGGCGCGCACGTTGGCGCCCTTGAGGTCCACCACGCACATGTGCGAGACGTCGAACATGCCGGCGTCGGTACGGACGGCGTTGTGCTCCTCGATCTGGGAGCCGTAGTTGACCGGCATGTCCCAGCCGCCGAAGTCGACCATCTTGGCTCCGAGGGAGCGGTGTGCGGAATTGAGCGGGGTCGCTTTGAGCGTCATGGAATCCTCGGGCAGGTAGCGGAAATAAAGGGTGCGCGCACCCTCGCGGGTGCCTGTATCCCCTCTGTCCTTGGTACCTGAGAGATAGCGGCATCGCCGCCTGCCCCTTCGGTGGGCCCCGTGTCGGCGGGGCCGCTCTCCAGAGTGTGAGCCGGCCGCGCCGTGCGCTGCCGCTCCCTGACCAGTCCTTTTTGCCTGAGAGTTTGTGGGTAGTGCCCCTTCGGCGGCAGGTGTTTCTGCGCTCTCCCGGTCAAGACTGTGGAGCATATGCCAGGCTTGAATCCGTGTCAACCAACGGGGGCTCTGCCCCATGGGACAGGCGCCGGCATTTGGGCGTTTTCCTGAAAGCATTGCCGCGCACTATTGGTGCAGGGGCGGCGGGACGATTCCGTGTCTTTTGCTACACTTAGGCGACACACTTTGCAGTGGGAAAAGACTATGAGCGAAGACAAGACGCATGGCGTAAAGGAAGCCTGGTTCACCCTGTCCGGCGACGTCAACAGTGACATGGTGCACCGCGTGTTCGAGGCCGTGTCCCTCATGACCGAGGACGGCATCGAGACGGCCCACGTGATGGTGCAGTCGAACGGCGGCTACGTCAGCGACGGCCTGTGCCTGTATAACTTCCTGGCGAATTCGCCGATCAAGTTCGTGATGTACAACGGCGGGGCGGTGGCCTCGATCGCCGTCATCCTCTACCTGGCCGGCGACGAGCGCTACTGCAGCGAGACGGCGCGCTTCATGGTGCACAAATCGCATGCGACGGCCTCGCCCGGATCGCGTCCGGACGCTCTCAACATCATCGTCGAAGGCCTGCGCGCCGACGACGCCCGCACCGAATCGATCCTGCGCAAGTGCATCGAGCTCACCCCCGAGCAGTGGGCCATCCACCAGTATTCCGACCTGCACCTGAACTCGCGCGACGCCAAGACCGCCGGCCTGGTCAACGACATCCGCGACTTCCGCCCGCCGAAGGGCGGCATGCTGCGCAATATCTGAGCGCTTCGGGGGGGGGCGGGCGCGCAGCCGGCGCGCGGCCTGCCGTATTCGCCAACGGTATTCGCCAAAACAAAAGCCCACCGTCGGTGACGGTGGGCCTGCGACGTGCGCTGTGTCGGGCAGGCCTGAGCCGCCCGGCCGATCAGCGGTTCTTGTCGTTCTTGTGGCTCTGGCGGCCGGCTTCGGCATGCTGCTCCGGAGTGCCGCCGCGGGTGCCGCCGCTGCCGCCGGAGCGCGAACCCGAGCCCGAGCCCGACTGCTTGTTGCCGTCGTTCTTGTGGCTTTGACGGCCGGCTTCCGCGTGTTGCTGCGGGGTGCCGCCGCGGGTCGATTTACCTTGATTCGAGGCCATGGTGTGTCCTTTCAAAATGGGAAAGAATATCCTGCTTGCCGATCCGCGCATCGCAGCGCGGCGTTTCCGGTAACCCATCATGCTTGCCGTACTGATGAATCGCTATCGGATCACGGCGTGATCCAGTGTAGGACGCCCACCGACAATCTCAAGGCAAATCTTCCGACTCGGTGTTGACCCGCGTAGGGGAAAACGCGACGATATGCATGAAGCCTATTGCCATGTGGAAATAATTTGGCACAATGGGAGAACCTTCGATTCGCCTCCACGCCCATGGCCAGCCCGACCGCCCAGACACCCGCCGTCCGCAAGGCCGCCGCCGCGCAGCGGGCGGTCCTGGACGAGCTCGTCGCGATGGCGGCCGACCATGCGGCC
>DAMCRY010000240.1:0-6531 GCA_032115075.1 Massilia sp.
AGGCATACGAGTGCAGGTTGACCATGCCCGGCAGGACGTGGTCGGCGCGCGCCACGCCCAGCGGCGCCGACGCCTGCGGAACCACGCGCGTCAGGTCGCCGCGCGTGTCCCATTCCAGCAGCACGTCGCGCTGCCAACCCTGCGGCAGCAATGCATGGCGTGCGAACAGGGCTCTCATGCGCGCTCCCCGCGCGCCCACGCCGCGGCGGCGCCGATCATGTCCTTGAGCAGCGGCTGGACCCGCCCCGCCACCTCCGGACGGTATGCGAAAGGCGCCTGTTCGTTCATGTACAGGCACTGGCACATCTCGAGCTGGATCGCGTGCACGTCCTGTTCCGGCTGGCCGTACTTGCGCGTGATGTGGCCGCCCTTGAAGCGGCCGTTGACGGCGATGCTGAATGTGTCCTGGGCGCGCGCCACGCCGACCACCGCCTGTTCCAGTCCGGGAGCGCAGGACTTGCCGTCGGCGGTGCCGAAGTTCAGGTCAGGCAGCCGGCCGTCGAAGAAGCGCGGCACGATGGAGGCGATCGAATGCGCATCCCACAGCACCACGCGGCCGAACTCGCGTTTCAACCGGTCGAGTTCCGCGCGCAGTCGTTCGTGGTAGGGCATCCAGTAGCGCTCCAGGCGGCGCCGCACCTCCGCCTCGGACGGCAGCATGCCGGGCAAATACAGGCTTTCGCGGCCGAAGGTGTCGACCGGGCACAGGCCGGTGGTGTCCATGCCCGGATACAGGTTGGTGTTCTCGGGCGGGCGGTTCAGGTCGATGAGGTAGCGCGACCAGCGCGCCGAGATGGTCGACACGCCCATCTCTTCCAGGAAGCCGTACAGTTCCGGCAGGTGCCAGTCGGTGTCGGCGCGCGACGCCGCGCAGGGCGCCATCGTCGCGGCGACGTCGTCCGGGATGTCGGTGCCCGCGTGGGGCATCGACACGAGCATGGGGAGCCTGCCTGCCTTGAACCGGAAATCCATTACCTCTCCTTCTGAAGATTAGGGATGCAGTACCGTGAACAGTTCCTTGCACGAGGCCGACAGCTCGCCGTCCACGACCATGCGGCGCGCGGCCTCGATGTCGGGGGCGAAGAAGCGGTCGGCGTCGTACGGCGCCACTTTCGCACGCAGTTGCGCATGCACGTGCTCGAGGTGGTCCGAGCTCTGCAGGGGACGGTGGAATTCGATGCCCTGCGCCGCCGCCAGCAGCTCGATGCCGACGATCACCGACGTATTGTGCGCCATCTGGTCGAGACGGCGCGCCGCGAAGGTGGCCATGCTGACGTGGTCTTCCTGGTTGGCCGAGGTCGGCAGGCTGTCGACGCTGGCCGGATGGGCCAGCGACTTGTTTTCCGAGGCCAGCGCGGCGGCGGTGACGTGGGCGATCATGAAGCCCGAATTCAGGCCCGGTTCCTTCACCAGGAAGGCCGGCAGGCCGGACAGGTTGGCGTCGATCAGCAGGGCGATGCGGCGCTCCGACAGCGCGCCGATCTCGGCGATGGCCAGTGCGAGGGTGTCGGCGGCGAAGGCGACCGGCTCGGCGTGGAAGTTACCGCCCGAGATGATCGCCCCATCCTCGGGGTCGCCCGCCGCGGGGAACAGCAGCGGATTGTCGGTCACCGCGTTCGCCTCGATCAGCAGGGTGCGCCCGGCGTTGGCGATCAGGTCCATGGCCGCGCCCATCACCTGCGGCTGGCAGCGCAGGCTGTACGGGTCCTGCACGCGCTCGTCGCCCACCAGGTGGGAAGCGCGGATGGCGCTGCCCTTGACCAGCTCGCGGTAGATGCCTGCCGCCGCGATCTGGCCCGGCTGGCCGCGCACCGCGTGGATGCGCGCATCGAAGGGCGCGTCGCTGCCGCGCGCGGCGTCGACCGACAGCGAGCCGGCCACCATGCCCGCTTCCAGCAGGCGCTCGGCCATGAACAGGCCGTGCAGGGCCAGCGCGGTCGAGACCTGGGTGCCGTTGATCAGGGCCAGGCCCTCCTTGGCGGCCAGGGTGACCGGTTCGATGCCGGCGGCGGCCAGGGCCTGTTTCGCCTCCATCAGCTCTCCGCGGACGCGCACCGGGCCGACGCCCAGCATGGCCAGGGTCATGTGGGCCAGCGGCGCCAGGTCGCCCGAGGCGCCGACCGAGCCCTGCGAGGGGATGGCCGGCATGATGCCCGCGTTGTACAGGGCGATCAGGGTCTCGATGATCACCGGGCGCACGCCGGAATAGCCGCGCGCCAGGCTGCCGATCTTGGTCAGCACGATCAGGCGCACCACGTTGTCTGCGATGAGTTCGCCGGTGCCGACTGCGTGCGACAGGATCAGGTTGCGCTGCAGCGCTTCCAGCTGGTCGTTCGGGATGTGGGCCTTGGCCAGGATGCCGAAGCCGGTGTTGATGCCGTAGGCCGGGTCGCCCTTGGCGGTGATTTGCTCGACCAGGGCGCAGGAGGCATTGACCGCTTGCCAGGCTTCCGGCGCAAGGCTGAGCGGGACGTGGGCGGCCCAGACGGCGCGCAGGTCGGCCAGGCGCAGTGCGCCCGGCTGCAAAGTGAGATGGTGATGCGAGTCGTTCATGATGTACTGCCTTATTTGATCATCGGAAGATTCAGGCCATTGCGCTTGGCCGTCTCGATTGCGCTTTCATAGCCGGCGTCGGCGTGACGCATCACGCCCGAGCCGCTGTCGTTGACCAGCACGCGCGCCAGGCGCTGCGCGGCCGCCTCGGTACCGTCGGCCACGATGACCACGCCCGAGTGCTGCGAATAACCCATGCCCACGCCGCCGCCGTGGTGCAGCGAGACCCAGGTGGCGCCGCCGGCGGTGTTCAGCAGCGCATTGAGCAGCGGCCAGTCGGACACCGCGTCGGTGCCGTCGCGCATGGCTTCGGTCTCGCGGTTCGGGCTTGCCACCGAACCGGTGTCGAGGTGGTCGCGGCCGATCACGATCGGCGCCTTCAGTTCGCCGGTGCGGACCATCTCGTTGAAGGCCAGGCCGGCCAGGTGGCGCTCGCCCAGGCCGAGCCAGCAGATGCGCGCCGGCAGGCCCTGGAAGGCGATGCGTTCGCGCGCCATGTCGAGCCAGCGGTGCACGCGCGCATGCTGCGGGAACAGCTCCTTGATCTTGGCGTCGGTCTTGTAAATGTCTTCCGGGTCGCCCGACAGCGCCACCCAGCGGAACGGGCCGCGGCCCTCGCAGAACTGGGGACGGATGTAGGCCGGCACGAAGCCCGGGAAGTCGAAGGCGTCCCCGACGCCCTCGTCCTTGGCCACCTGGCGGATGTTGTTGCCGTAGTCGACGGCGTAGGCGCCCATGGCCTTGAAGTCGAGGATGGCGCGCACGTGCACGGCGCAGGAGGCGGCGGCGGCCGCTTTCAGGCGCGCGTGCTGGGCCGGGTCCTGCTGCGCGGCCTTCCACTCCTCGACCGTCCAGCCGGAAGGCAGGTAGCCGTTGATCAGGTCGTGGGCCGAGGTCTGGTCGGTGACCAGGTCCGGTACCAGGCCGCCGGCCTTGGCGCGGCGCACCAGTTCCGGCAGCACGTCGGCGGCGTTGCCGAGCAGGCCGATGGAGACGGCTTCGCGCTTGGCGGTGTGTTCCTTGATCATCGCCAGCGCCTCGTCGATGTCGCGCGCCTGCTTGTCGAGGTAGCGGGTGCGCAGGCGGAAGTCGATGCTGCTCTGCTGGCATTCGACGTTCAGCGAGACCGCGCCGGCGAAGGTGGCGGCCAGCGGCTGGGCGCCGCCCATGCCGCCCAGGCCGGCCGTCAGGATCCAGCGTCCTGCCATGTCGCCGCCGAAGTGCTGGCGGCCGGCTTCCGCAAAGGTCTCGTAGGTGCCCTGCACGATGCCCTGGGTGCCGATGTAGATCCAGCTGCCGGCGGTCATCTGGCCGTACATGAACAGGCCCTTGCGGTCCAGCTCATTGAAGTGCTCCCAGTTGGCCCATTTCGGCACCAGGTTGGAGTTCGCCAGCAGCACGCGCGGGGCGTCCGCATGGGTGCGGAACACGCCGACCGGCTTGCCGGACTGGATGAGCAAGGTCTGGTCGTCTTCCAGCTCGCGCAGCGAGGCGAGGATCTGGTCGTAGCACTCCCAGTTGCGCGCCGCGCGCCCGATGCCGCCGTAGACCACCAGCGCCTGCGGGTTCTCGGCCACCTCGGCGTCGAGGTTGTTCTGGATCATGCGGTAGGCGGCTTCGGTCAGCCAGCTCTTGCAGGAGAGTTCGCTGCCGCGCGGGGCGCGGATGACGCGGGTGGGATCGAAGCGGGGATCGTGGGGCATCGGTGAGTTCATGGCGGCTCCGGGGGTTGGAATCAGCAATGAGTCTAAGTTGTCTATACAACCAAGTCAACCGGTTTTATCGTAGGGCGGACGGCTTCGCCGTCCGCGCGTTCAAGCATCGCATGAATAATGTATGCGTCAATTCACATGACGGTTGAACGCACGGTCGGCAGAGCGTGTTCCGGTCCACTGGACCGGAACACGCCTACTTCTTGAACACCTGCTTCCCGCCTACCCAGGTCTCCAGCACGCCGGTCTTGAAGATGTCGTAGGTCGACATGCGGAACAGGTCGCGGTCGATCACGATGAAGTCGGCGTGCTTGCCCGGCTCCAGCGAACCCAGGCTGTTCTCCTGGTGGCCGGCCCAGGCCGCATCCAGGGTGAAGCAGCGGAAGGCTTCCTTCAGCGACATCGCCTGGTTCGGGTACCAGCCCGCCACCGGCTGGCCGGCGTGGTCCATGCGGGTCACGGCGGCGTGGATGCCGTAGAAGGGGTTTGGCGATTCCACCGGGAAGTCCGAGCCGCAGGCGATGCGCGAGCCCTGGTACAGGAAGCTGCGCCAGGCGTAGGCCCCCTTGATGCGCTCCGGGCCGACGCGGGTCTCGGCCATGTTCTTGTCCGAGGTCGCGTGGGTCGGCTGCATCGAGGGGATGATGCCCAGGGTCTGGAAGCGCGGGATGTCCTGCGCGCTCACGACCTGGGCGTGCTCGATGCGGTGGCGCTGGGCTTCGCTCTTTGTCGCCTTCAGCTCCTTCTGGTAGATGTCGAGGATCTGCTTGTTGCCGGCGTCGCCGATCGCGTGGACGTTGACCTGGTAGCCCTTGCGCATGGCCTTGGTCATCATCGCATCCATCTCGGCGCTCTTGAAGAACAGCAGTCCGTGCGAATGCGGCTCGTCGCTGTAGGGCTTGATCAGGGCGGCGCCGCGGCTGCCGAGGGCGCCGTCGGAATACAGCTTCACGGCGCGCAGCGCGTACATGCCGTCGGCATAGTCCTTCAGCGGGCCATTCTTCGCCAACTGGTCGAAGTCGGCGCCGGTGCCGCCGATCATGGCGTAGACGCGCGCGGTCAGCTTCTTCTTGTCCGCGTAGTCGCGGTACAGGCGGTCCTCGGCCACGCCGATGCCGGCGTCGTGCACGGCGGTGATGCCCACGCGCGCGATCTCCTGCAGCGATTTGTCCAGCACCATGCGGCCTTCCGCTTCGGTCTGGGCCGGCATGACCTTGGTCACCAGTTCCTGGGCCGCGTCGACCAGCACGCCGGTGGCTTCGCCGTTCGCGTCGCGTTGGATCTTGCCGCCGGCCGGGTCCGGCGTGTTCTTCGTGATGCCGGCCAGCGCCAGCGTGCGGCTGTTGGCCCAGCCGGCGTGGCCGTCGACGCGCTCCAGCCACACCGGACGGTCCGATTCGACGGCGTCGAGTTCCTTCGCGGTCGGGAAGCGGCCCAGCTTCCAGTTCTCCTGGTTCCAGCCGCGGCCACGGATCCAGGCGTAGCCGGCGTTCGCCTTCGCATAGTCGGCGATCGCACTCAAGGCGCCCGCCAGCGAGGTGGTGCCGGACAGGTCGAGCTGGGTCAGCTGCTGGCCCAGGCCGAACACATGGCCGTGGGCGTCGATCAGGCCCGGCAGCACGGTGCGGCCGCCCATGTCGACCTGGCGCGCACCCTTCGCCTTCGCCGTTACCTCGGCATTGCCGCCGACCGCCGTGATGCGCCCCTTGTCGTCGAAGGCGAGCGCGCTGAACTGCACCAGCTCGCCCCTGGCGTTCAGGGTGTAGCCGTTTGCATTCGTAATGACGGTGTCGGCGCGGGCGGCCGACAGGACGCCGAGGCCGGCGAGGACAATCAGGGAAGACAAGGGAATCTGGCGCGCGCGCATGCTTTCTACTCTCCGTTTTTGTATGGTTCCGCGCCTCGTGGGCGCGGCACGGAGAGTGTACAGAGAATCAAGGATGGGGCATAGGGCATGCCCCATCCTGCTAGCTCGCGTCGTGGAAGATGATCCCCAGCGTGTGGCGGGTGCCGCGCCGCAGCCGGCTGACGCCATGGCGCATCGCCACGCGGTAGACGCCGCGCGTGCCCTGCACCGGCCGCTGGTTGACCGGGAACACGACCGCGTCGCCCTGCCCCAGCGGCACCACCTCGGCGCGCGACTGCATGCGCGGGCGCTGCTCGGTCAGGACGAATTCGCCGCCCTCGAAATCCGCGCCGGGCCTGGAGAGCAGCACCGCCACCTGCAGCTGGAACGCCAGTTCGCCATACAGGTCCTGGTGCAGGC
>DAMCRY010000241.1:0-6529 GCA_032115075.1 Massilia sp.
GATCCAGACGTGGCGCCAGCCCGGCTGGCCCACGGGCGTCGCCACGCCGGCCGCGAAGCGCTCGCGCATGGCTTCCGGCACGCCGGCGCCCGTAGGTTCCAGCGGCTGGAACAGCACGCCGTCGCGGCCGTTCTCGGCCAGCTGTTCGCCCAGGTAGGCGAACAGCGCCGCCAGGTCCTCGAACCCGGCCGGACGCAGCGCGCGCGCGATCAGGATCTTCTGGATGTCACTGGTGCCTTCGTAGATCTGGCACACGCGCACGTCGCGGTAGATGCGCTCGACCGGGAAGTCGGCCACGTAGCCGTAGCCGCCGAACACCTGCATCGCGCTGGAGACCACGCGCTCGGCCATCTCGGAGGCGAACAGCTTGGCCATCGCGGCTTCCTTCAGGCAGGGCAGGCCCGCATCCTTCATCGACGCCGCATGCAGGATCAGCTGGCGCGCGGCCTCGATCTGCATCGCCATCTCGGCCAGGCGGAACTGCACCGACTGGTGTTCGAAGATCGGCTTGCCGAAGCTCTCGCGCTCCCTGGCGTACGCCAGCGCCGCTTCATAGGCGGCGCGCGCCATGCCGACCGACTGCGAGGCGATGCCGATGCGGCCGCCTTCCAGGCCCGACAGGGCGATCTTGTAGCCCATGCCTTCCTCGCCGATCAGGTTCCGCGCCGGGACGCGGCAGTTGTCGAGCACGATCTGCGCGGTGTCCGAGGAATGCTGGCCCATCTTCTGTTCCAGGCCGGCGACGATGTAGCCGGGCGTATTCGTCTCCACCCAGAACGCGCTGATGCCCTTCTTGCCGGCGGCTTTGTCGGTGACCGCCATGACGATGGCCACGTCGCCGTACTTGCCGCTGGTGATGAACTGTTTCGAACCGTTGATGACGTAGTGGTCGCCATCCTTCACGGCGGTGGTGCGCAGGGCCGAGGCGTCGCTGCCGGTGTGCGGTTCGGTGAGGGCGAAGGCGCCCAGCATCTCGCCTTGCGCCAGCGGGCGCAGGAAGCGTGTTTTTTGCTCTTCGTTCGCGTACATCATCGCGACCGAGCAGACCGGGCAGTTGTTGACCGAGATGATGGTCGAGGTGCCGCCGTCGCCGGCCGCGATCTCTTCCAACACCAGGGCCAGCGACACGTAGTCGAGGCCCGCGCCGCCGTACTGTTCCGGCACCGCCACGCCGAAGGCGCCCAGCCCGGCCAGTTCCTTCAGCTCGTCCTTGGGAAAATAGTGTTCGCGGTCCCAGCGCGCGGCATTGGGGGCCAGGCGCTCCTGCGCGTAGCTGCGCAGGGCGTCGCGGATCATCTGGTGTTCTTCGCTGAGGATCATTGTGTCTCGTCTTTGTTATACGTTTTCTTGAATTACCACGGGATCGGCGTGCCGTCGTGGTCCAGGAAGGCGCCGTTGGACGATGCGTCCAGCTTGGCGAGCGTGGCGCGCAGGTCGCGCACGCTCTGTTGCGGCGTCAGGGTGGCGCCGGCGCCGCCCATGTCGGTCTGCACCCAGCCCGGGTGGAAGGCCACGCAGGTCACGCCCTGGGCGCCATAGGTGATGGCGGCGTCGGCCAGCACGGAATTCAGCGCGGCCTTGCTGGCGCGGTACAGCGTGCCTTCGGTACTGTTGCGCGCGCCGATCGAACCCATTTTGGAAGACACCACGGCCAGCTTGCCGCGGGTGTCGGCCAGCAGCGGGCCGACGATCGGGATCAGGCGCATCGCGGCCAGCACGTTGGTGTGCATGACCGCGTCGAATTCGGGGCCGGTCGGGAAGCCCGAGCCGGAGGGACCGTAGACGCCGGCCACCAGCCAGGCCACGTCGATCTGTTCGTCGTCGAGCCGCCAGCCCAGCGCGGCGATGGAGTCGGCGCTGGTGACGTCGAGCTGGTGGGCGGTCGCGCCCATCTGCGCCAGTTCGTCGCAGTCTTCCTGCTTGCGGGCGGTGGCGATCACGCGCCAGCCGTCTTCACGGTACTGGCGCACCATTTCGTGGCCGATGCCGCGGGAGGCGCCGAGGATCAAAGCGGTTGGCATGGCAAGCTCCTTGTATTGGTTTTTGTAGGGTGGGTGGCTTTGCCGCCCACCCTACGCGATTCATGACGGTTCGTGGTGAATGCGTCGGAAAACGCGATATTCACCACGATTCGTGATTACACCAGCTCGATCGCCATCGCCGTGGCTTCGCCGCCACCGATGCACAGCGAGGCCACGCCGCGCTTGCCGCCGGTACGCTTCAGTGCGCCCAGCAGGGTGACGATGATGCGCGCACCCGAGGCGCCGATCGGGTGGCCCAGCGCGCAGGCGCCGCCGTGGATGTTGACCTTGCTGTGCGGGATGTCGAGGTCGCGCATGGCGGCCATCGGCACCGCGGCGAAGGCTTCGTTGATCTCGAACAGGTCGACGTCGGAAGGCTGCCAGCCGGTCTTCTTGAACAGCTTCTTCATCGCGCCGATCGGGGCGGTGGTGAACAGGTTCGGTTCCTGGGCGTGGGTGGCGTGGCCGAGCACGCGCGCGATCGGCGCCAGGCCCAGCTCTTTCGCTTTCGATTCGCGCATCATGACCAGGGCGGCGGCGCCGTCGTTGATCGACGAGGACGAGGCGGCGGTCACGGTGCCGTCCTTCTTGAAGGCCGGTTTCAGGGACGGGATCTTGTCGACCTTGGCCTTCATCGGGCCTTCGTCCTTCTCGACCAGCAGTTCGCCGGTGCGGGTGGCGACCGAGACCGGCGCCACTTCCCAGTCGAACCAGCCTTCGTTGTTGGCGGCCTGTGCGCGTTTCACGGATTCGATCGCGAAGTTGTCCTGCTCTTCGCGGGTGAACTGGTAAGTGGCCACGCACTCTTCGGCAAAGGTGCCCATCGAGCGGCCTTCGCCGGTCTTCTCGTTGCGCGAGTAGGCGTCTTCCAGGCCGTCGAGCATCATGTGGTCGAACATCGGCGCGTGGCCGATGCGGTAGCCGCCGCGCGCCTTCGGGATCAGGTAGGGCGCGTTGGTCATCGATTCCATGCCACCCGCGACGACCACGTCGGCGCTGCCGGCGACCAGCTGGTCATGGGCGAAGATCGCGGCCTGCATCGCCGAGCCGCACATTTTCGAGAGGGTCACGGCGCCGGTCGACAGCGGCAGGCCGGCCTTGATCAGCGCCTGGCGCGCCGGGGCCTGGCCCTGGCCGGCCATCAGGCAGTTGCCGAAGTAGACGTGCTCGACGCTGTCGGCGGCGACGCCGGCGCGCTCCACCGCGGCCTTGATCGCCACCGCGCCGAGGTCGCTCGCCGACTTCGACGAAAAATCGCCCTGGAAGGCGCCCATCGGGGTACGGGCGGCGCCAACGATAACGACTGGATCATTCATTGTGTAAGGTCTCCAAAATGGGTGGCGCGGGAGGGGTGTGCCCATGCGCCGGGGTGGGGTTTGCCTGTTTGCAGAAACGGATCTGCTGGGGATAAGGGAAGACGTCGTCGACGACGCCCGCCAGGATGCGGTCCTTGTGGGATTGCCAATACGCGCGGGTCAACAGCTCCGCGTGATGTTCCATGAAATGGCGCCGGATCGTCGGATTTCCAAGGAGGAAGCGGCCGAACTGTTCCGGAAACACGTCGTGCTTGCCGATCGGGTACCAAGGCTCCGCCGCCATCTCGTCTTCTTCGTTGCGCGCTTGCGGGATGTCGCGGAAATTGCAGGTGGTGAGGTATTCGATCTCGTCGTAATCATAGAACACGACGCGGCCGTGGCGGGTGACGCCGAAGTTTTTGTACAACATATCGCCCGGGAAGATGTTCGCCGCGACCAGGTCCTTGATCGCATTCCCGTATTCGATCACGCCGCGCGCGACGCGTTCCTCGTCGCCGGCCGCCTGGGCCTCGGCCAGGTACAGGTTCAGCGGCACCATGCGGCGCTCGATGTACAGGTGGCGCACGATGACGCGCTCGCCCTCGATCTCGACCAGCGAGGGGGCGAATTCCTTCAGCTCGGCCACCAGCTCTTCCGAAAAGCGCGCCAGCGGGAAGGCCACGTCCGAGTATTCGAGCGTGTCGGCCATGCGCCCGACGCGGTCGTGGTGCTTCACCAGCAGGTATTTTTCCTTGACCTGGGCGCGCGTGGTCTCCTTCGGCGGCGGGTACCAGTCCTTGATCACCTTGAACACATAGGGGAAGGAGGGCAGTTCGAACACCAGCATCACCAGGCCGCGGATGCCGGGCGCGATGCGGAACTGGTCCGAGCTGTGCTTCAGGTGCTGCAGGAAGTCGCGGTAGAACAGGGTCTTGCCCTGTTTCTGCAGGCCCAGCACCGTGTAGATCTCGCTGCGCGGCTTGCGCGGCATCAGGCTGCGCAGGAAGCTCACGAACCCCGATGGGACCTCCATGTCTACCAAAAAGTAGGCGCGGGTGAAGCTGAACAGCAGCGTGATGTGGTAGGGCTCGGTCAGTACCGTATCGAGTGCCAGCAGGCCGCCGGGCTCGTACAGGACGGGGATCACGAAGGGGTAGTCGCGCGGGCCGTTGATGACGCGGCCGACGATGTAGGCGGCCTTGTTGCGGAAGAAGGGGCTCGACAGCACCTGCAGCTGCAGGTTCGCTTCGGCGCGGTCGATGCCGAAGCTCTCGCGCATGCGCGCCGCTACCCGCGCGACGTCGCGCTCGAGGTCGGCGAACGGCACGTCGAACTGGAAGTTGGTCACGACCCGTGCCAGGGCGCCGTGCAGGCTGTCGGCCGCCGGGTAGTAGACGCGGTAGGTCGGCTGCGGCTCCTCGGTCTCGATGTACTCGGTCGAGATCACCGGCCGCACGAAAAGGTAGTCGTTGTTGTAGTAGCTGCGGTGCAGGATGTGGCAACTGACCGAGTTGAAGAAGGTCTCGGCCAGCTCCGGCTGCTTGTGGCCCGAGAGCAGGCCGATGTAGTGCAGCTTGGTTTCGCGCCAGACGCGGTCGGTGAGTTCCTCGGGGCTGTACGCGTCCTCGAGGACGTGCACGCATTCCTGCACGCGCCGGTCGTAGTAATCGATGCGCTCGCGCGCGGCCTCCTGCGCGGTGGCCCAGTCGGCCGTCTCGAAATGGCGGCGCGCCCGCTGGCTGGCCTGGCGGAACAGGCGGTAGTGCTTGTCGAAGCCGTCCAGGATGGTGCGCGCGATGTCGAATGCGATCTGGGAAGACAGCAGTTTGGGGAACGCTTGCTGGGTCATCGTTCGTCTCGCGCGCTGGCAGGTGGAGCGGACATTCTATTGGAACTGGTGCGCTGCACAACTGTTAAGCGCAGCCCGCACCCTTGGCACGTCGTTGCCGCCACTGGCGGCAACGACTTCCCGCCACTAGCGGCAACGACGGTCTCGAGGGTGGAGGAAGAATAGAGCTGACTCCACGTCACTCTTGCAAATTACATCGTCTCGCCAAACAGCTCGCGCCCGATCAGCATGCGGCGGATCTCGCTGGTGCCGGCGCCGATCTCGTACAGCTTGGCGTCGCGCCACAGGCGGCCGACCGGGTACTCGTTGATGTAGCCGTTGCCGCCCAGGGTCTGGATCGCCTCGCCGGCCATCCAGGTCGCCTTCTCGGCGCTGTACAGGATGGCGCCGGCGGCGTCCTTGCGCAGGGCGCGCACCTGTTCCGGCGAAGTCGCGCGGTCGCAGGCTTGGCCCACGGCGTAGACGTAGGCGCGGCACGCCATCATGGTCGAATACATGTCGGCGATCTTGCCCTGCATGAGCTGGAACTCGCCGATCGCCTGGCCGAACTGCTTGCGCTCGTGGATGTAAGGAACGACCACGTCCATGCAGGCCGACATGATGCCCAGCGGGCCACCCGACAGCACGGTGCGCTCGAAGTCCAGGCCCGACATCAGGACATTGACACCCTTGCCGACGCCGCCCAGCACGTTCTCGACCGGCACTTCGCAATCCTGGAACACCAGCTCGCCCGTGTGCGAGCCGCGCATGCCGAGCTTGTCGAGCTTTTGCGCGATCGAGAAGCCCTTGAAGCCCTTTTCGATCAGGAAGGCGGTCATGCCGCGCGGACCCGCTTCCAGGTCGGTCTTGGCGTAGACCACCAGGGTGTCGGCGTCCGGGCCGTTGGTGATCCACATCTTGGTGCCGTTCAGGACGTAGCGATCGCCCTTCAGCTCGGCCTTCAGCTTCATGCTGACGACGTCGGAGCCGGCGTTCGGCTCGGACATGGCCAGCGCGCCCACGTGCTCGCCCGAGATCAGCTTCGGCAGGTACTTGCGCTTCTGCTCTTCGTTGCCGTTGCGCTTGATCTGGTTGACGCACAGGTTCGAGTGGGCGCCGTAGGACAGGCCGACCGAGGCCGAGGCGCGCGAGATTTCTTCCATGGCGACGATGTGCGCCAGGTAGCCCATGTTGGCGCCGCCGTATTCCTCGCCGACGGTGATGCCCAGCAGGCCCAGTTCGCCCATCTTCTTCCACAGGTCCATCGGGAACTGGTCGCTGCGGTCGATCTCGGCCGCGCGCGGGGCGATTTCGGCTTCCGCGAACTGTTGGACTGCTTCGCGCAGCGCGGCGATGTCTTCGCCATGGTCAAAGGTCAAGCCTGG
>DAMCRY010000242.1:0-6466 GCA_032115075.1 Massilia sp.
GGTGAGCCGGGCCGGCTCGCCGCCGGCCGCGCGCAGCAGTCCGGCCGCTTCCAGCAGCCGCGCCAGCTGGCGCGCCACGGCGTCGCCGGTGTCGACCAGCGTGATCGCCGCATTGGTATGCCGCTGCACCACGCGCTCGATCGAGGCCTGCACCAGCGGGTAGTGCGTGCAGCCCAGCACCAGCGTGTCGGCTCCCTGGACCAGCAGGGGGGCGATGTAGCGTTCCAGCATGGCGTCGAGCTCCTGCGAATCGCGTTCGCCGAACTCGATCTGGTCCGCCAGGCCCACGCAGGGCTGCAGCAGGAAGCGGGCGCCCGTCGCGGCGTGGATCTGGTCGCGCAGCAGCAGGAATTTTTCGCCGGACAGCGTGCGCTCCGTGGCCAGTACGCCGACCGTGCCGTTGCGGGTCGCCGCGGCGGCCGGCTTGAGACCGGGTTCGACGCCGACGATGGGCATGGCAGGGTAGCGTTCGCGCAGCAGGCGCACGGCGGCCACGGTGGCGGTGTTGCAGGCCACCACCAGGGCTTTCACGCCCTGCGTTTCGAGATGGCGCGCCACGGCAAGGACGCGGTCGATGACGACGTGTTCGGGCTTGTCGCCGTAGGGAGCGAAGCCGGAGTCGGCGAAATAGAGGAGGTGTTCGTGCGGGAGCTGCGCCTGGATGTGGCGCAGCACCGAGAGGCCGCCGACGCCCGAGTCGAAGATGCCGATCGGGGCGTCGTTGTCATGAGTGGAAAGAACCATCGTGGCGGCGCGGAGGGGAGCTGGAGGCGTGGGCGGCAGAGCGCGATCCGGTCCACTGGACCGGATCGCGCCTGCGTCAAGCCGCGTTGACCGGAATGCCTTTCAGCGATTCGATCTTGGCCGACCATTCCTTCGGACCGGTGGTGTGCACCGAGGTGCCGGTCGAATCGACGGCCACGGTGACCGGCATGTCGGTCACCTCGAACTCGTAGATCGCTTCCATGCCCAGGTCCTCGAAGCCGACGACTTTCGCGGACTTGATCGCCTTCGACACCAGGTAGGCCGAGCCGCCGACCGCCATCAGGTAGGCCGATTTGTGCTTCTGGATCGATTCGATCGCCGCCGGGCCGCGCTCGGCCTTGCCGATCATCGAGATCAGGCCGGTCTTCTCCAGCATCATGTCGGTGAACTTGTCCATGCGGGTCGCGGTGGTCGGGCCTGCCGGGCCGACGACCTCGTCGCCCACCGGATCGACCGGGCCGACGTAGTAGATCACGCGGTTGGTGAAGTCCACCGGCAGCTGCTCGCCCTTGGACAGCATGTCCTGGATGCGCTTGTGCGCGGCGTCGCGGCCGGTCAGCATCTTGCCGTTCAGGAGCAGGGTCTGGCCCGGCTTCCACGACGCGACTTCCTCTTTGGTGAGGGTGTTGAGGTCGACGCGCTTCGACTTCTCGGTGTCCGGGGTCCAGTGCACTTCCGGCCAGGTGGACAGCGCCGGCGGTTCGATGTAGGCCGGGCCCGAGCCGTCCAGCACGAAGTGGGCGTGGCGGGTGGCGGCGCAGTTCGGGATCATCGCCACGGGTTTCGAGGCCGCGTGGGTCGGGTACATATTGATCTTCACGTCCAGCACGGTGGTCAGGCCGCCCAGGCCCTGGGCGCCGATGCCCAGCGCGTTGATCTTGTCGCACAGTTCGATACGCAGTTCTTCCAGCTTGTTCTGCGGGCCGCGCTGCTTGAGCTCGTACATGTCGATGTCTTCCATCAGCGACTCTTTCGCCATCAGCATCGCCTTCTCGGCGGTGCCGCCGATGCCGATGCCGAGCATGCCCGGCGGGCACCAGCCGGCGCCCATCAGCGGCACGGTCTTGATGACCCAGTCGACCAGCGAGTCGGACGGGTTGAGCATGACGAACTTGGTCTTGTTCTCCGAGCCGCCGCCCTTGGCGGCCAGCTTGACGTCGACGGTGTCGCCCTCGACCAGTTCCATGTGGACCACGGCCGGGGTGTTGTCCTTGGTGTTCTTGCGCTCGAAGTGCGGGTCGGCCACGATCGAGGCGCGCAGCTTGTTGTCGGCAAAGCCGTAGGCGCGGCGCACGCCTTCGTTGACGGCATCGGTCACCGAGCCGGTGAAGCCTTCGAAGCGCACGTTCATGCCGATCTTCAGGAACACGTTGACGATGCCGGTGTCCTGGCAGATCGGACGCTTGCCCTCGGCGCACATGCGCGAGTTGGTCAGGATCTGCGCGATGGCGTCCTTCGCGGCCGGGCTTTGCTCGGTCTCATAGGCGCGCGCCAGGTGCTGGATATAGTCGGCCGGATGGTAGTAGCTGATGTACTGGAGGGCTGCCGCGACCGATTCGATGAGGTCGCTCTGGGTGATAACGGTTGCCATAGGTTTCTCGATCAGGAGGGATGAGTGTGTCGTTCAGTGCTTCGAGTGGGTGGTCATGACGATGCGGTCGGTATAGGCGATCGCCATGGCCGACAGCAGGAAAGCGAGGTGGATGATGGTCTGCCACATCATGGTTTCCGGCTTGTAGTTGCCCGCGTTGATGAAGGTCTTCAGCAGGTGGATCGACGAGATGCCGATGATCGCCATCGCCAGCTTGGTCTTGAGCACCGACGCGTTCACGTGCGACAGCCATTCCGGCTGGTCCGGGTGGCCTTCGAGGTGCATGCGCGAGACGAAGGTCTCGTAGCCGCCGACGATCACCATGATCAGGAGGTTCGAGATCATGACCACGTCGATCAGGCCGAGCACGACCAGCATGATGGTGGTTTCGGTCAGCTTGGTCGGACGCACGGCGCCCGGCACGGTGACCACGTCCAGGATGTGGGCGAGCGAGGCGGCATTGCCCATCGCCGCGCCGATCAGGTCCTTGAGTTCGACCCAGAAATGGAAGACGTAAACGCACTGCGCCAGGATCAGGCCGAGGTACAGCGGCAGCTGCAGCCAGCGGCTGGCGAAGATCAGGTTGTTCAGGGGACTGAGTTTCTTTGCTTCGTGTGGAGGGATTAACTGCGCCATCGAGATGCGGCTCCTGGGTGCTGGGTAAATTACAGCCGAGCATTTTACACCCGCTCGCGCGCGCTTGCGGGTTCCGTCGCCGCTTTACGATAGCGTTGGTAGAATGGCATTCCAGCGCCGGCGAAGCAAGAAGGCCCATGTAAGGGCTCAGTAAGCGAGCGCCCCTAAGGTGTCCGGTAAAACTTACTACTATGGAGACTAGTATGGCCGAGAACGAGAGCAATCAGGAAGAATTCACCCTCCAGGAAAACCGCGTGTTCCCGCCGCCCGCCGCGTTCGCCGGGAAGGCCGCGATCTCCGGCATGGAAGCCTACGAAAAGCTGTGCGCCGAGGCGGCCAGCGACTACGAGGGCTTCTGGGCGCGCCTGGCGCGTGAAAACATCGACTGGCACAAGCCGTTCACCACCACCCTCGACGAATCGAACGCACCGTTCTACAAATGGTTCGCCGACGGCCAGCTGAACGCGTCGTACAACAGCCTCGACCGCAACCTCACGAACGGCAACGCCGACAAGACCGCCATCATCTTCGAGGCGGACGACGGCACCGTGACCAAGGCCACCTACCGCGAGCTCCACGCCCGCGTCTGCCAGTTCGCCAACGGCCTGAAATCCCGCGGCATCAAGAAGGGCGACCGCGTCATCATCTACATGTCGATGTCGATCGAAGGCGTCGCCGCCATGCAGGCCTGCGCCCGCATCGGCGCCACCCACTCGGTGGTGTTCGGCGGCTTCTCGGCGAAGTCGCTGCAGGAGCGCATCATCGACGCCGGCGCCGTGGCCGTGATCACCGCCGACGAGCAACGCCGTGGCGGCAAGTCGCTGCCGCTGAAGGCCATCGTCGACGAGGCGCTGGCGATGGGCGGCTGCGACACCATCCGCGACGTCATCGTCTACAAGCGCACCGGCGGCGACATCGCTTTCCAGCAGGGCCGCGACATCTGGCTGCACGAGCTGGTCGACAACCAGTCCACCGACTGCGAGCCGGAATGGGTGGATGCGGAACACCCGCTGTTCATCCTCTACACCTCGGGCTCGACCGGCACGCCGAAGGGCGTCCAGCACAGCACCGGCGGCTTCCTGCTGTGGGCCGCGCTGACGATGAAGTGGACCTTCGACATCAAGCCGGAAGACGTCTACTGGTGCACCGCCGACATCGGCTGGGTCACCGGCCACACCTACATCGCCTACGGCCCGCTCGCCGTCGGCGCCACCCAGATCGTGTTCGAAGGCGTGCCGACCTTCCCGCACGCCGGCCGCTTCTGGGAAACCATCGCCAAGCACAAGGTCTCGATCTTCTACACCGCGCCGACCGCGATCCGCTCGCTCATCAAGGCCTCCGACGCGGACGAGAAGGTGCACCCGAAGAGCTACGACCTGTCGAGCCTGCGCCTGCTGGGCTCGGTCGGCGAGCCGATCAATCCGGAAGCCTGGATGTGGTACTACAAGAACGTCGGCCAGGAACGCTGCCCGATCGTCGACACCTTCTGGCAGACCGAAACCGGCGGCCACATGATCACCCCGCTGCCGGGCGCCACCCCGCTGGTGCCGGGTTCCTGCACCCTGCCGCTGCCGGGCATCATGGCCGCCATCGTGGACGAAGCCGGCAACGACGTGCCGAACGGGCAGGGCGGCATCCTGGTCGTCAAGCGTCCATGGCCGTCGATGATCCGCACCATCTGGAACAACCCGGACCGCTTCCGCACCAGCTACTTCCCGGAAGAACTGGGCGGCAAGTACTACCTGGCCGGCGATGGCGCGGTGCGCAACAAGGACACGGCTTACTTCACGATCACCGGCCGTATCGACGACGTGCTGAACGTCTCGGGCCACCGCATGGGCACGATGGAGATCGAATCGGCCCTGGTGGCGCACCCGATCGTCGCGGAAGCGGCGGTGGTGGGCAAGCCGGACGAGACCACCGGCGAGGCGATCTGCGCCTTCGTGGTGCTGAAGCAGGCGCGTCCGAGCGGCGAGGACGCCAAGAAGCTGGCGGTCGAACTGCGCAACTGGGTGGCGAAGGAGATCGGCCCGATCGCCAAGCCGAAGGAAATCCGCTTCGGCGACAACCTGCCCAAGACCCGCTCCGGCAAGATCATGCGTCGCCTGCTGCGCGTGCTGGCCAAGGGCGAGAACATCACCCAGGACGTGTCGACGCTGGAGAACCCGGCCATCCTGGAGCAGCTGAAGGAATCGGCCTGACGAAGGGGCGCCCGCCTGGACCGGTGGGCGTTGCCTGAACGTTCGCAGGAACGACGCCGCCCCGTTTCGGCAGGGCGGCGTTTTTTATCAGGTCGACGTACCGTCCGGTTCGCCGCCGAAGGCTTTCATCAGGGCTTCGCGGTCGAGGGTTTTCTTCGCCGTATCGGCGCCGACGCGGCCGCGGCGGCCGGCGAACTCTTCCTCGATGTTGTCGCGGTAATAGCTCCACGTCGAGCCGGAACCCGACAGCTTGCGCCAGACCTCGGCACCGACGCCCGCATAGTCGATGGCGCTGCCGTCGTCGAATTCCACGCGCAAGGTGCGCTCGCGTGCGTCATAGCCGATCGCGCGCAGCTTGCCGGCGCTGATTTTCTTCATTTCCATCGTGTTCTCCTCTCCGCTGGTGACGACAAGCGTACCGCAGTTTGTCTCAGGAAGACGACAGCACGAAGGTGTTCCCGTCCGGGTCGCGGAACTTCGCGTACGCGCCCCACGGCTGCACGGTCGGTGGCTCGACGAACTCGACGCCGCGTCCGCTCAGCTGGCGGTAGGTCGCCTCGACGTTGTCGCAGGCAAAAGAGCCATTGAAGAAGCTGCCGATGCGGTCTTCCTGGCCGTCCGGCGTGAACAGCACCACGCGCGTGCTGGAGCTGGCGATACGCAGCTCGATCCAGCGCTTGCCCGGGCCCATCGGCTGGTCGGTCGAGATGTCGAAGCCGAGCTTTTCGGTATAGAAGGCGAGGGCGCGGTCCTGGTCCGAGACGGGAATGCTGACGAATTTCAGTTGGGTGATCATGGGGGCGATGTTGTGGTTGTAGTGCCGTGCATTATCGTGGCAGACTCGCGGTCACATGTGCTTTTTAACACTATAGTATTCATGACTACCCGCCAGTCTTCGCTCGACGCCTACGTCTTCGAGGTCCTGATGCCCGACCTCGTCGGCCACGACCGCCGCCCCGCCGCCTTCGTCGTCTACCTGTATCTGCTGACCAGCGCCCAGGCGCTGGGACGCGACCAGGTGCCGGCGAGCCTGCAGACGATCGCGGTCAAGACGGGCTTGTCGAAGTCGGCGGTGCAGGTGGCGCTGCGGCACCTGAAGCGGCGCGGACTGGTGGGCGAGAAGGACGTCGGCACGCAGGTGAACCCGGTGCGGCAGGTGCTGCGGCCGTGGCGCCGGAGGTGGCCGGTGGAAACTTCCGCGTGATCGTTGCCGGAACCTGTCAACGCTAAATAGAAATGTCCCCTGCTGTGCAAAGTAGAAATGTCCCCTTGG
>DAMCRY010000243.1:0-6416 GCA_032115075.1 Massilia sp.
CATTCGTCGAACGCCGCGACGCCGGCCGTTCCTCCCTGCGGACAGGCGCGTTGCTCGACCAGGGCGCGCAGCAGCAGGATGTCGTGGCGCTCCAGCGTGCTGCGGGCCGCCACCGTCGCCGGCAGGCGCCAATCCGCCAGCCAGCTTGCCAAGGCTTCGGGCGGCATCGGGCGGGCGATCCCGTAGCCCTGGGCCAGCAGGCACCCCAGTTGGACCAGCATGGCAGCATGCTCCAGCGTTTCCACGCCTTCCGCGACCACGTCGCGCTTGAAGGCGGCCGCCAGGCCCACGACGCCCTCGAGGATGGCAAGGTCGTCCGGATCGTGCAGCATGTCGCGTACGAAACCCTGGTCGATCTTGATGCGTTTCGCCGGAAGCTGCTTCAGGTAGCGCAGCGACGAATATCCGGTGCCGAAGTCGTCGAGCGCGAAGGAGACGCCGATCTCGGTGCATTGCGTGATCAGGTTCGACACGTGCTCCATGTCTTCCAGCGCGCTGGTTTCGAGGACCTCCAGCTTGAGGCGGCATGGATCGACGCGGGGGTGGGCCGCCAGCAGCGCGCGCAGGTGCGCCACGAAGTCCTTGCGGCGCAACTGCGCGCCGCTCATGTTCACGCTGACGGCGACGTCGAGGCCGGCGTCGAGCCAGCGTACGTGCTGGCGCAAGGCCTCTTCGAGTATCCAGTTCTCGAGCGCCAGCATGAGCGGATGACCTTCCAGCACGGGCAGGAAGGCGCCCGGCGCGAGGCAGCCGCGCTCCGGATGGTTCCAGCGAACCAGTGCCTCGACCGAGTTGAGCGCGCCGCTCCTGAGGTGGACGATGGGCTGGTAGTGAAGGGCGAACTCACCCCTGGCCAGCGCTCCTTCGATGGCGTCGAGTTCCTCGAACCGGTCGACCAGCACGCGGTAGCCGAGGCTGTCGAATACGCAGTAGCGGTTCTTGCCCTGGGTCTTGGCCTCGTACATGGCCTGGTCGGCCTGGCGGATCAGCTGGTCGGCGTCCATGTCCTCGTCGCGGCGGTAGAACGCGACGCCGGCGCTGGCGCTTGCGCTGACGCCTGAAGAAGCACCTTCGACCGCGAGCGGCGCGGCGACCGCCTTCAACAGCCGCGCGACCATGGGACGGCAGGCATCGAGCGACTCCACCTCGTCGAACACCACCACGAATTCGTCTCCCCCCAGGCGCGCTACCGTATCGCCCTTGCGGACCGCCTCCTGCATCCTGTGCGCCACGGCGACCAGCAGCTCGTCGCCGCAGCCGTGTCCATGCAGTTCGTTGACGGTCTTGAACTCGTCCAGGTCGAGGCAAGCGACGGCGACCCCGTTCCCGCCGCGGCGGGCGCGCTGCATCGCCTGTTGCAGGCGGTCGGACAGCAGGCGCCGGTTGGGCAGCCCGGTGAGCGCATCGTAATGGTTCATGCGATCGAGATGCTCGGCCTGCAGTTTCTGGTGCGTGAGGTCGCTGAAGACGCCGACATGGTGCGACAGTTTGCCGTCGTCGTCGTGGATGGCGGTGATGGTCAGCCGCTCCATGTAGAACTCGCCGCATTTGCGGCGGTTCCACACTTCGCCGCTCCAGTGGCCCGATTCCGCGAGGGTGCGCCACATCTCGACATAGAAGGACTTGTCCTGCCGGCCGGAGCTCAGCAGGCGCGGGTTCTTCCCGAGTACTTCGGCACGGGTATAGCCGGTGATTGTCTCGAACGACGCATTGACGTCCACGATCGACCCTGCCGCCGAGGTGACGATGATGCCCTCGCCGGCGCTGCCGAACACGCCGTCGGCGAGGCGCCGCTGCTGCTGCAGCGCCTTGCGCTCGGAAACGTCGAACAGGGTGCCCACGGTACCGTTGACCGTGCCGTCGGGGCCGAGGCTGGAACGCGCGAACACGTCGACCCAACGGATCTCGCCATCGACGCGCACGTAGCGGACCTCGTGCCGGCACTGATGATGGCCATGCGACAGCAGCTGCTCGAGGCACTGCTGTTCGTGCGCGCGGTCGTCGGGATGGACCCGGTCCAGGCAGAACGCTCCCAGCGTCGCGTCTATCTCAAGTCCGGTCAGTGCGGACCACGCACGGTTCAGGAAGGTCCAGTTGCCCGCGCGGTCGGTGTGGAACACGACCTGCTGGAGTTCGTCGAGGATCGATACCGCGTCTTGTGCGTAGTCCGGAGCGGCCACGCTGGCGTCGGGGGACGTGGCGCCAGCGCGCCCACCTGAAAAGGTAGCAGGATACATTGGAAAGGATACGGGCGCCCGAGACCGCTACCCGAAGTCGCGGCGCAATGCGTCCGGGAAGCGCGATGCATCGGGCTGAACTGATGACCAGCGGCAGTATATATGAATGCAATCAAGAAATTAATTGACGTAGATCAAGAAAGTCACCCTAATGTGACATTTCTTGACTATTCGGTCGGCTAACTCTCTCTCAGTCTATCTTCGCCCCATCCGCCCTTGTCCCGGCATCATGCAGGCGCCACCAGCGCGCCCGTCGCCAGGTGCCGCGCGGGCTTGGCCTGCTGGACGGGCTGCGCGCTCCGGTCGAGTGTGAAGACCGTCGCCAGGGCGGCCAGGCTGCCGGCCTGCTCGTTCAGCGCGCGCGCCGCCGCGGCCGCCTGTTCGACAAGTGCCGCGTTCTGCTGGGTCGTGCCATCCATCTGCATGATGGCCTGGTTGACCTGCTCGATGCCGGACGCCTGCTCGCGGCTGGCGACGCTGATTTCGCGCACCAGGCCGCTGACCTCGTCGACACGCGCGACCAGGGCCTGCATGGTGGCGCCGGCCCGGGTGACCAGCGCGCTCCCCGAGGCAACCTTTAGGGCGGAGTCGCCGATGAGGGTCTTGATCTCGCGTGCCGCCGTGGCCGAGCGCTGGGCCAGGTTGCGCACTTCCGACGCCACCACCGCGAAGCCACGACCCTGCTCGCCTGCGCGGGCCGCTTCGACGGCCGCGTTCAGCGCCAGGATGTTGGTCTGGAAGGCGATGCCGTCGATGACGCCGATGATGTCCGCGATCCGTCGCGCGGAGGCGTCGATCGCCTCCATGGTCTCGACCACCTGGCCGACCACGACCCCGCCGTCACGCGCGAGGCCGGATGCGTTGCCCGCCATTTCGCTGGCCTGCTGCGCATTCGCGGCATTGCGCCGGACCGTCACGGTCAGCTCCTCCATCGACGCCGCGGTTTCCTCGATCGATCCGGCCTGTTCCTCGGTGCGCGCCGACAGGTCGAGGTTGCCGGCCGCGATCTCGGTGGAGGCGGAGGCGATCACGGCCGCCCCCTGCTGGAGCTCGCCGACGATCCGCACCAGGCTTTCGTTCATCGTCCCGAGCGCTTGCATCAGTTGCCCGGTCTCATCGGCGCCGGTGGCGACGATGCGCGAACGCAGGTCTCCCGACGCTACCGTCTCCGCGATCCTGACGGCGTGCCCGAGCGGCAGCGCGATCGAACGTCCGATCCGCCAGGCCAGGAAGGCGCCGGACGCCACCGACGCTGCCAGCACCGCGAACAGCACAACCCTGGCCGTGCGGAAATTCTCGCGCATCTCGCCGATCGCGGCATCGGTGAGCGAGTCCTGGAGTGCGATCATGCGGTAGAGGTCGGCAAACCAGGCATCGAGCGCGGGCTGTGCGCGCTCGCGCAGGAAGGCGCGGCTATCTTCGAGACGGCCTTCGTCGGCCAGCGCCAGGGTTCGGTCGAACAGCGGCCTGACCCGCAACCGGTGGCCGGCCAGTGCCTCGCCGAGCTGTTTCTCGCGCCCCGCCCGTACCAGCCGGTCGAGCGCGTCGGCGGCGGCGTCGTATTCGCGCCGCGCCCCGGCGATGCGCTCCCGTTGCCTCAGGCGAGCGGCGGCGTCTTCGTGCAGCAGGTAATCCCGGACGGACGCGGCGACGGCATTCAAGTCATCGATGAGATCGTTGGCGAGCTTGGTTTTCCGACTGTTGTGCTCGACGATATCGCTGATCCGCTGCTCCGAGCCGGAGAGCACGTTCCAGCCGGTGAAGGCCATCAGGCCGATCAGGAGGATCAGCAGGGAAAAGGCGAACGCGAGGCGGTGACTGATCTTGAGGTCTTTCAATGTTTTCATTTAATTTATGTTTATGTAGAGAAAGATCGCGGAAGGCGGCGTGCGCCATGCCGCAGCAGGCCGCTCACTCCAGTTTGACAATAAAATGCAATAAAGTGATAATAAATGATAACATGTTTGTTCTGAATAAATACTTACAGTCAAAAAAATGCCTTTGAGCAGCAAAATTTCCTTCTGTACGACGCGCGAAGCGGCCCAGTTGCTGGGTGTTTCGCTGCGTACGGCCCAGCTATGGGTGGAGAGTGGCCTGCTGGAAGCCTGGAAAACGGAAGGCGGGCATCGCCGCATCCTGCGCGCTTCGGTCGATAAGCTGCTTGCAGGCAAGAACGCCGATCAGGCAGGTGCAACGGCCGGTGCCACCGAGGATGGCCCCCTGGAGATCCTGGTCGTCGAGGACGACAATGTGCTGCTCAAGCTGTACCAGCTGCGTATCGCGGCGTGGAAGCTGCCCGTTGCCTTGTCGCTTGCGAGCAATGGGTACGAGGGCTTGATGCGGATCGGACGCAAGAGTCCCGATTTGCTGATCCTGGACCTGCGCATGCCGGGCATGGACGGTTTCCAGATGCTGCATCACCTTGCCCACTCGCCGTTTCGCGAGGGCATGGAGATTGCGGTGGTCACGGGTCTGGACCATGACGAGATCGCCGATCGCGGCGGCCTGCCCAGGGGCGTCACCCTGCTGTCCAAGCCGGTGCCGTTCCAGCGTCTGCACGATATCGTCGAGCAGTTGCTGGTCAAGAGGGAGCGGATGGCATGCCTGAGCTGACACCGGCGGCGCCCGCGCGCCGCAGCACGATCCTGATCGTCGAAGACCATGCCGAATTGCGGCGCATGATCGTGCTGACCCTGCGCCGCCAGTATGACATCGTCGAAGCGAGCGATGCCGCCCAGGCGCTGGCCGCGCTGGCGCATCAGCCCTTCCACGCCATGATCCTGGACGTGATGATGCCGGGCGAGATGGATGGTTTCCAGCTGTGCGACCACGTCAAGCGCTCGCCGTCACTGCGCGGCACCCACGTCATCCTGGTGACGGCGCGCGGCCAGGAACACGACATCGCATTCGGCAGGGCGATGGGCGCCGACGCCTATTTCGTCAAGCCCTTCAGTCCCCTGGCGCTGGTGCGCCACCTCGACAGCCTGCCCGGCGCGAAAGGGGTGGGCGGATGACGAGCGAGCCCCTCCACGATACGGCGCAGGCTGGCGACGAAGCGCTGGAGCAGGCATGCCGCGCCGACCTGCGCGAGCAGGTCGAACGGTATGCCGAGGATTTCGCCGCCGTGGTCGCGGAACTGCGCAGCCTGCGCGAGGAGGGGGCCGGCAATCCGGAACGCGGCCTGGCTTCGCGCCTGCAGGATGCGTTCGACGACATGTTGCGTTCGCTCGGCAGCTTCGGCTTCCTGGTGGTCGACCGCAACGGCCGCATCACGCATGCGACGCGGCAGTCCGAAACGCTGTTCGGACTGCCGCTGGCGCGCCTGATCGGGGAGCGGCTGGCGGCCCTGGTGAAGCTGCCGGGCAGCCGCAACCTGACCATGGAGTTGCAGGACCTGCTGTCCGGCATGTCGGGACGGGTCGACAAGCTCGCCGTACGCATCCTCGGCGGCGCCCACGACCGCCTGCTGCTGCATGCGCTGCGCGCCGATTATCCCTCTCCAGGCGCGGTCCTGTGCCTGTTGCGACCCGCCGCCGCCGCGCAGGAGCGGCCGGTCCAGCAACGCCTGCTGGCCGATGTGTTCGCCGGCAGCACGGACGCATGGATGGTTGCCGACCATGCGCGCCGCATCGTGGGCGTGAATCCCGGCTTCACCGCGGTGACCGGCTACGAAGCCCACGAGGTGATCGGACATACCCCGCGCCTGATCAGCTCCGGCCGTCACGGTCCAGCCTTCTACGCCGGGATGTGGGACGCGCTCGAATACGCCGGCGAGTGGCAGGGCGAGGTGTGCAACCGGCGCCGTAACGGCGAGCTGTACGAAGAGTGGCTGCACATCAGCGCCTATGTCGACCAGCACGGGGAAACGGGCGGCTACGTGGCCCTGTTCTACGACCTGGTGTTCGCCCGCAAGGCCTGCGAGCGGATCGATTACCTGGTCCATACCGACAGCCTGACCGGCCTGCCGAACCGGGCGCTGTTCCTCGACCGCCTGGCGCAGGCGGTGAAGCTCGCCCGTGGCGAAGGCCGGCCGTTCGGCCTGCTGGCGCTGGACATCGACCACTTCAAGGAAATCAACGACACGCTGGGCCACGAAGCGGGCGACCGCGTGCTGGCCGCCGTCGCCGCGCAGCTGCAGCAGGCGGGCGCCGGCCGCGGGCTGGCGGCGCGCATGGGCGG
>DAMCRY010000244.1:0-6402 GCA_032115075.1 Massilia sp.
CCGGGCGGCGCGCAGTCGACGTCGAAGGGCTGAGGCGCGCGCGGGTCGCCGAATGCGACCATCGGTTGCGAGAAGCGCGCGGTCGCCTGGCGCACCTGCTTGACCTGGCCTCCGGGGCTGAAGGCCTCGACGCGCGTCTGCGCCAGCAGCGGCGCCGCGCACACCGACAAGGACAGGGCCGCCACCAACCGTTTCCACGCACGCATCTCGCCTCCGCTCCGGATCAAACTGCCAACCTACGCTCAACAGCTTATCCGAGTGTGTCCGTGGCGTGTGCTTTTGTCAACACGTCCGGCGCCGCCGCGCGGCCGCGCGCGAGGGCCGGGGCCACGTTCGTCCAGCGCCATGCTTCAGTCCTGTCAACGGTGCGCTACGGGTTTCCACGTAGTTGCAAATCTAACTATTTGCTGGTACAACAAGTCCTGCGTATGCACGCGCTTCCTGTGCAGCAGGCTGGAATTCGTCGCGGCCGGCACTGCGGCCATGCGTCGCCCCATACCAATAATCCCAAAAACCGCAACCGTTGGACCAACGAGTTAGAGGATGACACCGATGAAACCCACCTTCCTGCGCTCCGTCGCAGCCATCGCCCTGGCTTGCGCCGCCGTGGGCGCCCAGGCCCAGAACTACCCGACGAAAACCATCACGATGGTCGTGCCGTTCGCCGCCGGCGGACCGACCGACACCGTCGCGCGCCTGGTGGCGCAATCGATGGGCGCCACACTCAAGCAGCAGATCATCGTCGAGAACGTCGGCGGCGCCGGCGGCACCATCGGCGCGGCGCGCGTGGCCAAGGCCGCGCCCGACGGCTACACCCTGTTCCTGCACCACATCGGCCAGTCGACCGCCCCGGCCCTGTACCGCAAGCTGAGCTACAACGCGATCGACAGCTTCGAGCCGATCGGCCTGGTCACCGACGTGCCGATGACCCTGATCGCGCGCGCGAACTTCCCGGCCAAGGACTTCAAGGAACTGCTGGCCCACGTGAAGGCCAACAAGACCAAGGTCACCTACGCCAACGCCGGCCTGGGTTCGGCCTCGCACCTGTGCGGCATGCTGTTCCAGACCGCCATCGGCGTCGACCTCACCACGGTGCCCTACAAGGGCACCGGCCCGGCCATGAACGACATGCTGGGCGGCCAGGTCGACATCATGTGCGACCAGACCACCAACACCACCAGCCAGATCAAGAGCGGCAAGGTGAAGGTCTACGGCGTCACCACCAAGACCCGCCTGGCCTCGATGCCGAACGTGCCGACCATGAGCGAAGCCGGCCTGCCGGGCTTCGAGGTCGCCGTCTGGCACGGCCTGTACGCGCCGAAGGGCACGCCGAAGCCGGTCGTCGACCAGCTCTCGAACGCCCTGCGCGTCGCCCTCAAGGACCCGACCGTCAAGCAGCGCTTCGCCGACCTCGGCACCGAACCAGTGGCCGACAACCGCGCCCGTCCGGAAGCCCTGCGCGCCCACCTGAAGTCGGAGATCGACCGCTGGGGCCCGATCATCACCAAGGCCGGCCAGTACGCCGACTGACCTGCCCGCGATCCTGCAGCACAGTGGCTGCGCGGCGCTCTTCCGGGACGCCGCGCAGTTTTCGATCTTGAACGGTATTCACAGCAACAAGGGGTTCGCAGTGGCTTCAATCGTCCGCCATCCGAAGAATTTCTGGATCGGCATCATCTTCATCGTCTTCGGCCTCGCGGCCGTGGTTCTCGCGCAGGAGCTCGACATGGGCACCGCCGGCCGCATGGGCCCGGCCTATTTCCCGACCGCGCTCGGTTCCCTGCTGGCCCTGGTGGGCCTGGCCGGCGTGATCCGCTCCTTCATCGGCCACGGCGAGGCCATCGGCCGCTTCCACATCAAGGACATCGCCGTCATCCTGGGCGCCGTGCTGCTGTTCGGCTTCCTGATGCGCGGCGCCGGACTGGCGGTCGCCGCCTTCGTGCTGGTCATGCTGAGTTCCTGGGCCAGCCCCCGGTTCAAGCTGGCGCCGACCCTGCTGCTGGCGGTCGGCCTGACCGTGTTCGCCGTGGTCCTGTTCGTCAAGGTGCTCGGCTTGCCGATGCCGATCGTCGGCCCATGGCTGTCGGGAGGCTGAGGAAACGTCATGGAAATCTTCGCCAACCTCGCACTCGGCCTGGAAACGGCCTTCACCCTCCAGAACCTGCTCTACTGCCTGATCGGCGTGTTCGTCGGCACGGCGGTCGGCGTGCTGCCGGGCCTGGGCCCGATCGCCACCATCGCGATGCTGCTGCCGGCCACCTTCGGCCTGCCGCCGATCTCGGCCCTCATCATGCTCGCCGGGATCTACTACGGCGCGCAGTACGGCGGCTCCACCACCGCGATCCTCGTCAACCTGCCGGGCGAATCGTCCTCGGTGGTCACGGCCCTGGACGGCTACAAGATGGCGCGCAACGGGCAGGCCGGCAAGGCGCTCGCCACCGCCGCCCTCGGCTCCTTCTTCGCCGGCACCGTGGCCACCGTGCTGCTGGCCCTGTTCGCGCCGCCGCTGGCCGACCTCGCCCTGAAGTTCGGCCCCGCCGAGTATTTTTCCCTGATGGTGCTCGGCCTCGTGGCCTCGGTGGTGCTGGCCAGCGGCTCGCTGCTCAACGCGATCGGCATGGTGCTGCTCGGCCTGCTGCTCGGCCTGATCGGCACCGACGTCAACTCGGGCGCCCAGCGCTACACCTTCGACATGCCGGAACTGGCCGACGGCATCAACTTCGTGATCGTGGCGATGGGAATGTTCGGCATCGGCGAGATCATCCGCAACCTCGAGCACGACGAGGACCGCAGCCTGATGATGAAGAAGGTCAAGGGGCTGCTGCTGACCAAGGAGGACCTGAAACGCATCGTCGCGCCGGTGCTGCGCGGCACCGCGCTCGGCTCGGCCCTCGGCATCCTGCCGGGCGGCGGCGCCATGCTGGCCTCGTTCGCCTCCTACTCGATCGAAAAGAAGGTCTCGCCCAACGCGAAGGAATTCGGCAAGGGCGCGATCGAGGGCGTGGCGGCGCCGGAAGCGGCCAACAACGCCGGCGCCCAGACCTCCTTCATCCCGATGCTGACCCTCGGCATTCCGTCGAACCCGGTGATGGCGCTGATGATCGGCGCCATGATCATCCAGGGCATCCAGCCGGGTCCGGCCGTGATGACCGAGCAGCCGGCCCTGTTCTGGGGCCTGATCGTGTCGATGTGGTTCGGCAACCTGTTCCTGGTCGTGCTGAACCTGCCGATGATCGGCCTGTGGATCAAGATGATCCTGGTGCCCTACCACCGCCTGTTCCCGGCGATCCTGATGTTCTGCGCGATCGGCGTGTTCAGCCTGAACAACAACGAGTTCGACGTCTACCTGATGGCGCTGTTCGGCCTGTTCGGCTACATCTGCGCCAAGCTCGGGGCGGAACCGGCGCCGATGCTGCTGGGTTACATCATCGGCCCGATGATGGAGGAATACCTGCGCCGCGCGCTGCTGCTCTCGCACAGCGACCCGATGGTCTTCGTCACCCGCCCGATCAGCGCCGCCATGCTGGCGATGGCCGTCATCGCCCTGGTCGTCGTCCTGCTGCCCTCGCTGCGCAAGAAGCGCGAGGAGGCGTTCCAGGAGGAGTGAGCCCGGGGCCAGCCATGGCCCGCGGCCCGCTCAGAACAGGTCGCGCTGCGGGCTGGTCAGGCGCGCGAAGCTGTCGCCGAGGAAGGGCAGGATGGCGTCGGCGATCGGCTCGAGCTGTTTCGTGAGGTAGTGCTCGTAGTCGATCGGCGCCCGGCGCAGCTCCAACGGTTCCGGGCCGGCGGTGGTCATCACGTAGCGGATCCAGCCACCGCTGCGGTACTGCGGCGGCCGGCCCTGCGCCGTGTGGAAGGCGTCGGCCATGCGCGCCGCGCGCACGTGCGGCGGCACGTTGCGCTCGTAGTCCGCCAGCGGCCGGCGCAGGCGCTTGCGGTAGACCAGCAGCTCGTCGAGTTCCCCGCGCAGCGTGCGCGCCACGTAGTCGGCGGCCCAGGCCTCGTAGGGCTCGCCCTTGAAGATGCGCAGGTAGAGCTCCTGCTGGAAGCGCTGGGCCAGCGGCGACCAGTCGGTGCGCACTGTCTCCAGCCCCTTGTACACCATCTCCTCGCCGCCGCCCGGCGCCGCCACCAGGCCGGCGTAGCGTTTCTTGCTGCCTTCGTCGGAGCCGCGCACGGTCGGCATCAGGAAGCGCCGGTAGTGCACGTCGAATTCCAGCTCCAGCGCGCTGGCGATGCCGTACTCGCCCGCCAGGTGCTCGCGCCACCAGGCGTTGACGTGCGCCACCAGCTCGCGGCCGATCGCCTCCGCCTGCGCTTCCTCGTGGGCGCGCCCCAGCCAGACGAAGGTGGAGTCGGTGTCGCCGTAGATCACCTGGTAGCCGCGCGCCTCGATCAGGGCGCGGGTGCGGTGCATGATCTCGTGGCCGCGCATCGTGATCGAGGACGCCAGGCGCGGGTCGAAGAAGCGGCAGGCGGTGGTGCCCAGCACCCCGTAGAAGGCGTTCATGATGATCTTCAGGGCCTGCGACAGCGGCGCATTGCCCTCGCGCTTGGCCGCCTCGCGCCCTTCCCAGACCTGGCGCACGATGCCGGGCAGGCAGTGGCGGGTGCGCGAGAAGCGCCCGCCGCGGAAGCCCGGCACGGTATCCGCCTCCGCTTGCTGCAGGCCCACCACCAGCCCAACCGGATCGATCAGGAAGGTGCGGATGATCGACGGGTACAGGCTCTTGTAGTCGAGCACCACCACCGAGTCGTACAGGCCCGAGCGCGAATCCATCACGAAGCCGCCCGGGCTGTCGGCGGCCGGCACGTCGCCGATGTTCGGCGCCACGAAGCCCTGGCGGTGCATCAGCGGCAGGTAGCGGTGCTCGAAGGCCGCCACCGAGCCGCCGCTGCGGTCCACCGCCAGGCCGGTCACGCTGGCGCGCTCCAGCAGGAAGCGGACCAGGCCGGTCTTCTCGAAGATGCGGGTGACCAGTTCGCAGTCCTTCAGGTTGTACCAGGCCAGCGCCGGCTTGTCCTCGAGGAACATGCGGTTGATCTCGTCCATCCGGCTGTAGGGATTGTCGATCGCCTTGCCTTCGCCCAGCAGGCTCTGGGCCACCGACTCCAGGCTGAAGGAGGGAAAGCTCCAGGTCGCCGAGCGCAGCGCCTCGATCCCGTCGATCACCAGGCGCCCCGCGATGTTGACGAAGAAGTGCTCGGAACGGCCGTGGGTGCGGGTCTCGACGGCGCTGCCGTCGCGGCCCAGGCGCAGCGGGCGCTTGAAGCCTTCGGCCGCCTGCACCAGCATGCGCAGGTCGAACTGGATCACGTTCCAGCCGATGATGGCGTCCGGGTCGTGGCGCGCGATCCACTCCTCGAGCCGGTCGAGCAGCTCGCGGCGGCTGGCGCAGTAGTCGAGCGCAAAATCACCGGCGCCGGCGCCCGGCGCAGGCGCGGCGCCATTCGGCGCGCCGAGCATGTAGACCTGGCGCTGCCCGCAGCCTTCCAGTCCGATGCAATACAGCTCGCCGTGCTGGTTGGTCTCGATGTCGAGCGAGACCAGGCGTAGCGATGGACGGTAGTCGCCGTCGGGCCGCAGGCTGGCGTCGCGCAGCAGCGCGGGGTGCGGGGCTTCGGCCCGGACTTCGGGCCGTCCCTGGAACAGCACCGGAGCGGTGACGAAGCGCTCCATCAGGTAGCGCTCGGGCGGCTTGACGTCGGCTTCGTACACGTCGACGCCGGCCTCGCGCAGGCGCTTCTCCAGCCGCAGCAGCTGGCGGTAATGGCGGCAGTACAGGCCGAGCACGGGACGGTGGCGGAAGTCGCACAGCGACAGCTCGCGCAGTTCCCAGCCGCCGCGCGCCTGGGGATCGGTCGCCAGCACCAGTTCCGCCGCCTCGCGCTGCTCGACCGGAAGGAAGGCCAGCGCCGGCTGCGGCGGCAGGCGCAGACAGCGCGGTCCCGCCTCGGTCGCCACCCAGAAGTCGACCTCGACGCCGGCATCGGTGTCGCGCCAGTGGCGCGTGAGCAGGAAACCGGGAAGAGCGCCGGAGGCAGGGTCCGGCGCCGGCGTGGTGACGAGGTCGGCCATGCCGGTTCAGGCGAAGCGCGCCAGCTCCGCCTCGCTGAAGCCCGCCGCGCGGCGCGCATCGAGGTTGAAGGGCCCCTTCAGCACCGGCGCCTGGTACCGCACCGTCAGGGCGTCGTAGGTCGACACCGGCTCCAGGCCGCGCTGCGCGCACAGGTAAAGGTACCAGCGGTTGCCGATCTCGACGTGCCCTACTTCGTCCACCAGCAGCCGGTCGAGGATCAGGGCTGCGGCCAGGTCGCCGGCCTGGGCGATCTTCGCGCTGCAGCGCAGCCGGCCCTGGGCATCGCTCTTGCCCGAGCAGACCGTGCCCAGGTCCTTGAGCG
>DAMCRY010000245.1:0-6399 GCA_032115075.1 Massilia sp.
GCCGGCCGTGCAGACGGCTGAGTTCCCGCCGGCCGGCGGCGCGCCCGTGACCTCGACCGTGAACGTCACCGCGAACAAGACCACCAACCGCATCGACCGCCAGGTCTACGACGTTAAGGCCGATCCTGCCAGCTCGAACGACACCGTCGCGGATACCCTGAACAAGGTGCCTTCGGTCGCGGTCGACCCGGACGGCAACGTCACGCTGCGCGGCCGCAGCAATGTGCAGATCCTGGTGGACGGCAAGCCGTCGGCCATGTTCCAGGGCGATAACCGCGCCGCCGCGATCAGCGCGATTCCGGCAGCCGACCTCGAATCGGTCGAGGTCATCAACAACCCCGGCGCCCAGTTCGGCAACGAAGGCGGCGGTGGCCCGATCCTCAACCTGGTGATGCGGCGCGAACGCAGCCCGGGCGGCTTCGCGGCGCTCAACGCCAACGTCGGCCAGTCAGGGCGCTACAACACCTCGGGCTTCGGCAGCTACACCGCGGGACGCTTCAGCGTGCAGGGCGCCGCCTATCGCCGCCATGACCACCGCGACAGCAGCGGCGAAACCCGCCGCGAGCGCATCGACCCGGTGACCGGGGCGGTCACCGGCAGCACCCAGTTCAGCAGCGGCCGCAACAACAGCGATTCGGCCGGCTTCAACGCGGGCCTCACCTACAACTGGGGCGACAAGGACGTGCTCGGCGCGACCGCCAGCTTCGCCGAGAACACCAACGACGGCAGCTCGATGGAGCGCTACCGCAGCGTGAGCGCGGCCGGCGTGGTCGACAGCGAATACCTGCGCACCAGCCTGCGCGACAACAAGAACCGCAACTACAGCCTCGGCGCGCGCCTGGACCACAAGGGCGAGAAGCCGGGCGAGACCTTCAAGATGGACCTGCGCCTGTCGGGTAACGACGGCGACAGCGATGCACGCTATGCCACCGACTACACGGTGCGCCCGCGCAACGCCAGCGCCGCCAACAGCCGCCAGAACGGCGACAATGAAACCCGCATCGCCGATTTCACCGGCGACTACGAGCTGCCGGGCGAGCACGGCGTCATGCGCCTGGGCTACAAGGTGGCGCGCAACGAGAGCACCTTCGACAACGCCTTCTTCGACATCGGCGCGGGCGGCATCGAGAGCGTCAACACCCAGCGCACCAACCGCTTCGAGCTGACCGACACCACCTATGCGCTGTACGGCAGCTACCAGTGGCGGGTGAACGAGAAGTGGGGCGTGCAGGGCGGCCTGCGCGCGGAATACGCGGACCTCGACATGAACCAGGTCACGACCAACATCCGCGCCAGCAACCATTACTTCGACGCGATCCCGAGCGCCTTCGTCACCTACGGACTGTCCGACGACACCACGCTGCGCCTGAGCTACGCGCACCGGATCCGCCGTCCGAACGCGGGCGAGCTGAATCCCTTCGTCGTCTATCGCGACGAACTGAATATCTCGTCGGGCAATCCGGACCTGCAGCCGACCAACACGGACTCGCTGGAACTGGGCGTCGAGACCAAGATCGGCAAGGTCGACACCACGGTACGCGCCTACGCGCGCCGCGAGAGCGACCTGATCAACGAGCGCCGCTTCCTGCTGGCCAACGACGTCCTGCTCACCACGCGCGAGAACGCCGGCAGCAGCCGTTCGGGCGGCATCGAATTCAACTTCAGCGGCCGCGCCACCGACAAGCTGATGATCAACGTGAACGGCAACGTCGGCTATGCGGAACAGACGGTGCTGGGCAGCGCGGACGACGACAAGCGTTCGGCGACCTCGATCAGCGGCCGCGCGCGCATCGCCTACCAGATGAACCAGTCGAACTTCTTCCAGCTGATGCTCAACGCCCAGGGCAAGACCCTGTTCGGCGAAGGCTACCGCCAGCCGGTGCGCACGGCCGATTTCAGCTACCGCCGCAACCTGTCGCAGGCCCTGAGCCTGGTGGTCAACATCAACGACCTGTTCGACTCGCAGAAGATGGAGTCGATCACCGAGACCGACGTGCTGCGCGAGTACAGCATCCGCCGCTTCGGCGGGCGCATGGCCTACGTCGGCCTGTCCTACCGCTTCGGCAGCTTCGGCAACGCGGGCAACCGCCGGCCGATGTTCATGGGACCGGGCGGTCCCGGCCACGGCCCGGGCGGCTTCGGCCCCGGCCGCTAGCCTCGAGACCGTCGCACCGGCGCAGGCCGGTGCCAGAGGTTTGCGTGCGTATCGACTGCTCGCACATTGGACCCCGGCCTTCGCCGGGGTGACGGTTTCAAAGCTGACAATTCATGAACCAACGCCAAACCATCACCTTCAGCAGCGACGCGCCGACGCGCGCCGCCATCGAATCCTTCCTTGCCGCCGGCGACCTGCTGGTGTTCGACAACTGCGACCTCTCCGGCGCCGACCTGTCGCGCCTCGATCTGCAGGACTGCGCTTTCCGCAACTGCCAGCTGGCCGACACCTCCTTCTACGCCGCGAAACTGGGCCGCACGCGCTGGCAGCGCTGCCGCGCCGGGCGCGCCGATTTCGAGTCCGCCGACCTGGTCGACGCGGTCTTCGAATCCTCCGACCTGAACAACAGCAGCTGGCGCCGCGCGCGACTGGCGTCCGCTGCCTTCCGCAGCTGCAAGCTGACCGGCGCCCGGTTCGAAGAGACCGGACACCTCGGACTGAGCTTCGAGGACACGCTGCTGGTCGGCGCCGACCTGCGCCGCATGTCCTTCCGCAAGGGCAGGCTGGTGGGACTGGATTTCGCCGACGCCGACTTGTCGGGCTGCGACTTCCGCGAAGCGGTATTCGAAGGCGGGAGCCTGCGCGACGCGCACATCAAGGACACCCGCTTCGAGGAAGCGGACCTGCGCGAGGCCGACCTGGGGGGATTGAAGCTGGCGAACGCGAAGCAGTTCGCCGGTGCGATCATCTCGACGCGCCAGGCGGCCGAGATGGTGCGCTCGATGGGATTGATCGTCGGCTGAGCGCAGCCGGTCCCGCGCCGCGGGACCGGCCACGACGCCGTGCTTACCAGGTGTAGCCGGCCTTCAGGTAGTAGTAACGGCCATTGAAGCCGTTCGGCGCCCACACGCTGTACGGCTGGGTGCCGTTCACGTTCAGGTTGGAGCGCGCGGTCACCTGCGCCGGATAGCGGTTGGTGGCATTGTCGATGCCGGCCGTCAGGCGCCACTGGCTGCCCAGGCGCACGCTGGCGGCCAGGTCGAGCACCCATTGCGGATCGTAGGTCTGGTCCAGCGCCGGGTCGTTCTGCGGCACCGTGAAGCTGCCGTAGCGGGTGACGACGGCGCGGGTGTTCCAGATACCCCGGGTGTAGTCGCCGGAGAGGCTCAGCTTGTCCTTCGGCGAACCGACGGTCAGGCGGTTGACGGTCTGGCGGTCCACCAGCACCAGCTTCTGCTCGGACAGCACGCTCGGGGTGGCCGCCACGCGCTTGACCTCGTTGTCGTTGTGGTTGTACGCCAGCGTGAAGTCGGCGCGCGCCCCCTGCTGCAGGTTCAGGCGCCAGGTGCTGACGATGTCCACGCCCTTGGTGCGGGTGTCGACCGCGTTGGTGAAGTAGCGCGCGGCGCCGACGTAGACGTTCCGCGCGGCCAGTGCGCTGAGCAGCTCCGGCTTGTTCGCCAGCTGCAGGTTCGACGAGAACACGATGCGGTCGTCGATGTCGATGCGGTACAGGTCGACGGTCGTGGTCCAGTTGCGGGTCGGCTGCCATTGCGCGCCGATGCTCAGGTTGCGCGCCTTTTCCGCCTTCAGCGGCTGGGCGCCGAGCAGGCCGGCGGCGGCGCTGCCGACCGGGAAGGTGCCGGTTTCGACCAGGGCGCTGGTGCCGTTGACGAGCAGGGTATTGGTGGTCGTGATCGTGTAGAAGGATTGGGCCAGCGAAGGCGCGCGGAAGCCGTTCGACACGGTGCCGCGCAGCGCGAAGCCCGGCGTGAACGCATAGCGCGCCGAGGCCTTGGCCGAGCTGGTGTTGCCGAAGTCGCTGTAGCGTTCATGGCGGAGCGCGAGGGCGCCGGACAGGTCCTTCGTGATGTCGCCTTCCAGGTTCAGGTACAGCGACTTGTTGTTGCGGCTGTTCCTGCCCGCGTTCTCGGGACGGAAGCCGGAGTAGCCCTGGGCGCCGGAGCCGAAGTAGGAATTCGCCTCTCCCGCGCCGATCTCGTACGACTCGAAGCGCGCTTCGGCCCCCAAGGCCACCGTCAGTGGGCCGCTCATGAAGGACACCGGGATCTCGCGCGCCACGTCCAGGTTGGCCAGTTTCTGCGTCGAGGTCAGCTCGCCCGCGTAGAAGCGGGTCGGGCTGGCGGCGCCCAGGCTGTAGTTGGCCGTATTCGCGACGTCCAGCGAGAAGCGGTTGCGGCCATAGTTCAGGCTCGCGTCCCAGCGCCAGCCGGACAGCTCGCCGCGCAGGCCGGTCACCAGCGACGAGTCGGTGGACGTGCTGTCCAGCAGCGGCTGGAAGCCTTCCGGATACAGGGGCGTGCGCAGCGTCTTCCGGCTGTCGTCGGTGAAGGCGGTGCGGAAGGTCGCGGCCGACGAGGTCTTGCGCTCGCCATGGTTGGCGAAGGCGTACCAGTCGACATTGTCGTTGAGCCGGACCTGGCTGTTGACGAACAGCGTGCGCGGACGGCTGTCCGGATCGCCGTAGCGCTGCGTGATCGTGCCCTGGCGCGGGCCGGCCGAAGCGCGCGGATCGGCGAAGGAACGGTTGGTCGCATTGCGCTCGGCCGCTTCGATGGCCACGCGCACCCAGCCATCCTCGCCCAGCCTGAAGCCGGTCGAGGCGCGCACGGTGGCCTGCTCGCCGTCGCCCTTGTCGAACTGGCCGTAGACCACTTCGGCTTCGCCGCCTTCGGCGCCCTTCTTCAGGATGATGTTGACCACGCCGGCGATGGCATCCGAGCCGTATTGTGCGGCGGCGCCGTCGCGCAGCACTTCGATGCGCTCGATCGCGGCCAGCGGGATCGCGTTCAGGTCGACCGGGGCCGAGCCGCGTCCCAGGGTGCCGTTGACGTTGACGACGCTCGAGGCGTGGCGGCGCTTGCCGTTCACCAGCACCAGCGTCTGGTCCGGCGACAGGCCGCGCAGCTGCGCCGGGCGCACCGCGTCGCTGGCGTCGGCGCCGCTCGGGCGCGGGAAGTTCATCGACGGCAGCAGGCGCGACAGCACGGTCGCCAGCTCGCCGGAACCGGTGCTCTGCAGTTCCTTGCTGGTCAGGACGTCGACCGGCGATTCCGAATCGAGGGTGCGGCGGTTCGGCGAGCGGGTGCCGGTGACGACGACCGACTGCAGTGGTGCGGCGGCGGGATCCTGCTGCGGCGTGTCCTGGGCGAAGGCGACCGGGGGGAGGGACGAGGCGATCAGGCCGAGTACAAGGACGGCGCGGGACGGGTTGGCGTTGGGGTGCTTGGAGCTCATGGGTTCTTTCTGTTCTTGCATACGTTGCGGCGGCGCTTCGGCCGCCGGAAGGGAAGCAAGCTTAACAGTAGCTGCATTGCAACAGAAATACCGATTTGTCCTATGCTTATGCGCTATGCAAGGACTGGGCCGACGCAGCCGCGCCGGCGCCGGGCTTATTTGAAATAAGGCGTAAACGTCTTGGCCGGCGGCGTGCACTGCTCGACGGGGAGCGGCTTGCTGGAGCCTTTCTTGCGGAGATAGCATTCGTCGAACACGGAGCAGTAGCAGGCCGACGAATGCGAGATGTCCTGCATGGCGCGGTGCAGGGCGTCGAATACCGGATTCGGCACAGGCGGCTCGTCGGCCGTGAACATCGCCACGATGTCGCCCGGGCGGATCAGCGTGCCCGCGATGCCGCCGCGTTTGTTCATCACCAGCGCGTTCTCGCTCGCATTGCAGCAGGCGCTCAGCAGCTCGGTCAGGTCGGCCATCGGCTTGTCCTTGTAGGTCAGCTCGACCCACTCGATGCGGGCGGGCCCGATCCCGTTGTTGACCAGCGAAAATTCCACACGCCTGCTGTAGTCGCCGTTCTCGAGCCGGTGGTCAGGACTCTTGGTGGAGCGCATGAGTTCCACGTAGGGATAGCTGTTGGCCGCGACCAGCTTTTCCATCGAGTGCGCCGAATGCAGGCCCAGCCACAGCGAGACCAGCGAGACGATCGCGGCGGCGACGCCGAGGCTGATGTCGAGCCAGCGGATGCCGGTGCCGTGCGGGTGATGGTGGTGATGGCTTTCGTGTTCCACTGCTGCTCCAGGCTCTGTCAAAAAAATCGATTCTAGCAATCAAGACAAGGCAGCAGGAGGGCGCGGGAAAAACAATGCGGTGCGCATAGGCGCCGCGTGCCGCCGCAGGCGCGGCGGCGGATCGCGGGCTCAGAAGGTTTCCCATTCCTCTTCGCGAACGGCGGCGCGCGCGGGCTGGCGCGGCGCCGCCAGCCGCACTGC
>DAMCRY010000246.1:0-6381 GCA_032115075.1 Massilia sp.
GGGTCGGCGCCGGCCGCGGCGAGCGCCGCGCGCATCGTCACGCCGTCGCCGTCGCGCTGGTCCAGCAGGGCCGGATCGAAGCGGCCCGTGATGGCGCTGCTGCCCAGGAAGGTGCTGCGAAAGCGCACGCCTTCCTCTTCCGCGAAGCCGACCACGTCGAGGTGGTAAGGCAGGCGCTCGCCCCGCTGGTGCAGGTAGCCGGCCAGGGCAATCGGCAGCAGGATGCCGAGCCGGCCGTCGTACTTGCCGCCGTTGCGCACCGTGTCGTAGTGCGAGCCCGTCATCAGGACCTTGGCACCCGGGACGGCTGCGGCATAACGTCCGACCACGTTGCCGACGGCGTCGACATGGACCTCCATGCCGGCCGCGCGCATCCACTCGGCGAGCTGCGCGGCGGTCCGCCGGTGCCCCGGCGTCAGGTAGGCGCAGGTGAGCCCATCCTCGCTGTCGCTGATGGCGCCCAGCCTCTCGGCCCATTCCATCACCTGCGCTCCGAAGCGCAGCTGCACGCCGAGCAGCGCGTTCAGGCGGATCTCGGCGATGCGGTGCACCTGGCGCAGGCATTCCGCCATCTCGTCGGCGCGCGTGTTCCGCAGGCGGCGCGCGAAGGTGGCGATGATGGCGCCGCGGGCGAGGCCGCGGCCCGTCGGCCCCTTCACCGCCAGGATGAAGGGGAAGCCGAACCGGTCCTTGTACTCCGCATTCAGTGCGTGCAGCCGGGCGTATTCCTCGGGACTGCAGCGGTCCAGGCCCGACGCCGCCTGCTCGCCTGTCGACTCCGCCGTCAGCTCGCCGGCGATGGCGGCCTTGCCGGCCAGTTCCGGGTGGGCGCGCAGCAGCGCCAGCTGCTCGTCCTGCGTGGCGCGTGTCACCACCGCCTGCAAGGCCTGCTTGAGCGCGGCGAGGCTGGCGAAGGGGCGCTGCGCCAGCGCGCGCTGCGCGATCCAGGGCGAGTGTTCGTAGATGCCGCGCAGGGACGCGACAAAGGCGTCGGGTGCGCAGCTGTTCAGCTCTGGCAGGGTGGTCATGTTCGAGATCGCCTCCGTGGAGTCCTGGATGATAAATCCTGCAACCCGTCCAGCTTATACGCCGGTGTGCATAAGCGGTATTGCGCCTGCGCCGGGGTTACTTGGCGACCAGCGCGCGCGCGGCGGCGCTGACCTGGTCGCGCAGCCACTTGTGCTCGGGCGACTGGTGCACCCGCTGGTGCCACAACTGGTAGAAGCGCATCGGCGGGAACTTGACCGGCACGGTGAAGCTCTTCAAAGGCAGGGTGCGTTCGTAAAAGCGGATGAACTGGCGGCCGGTCGTCAGCACCAGGTCGGTCTGGGTCAGCATGTAGGGGATCACGCCGAAGTAGGGCGACTCGACCGCCACCTTGCGCTGCATGCCCTGGCGGTCGAGGAAGGCGTCGATCACGCCGTGGTAGCCGGGCAGCATCTGCGACGGCGCCACGTGCGGCAGGCTCAGGTAGTCCTCGACCGTCATCGCATCGGCGGCGGTGCGCCGCGCATAGGGGCTGTCGGCGCGCATGGTGCAGATGATCGGGTCTTCGAACAGCTTCGACATGTGCAGGTGGGCCGGCGGCTCGTCCCAGTTGGCGATCACCAGGTCCATCTCGCCGTCGGACAGCATGCGCAGGTAGTCCAGCCCCGGTCCCAGGCTGTGGATGACGACCTTGCTGCCCGGCGAACCGCGGCGCAGCGCGGCCACGACGCCCGGCAGGAACTGGGTGTCGAGGTAGTCGGGGGCGGCGATGCGGAAGGTGCGTGTCGCCTGCTCGGGCACGAAAGGCGACTTCCTGACGAACAGGCCCTCGGCTTCGTCGAGGATGCGCTTGGCCGGCTTGAGCAGGGTTTCGCCGTGCTGGGTCGGCACCATGCCGCGCGCGCCGCGCACCAGCAGCGGGTCGCCGGTCAGCTCGCGGAGCTTGCGCAGCGAGGCCGAGATCGAGGGCTGCGGCTGGTTCAGCTTGAGCGCCACGCGCGAGACGTTCTTCTCCACAAGCAGCAGGTAGAGAATGCGGATCAGGTGCAGGTCGAGGTGCTGGGGCAGGCTGGACATCGCGTATTTCCGTTTGCGTCTTTCCGTTTGCGTATATCAATCTTGTTATGTCGAATATACGCTAGTTTTCATGTTGCAGAAATTGAAATGACGTTATTGTCGAGGGATACCGCAAAAGGAAGCCCCCATGGACCTCGTTGGATACCTGGCCCCCTACGGCCTCGAATGGCTCAACCTGCTCGTGCGCTGGCTGCACATCATCACCGGCATCGCCTGGATCGGCGCTTCCTTCTATTTCGTCTGGCTCGACAACTCCATCCGCCCGCCGGCGCCCGGTTCGGAACTGGCGAAGAAGGGCGTGTCGGGCGAGCTGTGGGCGGTGCACGGCGGCGGCTTCTACAACCCGCAGAAGTACCTGGTGGCGCCGGCCGAGCTGCCGAAGGAACTGCACTGGTTCAAGTGGGAAGCCTATTCCACCTGGCTGTCGGGTTTCGCGCTGCTGGTCATCGTCTACTACCTGAATGCCCAGGCCATGATGGTCGACCGCGACGTGGCCGATTTGACGAGCTGGCAGGCGGTCGGCATCGGACTGGCCAGCCTGGTGGTCGGCTGGGTCGTCTACGACCTGCTGTGCCGCTCGCCCCTCGGCAGTCGCGACCTGGCCTTCGGCCTGACGATCTTCGCCTTCCTGGTCGCCAGCACCTGGGTGCTGACCCAGCTGCTCAGCGGCCGCGCCGCCTACCTGCACGTGGGCGCGATGATCGGCACCATGATGGTGGCCAACGTGGCGATGCTGATCATCCCGGGCCAGCGCAAGATGGTGAACGCCATGCTGGCGGGGCAACAACCCGACCCCGTCCACGGCATCAAGGCCAAGCAGCGCAGCGTCCACAACAACTACTTCACCCTGCCGGTGCTGTTCATCATGATCAGCAACCACTATGCGATGACCTACCGCCACCCGTATGCGTGGGCGGTGCTGGGCGCGATCATGGCGGCGGGGGTGCTGATCCGCCACTTCTTCAACCTGCGCCACAAGGGGCGCATCGCCTGGCAGTATCCGGCGGCCGGGGTGGCGCTGCTGGCGCTGGTCGCGGTGGCGATCGCGCCGAAGGCGCCGGTCCAGGCCACGGCAGCGGCAGATGTCGACGCGGCCGCGCGCTTCGCCCAGGTCCGCACCATCATCGACCAGCGCTGCGTGTCCTGCCACGCCCAGCATCCGACCCAGCCGGGCTTCGCCACCGCGCCGGCCGGGGTGATGCTGCACACGCCGGAACTCGTCAGCCAGAACGCCATGCGCATCTACCAGCAGACCGTGCAGATGAAGGCGATGCCGCTGGCGAATCTCACCAACATGACCGATGCCGAACGGGCGCAGGTCGGCGCCTGGTTCGAAGCCGGCGCCAAAACCGGAACGAAATAAATGGACAAGGTAGTACAGCAAAAACTGCTCGACTGGATCGACGCCCATTTCGACGAGGAAGTCGGCTTCCTGCAGCAGGTGGTCCGCATCCCCACCGACACCCCGCCGGGAAACAACGCGCCCCATGCGGAAGCGGTGGCAGGCATGCTCGAAGCCTACGGCTGGAGCGCCGAGCGGCACGCGGTGCCGGCCGACGAGGTGCGCGACTACGGCATGGAAAGCATCACCAACCTGATCGTGCGCCGTCCCTACGGCGCGGACGGGCCGACGCTGGCGCTGAACGCGCACGGCGACGTGGTGCCGCCGGGCGAGGGCTGGACCAGGCCGCCCTACGGCGCCGAGATCGTCGACGGCGCCCTCTACGGCCGCGCCGCCGCCGTCTCGAAGAGCGACTTCGCCACCTACGTGTTCGCGGCGCGCGCCCTGGAGGCGCTGGGCGTGCCGTTGAAAGGCGCGCTGGAACTGCACTTCACCTACGACGAGGAATTCGGCGGCCTGCTCGGCCCCGGCTGGCTGCTCGAGCAGGGCCTGACCCGGCCCGACTACGTGATCGCGGCCGGCTTCAGCTATCAGATCGTGACCGCCCACAACGCCTGCCTGCAACTGGAGATCACCGTGCACGGCAAGTCCGGCCACGGCGCCATGCCGGAGACGGCGGTCGATGCGCTGCAGGCCGCCACCCGCATCCTGAACGCGATCTACGGCCAGCTGCCGGAACTGAAGAAGATCAGGTCGCAGGTCCCGGGCATCGATTCGCCGACCATGCTGGTCGGCCGCATCGACGGCGGCACCAACACCAATGTGGTGCCGGGCAAGGTGGTCATGAAGATGGACCGCCGCATGATTCCCGAGGAGGACCCGGTGGCCGTGGAAGCGCAGGTGCGCGCGCTGGTCGAGGAGGCGGTGGCCGGCATGCCCGGCATCCGGCTCGAGATCCGGCGCCTGCTGCTCTCGCAGGCGCTGCGGCCCCTGCCGGGCTCCGGGAAGCTGGTGGCCAGCCTGCAGCGCCACGGCCGCGCCATCCTCGGCGAGGAGCCCGCGGCCCAGGGCACGCCGCTCTACGCGGACGCGCGCCTGTACGGCGAGCACGGTATCCCGGCGGTGATGTACGGCGCCGGACCGCGCACGGTGCCGGAATCGAACGCCAAGAAGGCCGACGAGCGCCTGCAGCTGGAGGACCTGCGCAAGGCCACCAAGGTGGTGGCGCTGACCCTGCTGGATTTCCTTGGCGCCGCGTGACGCCTACTGCTTGAGCGAACGCGGGACGATCGCGAACTGCGGCCCTTCGCCGTAGTCCGGCTTGACGCTGCGCGCCATGAACTGGCGCCAGGCCTTCAGGCCCGGTTCGCCCAGCGCGTCGGCGGCATAGGCCAGGGCCGGCTGCAGGTTCGAGGGATGACCTACGACCGAGTGGGAATACCCGAACATCTCGCCCGGACGCAGCTTGAGCGCCGCCGCCATCGCGTCGCTGCCGCAGGGCAGGTCGCGCCAGCTGTCCTCGGCGGTGGCGCGCCAGGCCTCGCCGATGGTGGCGTAGAGCGGCGCATTGGGGGCCCCGCGCACCGTCATCGCGTATGCGGAGGCGGTGATCCAGCAGGCGCCGTCGCCGGTCATGCGCGCCACAGGAAAGCGCGCCTTCCACGCCAGCAGCTCACGCGCCTTGTCGAAGCCCAGTTCGGCGAGGTGGCCCACGGCGGAGGTGAAGAAATCGTCCTGCCAGGGCGCGATGCCGCGCTTCTTCGCATAGGTGCTCTCGGTGCCGTTCTTCAGGACCACACCCAGGCGGTTGGCCTCGCGGTTGCGGGTGTAGGTGGCGTTGTACCAGTCGAGGTTCGCGTCGAGCACCTGGCGCAGGTCGTCCTTCAGCGGGTGCCTGTCCGGCGTGATGTAGGCGGCCTGGCCGAGCGTGCGCAGGCCCCAGGCCTGGGCGCGGATCTGTTCCTGCTTGAGCAGGCCCTTGCCGCCCTGGCGGTAGGCCGGGTTAGAGGCGAGCGCGGCGTACATCGCCCAGAACTGCAGCTCTTCCAGGTGGTAGTGGTCGCCCGTGAGCAGGTAGGGCAGGTAGGACAGGCCTGGATGGTGGGCGATGTCCTGCTTGTTCGGCGCCTCGCAGGCCTCGCGGCTGGAGCAGGGCGGGAACTGCTCGTTCTTGCCGGTGGCGCGGTTGCGCGCGTCGCCCTTGGGCGTGCCGGCGCGCGCCATATAGGGATAGTCCGAGAGGCTGGCGGGCAGGCCGGTGCGCTGGTCGCGGTAGTGCATCGGCCAGCTGCCCGCGAGCGTGGCGGTGCCGAGGGTGACCTCGGCGGCGCGCCGGTCCATGCCGAGCAGGTACATCGCCGCCCAGCCGGGCAGCAGGCCGATGTCGGGCCGGCCGCCGGTGGTGCCCATCGAACGCACGGCCGCGCCGGTCTCCATCGGCTCGTTCCGCTCGCGCCATTTCTCGACCAGGCGCGACAGGGTGCGCTCGTCCACCTGGACCGAACGGTCGTAGTTGGGCAGGGCCAGCGAGTCGATCAGCTGGGCGCTGTCGTGGCGCAGGTGCACTCCCGGCGCGGCGCCGGTCCAGAACAGCTTGCGCCAGCGCGCATGGTGGTAGTGGGTGAGCGCTTCCTTCGCGTACACCTCGCGTCCGCCCACGGTCACGCGCACGTCGTAGGTGAAGTTCTGCGGCGCGGGCGCATAGGCCCAGTTGTTTTCGACGGCAAGGTCGATGCGCGCCTGCTCCTGGCCCGGATACCAGCGCAGCGCGAACTGCGCCGCCAGGTGCGGGTGGGGCTGGCCGTCCGTACCCGTCAGGGGCGCCAGCACATGCCATTCCCGCACCACCGGACCGTCGAGCCAGAGCGTGGGCCTGGCGCGCGCCAGCAACTGGCCGAGCTGCGCACCGTAGCGCTTGCCGTCGAGCGTCAGCTGCAGGGTCGCGTCGGCGCCGCTGCGCAGGGCGGCGTCGAGGC
>DAMCRY010000247.1:0-6371 GCA_032115075.1 Massilia sp.
CGGCCCATCCCGGCGCTCAGGAGGCCGCGCGGCGCGAGGTGGACGCGGTGCTGCGGGGCAGGGCGCCGGGCAGCGAGGACCTGCCCCGGCTGGGCTACCTGGCGCAGACGCTGAACGAAACGCTGCGCCTGTACCCGGCCGCGCCGGTCCTGATGAGCCGGCGCTCCACGCGCGAGATCGTGCTGGGCGGCTGGACGGTGCCGAAAGGGACCATGTTCATGATTCCGATCCTGCTGCTGCACGAGGACCCGGAAAGCTTTCCGGAGCCGCAGGCCTTCCGGCCGGAGCGCTTCGCGCCGGACGCGCCGCCGATCCCGCGTGGGGCCTTCATGCCCTTCGGGACCGGGCCGCGGGTGTGCCTGGGCCAGCACCTGGCGCTGGCGGAGCTGACGACGATCGCGGCGATGGTGCTGCAGCGCTTCGTGTTGTCGGTGCCGGAAGGGGAACGTCCGCCGCAGGCGGCGCACCATATCTCGCTGCGGCCGAAGGGGGCGTTGCGGCTGAAGGTCGCGCGCAGGGCGTAGGACGGTTGTCGTAGGGTGGGCGGCAGGCAACGGAACCCGGCAGCCCGATCAGCTTTCCTGCGTGTCGCGCCGCCGCTGCGGCAACAGATCGTTGATGATCGCGTTCAGCCGGTCCACCGACACCGGCTTGCCCAGGTGCGCCGAGAAGCCGGCCACCCTGGCCCGCGCGATGTCGCTGTCGCGCCGCATGCTGGTGATGGCGATCGCCGGCAGGTTGGCGTACTTCGGCAGCGCATGCACCCGGCGCAGGAATTCGTAGCCGTCGACCTCGGGCATCGAGATGTCCGAGATCAGCAGGTCGACATCCTCGCGCGCCAGGATCTCCAGTCCCTGCGCGGCGCTGGTGGCGTCGAACACCTGCGCGCCGGTGGTCTCGAGCAGCGCCTTGAAGACCTGCAGCATGTCTTCCATGTCGTCCACCAGCAGGATGCGCAGGCCGGCCAGGTCGTCCTCGCCGGGGCCATGCTCGCCGGGCAGCGCCGCGGCGGCGCGGTCCAGCACCGGCAGCCAGAAGCTGAAGCGCGCGCCCTTGCCGATGCCCTCGGAGAACGCCTCGACCCGCCCGCCGTGCAGCGATACGATCTCGCGCACCAGCGCCAGGCCGATGCCCAGGCCGCCTTTCGAGCGGGTGGTCACCGAGGTGCTCTGGCCGTACATGTCGAACACCTTTGGCAGGAAGGACGGCGCGATGCCCTGGCCGTCGTCGACCACGTCGACGCGCGCGAAGCCGTCCTCGCGCGCCAGGCGCACCTGGACGTGTCCGCCCGGCGCGGTGAACTTGATCGCATTGCTCAGCAGGTTCATCGCCACCTGTTCGATGCGGATCACGTCGGCCAGCACCGGCGCGCCCGCGCTGCTGCCTTCGAAGGCGATGGCGATGTCGCGCGCCGCCGGGTCGCTGCGGGCGACGTCGACGATGCCCTGCAGGATCGGGTCGAGCGAGACCGGCGCCATGGTGAGCGACAGCTTGCCGGTGCGCACGCGCGACATGTCCATCAGGTCGTCGATGATCTTCGCCTGGGTCATCACCGAATTCCGGATGATCGAGGCGGCGCGCATGAAGGCCGGCGACTGGCGCAGTTCCGGCATGCGCGAGAGCAGCTCGACGTTTATGTGGATCATGTTGAGCGGATGGCGCAGCTCGTGTGACATCACCGACAGGAATTCGTCCTTGAGCGCGCTGGCGCTCTCGGCATCGGAGCGGTCCGCCGTTTCGCGGGTCAGCGCCGCCTCGCGCGCGTCGTCGTGGCGTGCGCGGGCCGTGACGTCGCGCGCGATCTTGGCATAGCCGTAGAATTCGCCGTTGCGCAGCGGAGTGGTCACGCCGCTGCAGAAGAAGCGCGAGCCGTCCTTGCGCATGTGCCAGCGCTCGTCCTCGGCGCGGCCGTCCTCGCGCGCCCGGCGCAGCTCGTCCTGCGCCACGCCGCGCGCGACGTCTTCCGGCACGAACAGGCGGTCGGTCGGTTCCCCGTGCATCTCTTCGGCGTTGTAGCCGAACAGGGCTTCGGCGCCCTTGTTCCAGCTCGTGACGCGGCCGTCCTCGTCCATCGTGATGATGGCGTAGTCGTTGGCGCTCTCGGCCACCATCTGCATGCGCGCCTCGCTGGCGCGCGCCTGTTCCTCGGCGCGGCGGCGCAGCGTGATGTCGAAGAAGGTCATCACCGCGCCCTCGATCCGGTCTTCGTTGGTGCGGTAGGGCAGCAGGCGCACGATGTAGTAGCGGCCGTCGTTGCTGCGCACCTCGCGCTCGACCAGGCGCAGCGTGTCGAAGGTGGCGCTGACGTCCTCGGCCAGCTGGTCGTAGTCGAGCTTGTGGGTCAGGTCGAGCAGCGAGCGGCCGACGTCGGAGGCGATGATCGAGAACAGGTCGGCCGCGCGCGGCGTGAAGCGCTTGATGCGCAGGCCGCTGTCCACGAAGATGGTGGCGATGTCGGTCGAGGCGATCAGGTTGTTCAGGTCGTCGTTGGCCTTGCCGGTCTCCTCGACCTTGACCTTGAGCTCGTAGTTGACGGTGACGAGTTCCTCGTTCACCGACTGCAGCTCTTCCTTGCTGGTTTCCAGCTCCTCGGTGGCCGAGCGCAGCTCCTCGTTGATGGCCTGCAGCTCCTCGTTGGAGGCGCGCAGCTCCTCGGTCGAGATCTCGGAGTTCTCGATGGTTTCCTGCAGCTGCTCGCGCTTGCGCTGCAGCTCCGCCTCGAGCTGGGCCAGCACCACGTCGTAGCTGCCGTCCGGGCGCGCCACCGGCGGCGCGTCGGGCGTGCGCTCGATGCGGTTGAACACCACCACCAGGAACTCGCTCTCGGATTCCTCGTCGTGGAAGGGGCGCACCGTCATGGCGATCGTGCCCAGTTCCTTCTGCTCCTGCAGGTCGATCGGCCGGCATTCGGCGGCGGTGTCCTGGTGCACGGCCTGGTACATGGCCGAGCGCAGCTCCATGCGCAGCTCCGGCAGCACCAGCGCCAGCAGGTTGCGCGAAGGCTCGCCGCCGCCCATGCGCAGGTACTGTCCGGCCTGTTCCGACATGTGCACCAGGTTGCCGTCGCGGTCGATCACCACCGAGGGCGGGGAGAACTGCGCCAGCGCGCGCTGGTGCAGTTCGGCGTAGGACGACTGGCGCTTGCCCTGCAGCTTGGGACGGACGATCTCGGGCAGGCGGGCGCCGTAGAGGGCCGACGACGGCCCCTGGTAGTGCAGCGAGCGGCCGACGCTGCGCGCGCGGTAGATGCGGTTCTTCTTGTCGACCGGGATGAAGAATTCGGATACCGACTCCGCCGATTCGGAACTGCCGAGGAACAGGTAGCCGCCGGGCTTCAGCGCGAAGTGGAAGGTCTGCAGCACGCGCAGCTGGACGTCGCGGTTCAGGTAGATCAGCAGGTTGCGGCACGAGACCAGGTCGAGCCGCGAGAACGGCGGATCGCGCAGCAGGTTGTGCGAGGCGAACAGGATGCGGTCGCGCAGCGACTTGCGGGTGCGGTAGCGGTCGTCGTCCTTGTTGAAGTACTGGCGCAGGCGCGCCGGAGCGACGTCGGTGATGATCGAGGCCGGGTAGCTGCCCGCGCGCGCCACGTCGATCGCGTGATCGTCGATGTCGGAAGCGAACACCTGAAACGCCGGCGGGTGCTCGGACAGCGCGGCCTGGTCGGCCATCAGCATCGCCAGCGAATACGCCTCCTCGCCGGTGGCGCAGGCCGCGACCCAGGCGCGCACCTCGTCGGTCGGGCCCTTGTCCTTGAACAGCTCGGGAATCACCTCGCGTTCGAGCGACTCGAAGGCTTCGCGGTCGCGGAAGAAGTTGGTGACGCCGATCAGCATGTCGTCGAGCAGCGCCTTGTACTCGTTGGCGTCGGACTCGAGCACGTCGCGGTATTCGGGCAGGGTGTGCACCTGGCGCACCTGCATGCGGCGCTCGATGCGGCGCAGCACGGTGGCGCGCTTGTAGTGGCGGAAGTCGTGGCCGGTATGGCCCAGCAGCGCCGAGATGATGTCCTGCAGGGCGTCCTCGGCGACGGCGATGTCGGCCGGCGTCGCCGTGTGCTCGATCGGCGCCTCGGCGTCGCCCGGCGGCGGCAGGCGAATGATCTTGGCGTTGTCCCACAGGTCGATCAGCTTCTGCGGCATGTCGGCCACGGGCAGCACGAAGTCGACCGCGCCGGTGCGGATGGCGGCGCAGGGCATGCCGTCGTGCTCGGCGTCGCCGGGCGCCTGCACCAGCGTCAGCCCGCCCTGTTCCTTCACCCGGGAGAGGCCGACGGCGCCGTCCGAACCGGTGCCCGACAGCACGATGGCGACGGCGCGTTCGCGGTGCACATGGGCCAGGGTGCGGAAGAACAGGTCGATCGCCACGTGCTGGCCGCGCGGGCGCTCCTGCGGGTCGACCAGCAGCAGCCCGTCCATCATGGACAGGTGCATGTTGGGCGCGATCACGTAGACGTGGCCGGGCTCGATCTGGACCTTGCTGGTTACCTGCACCACCGGCATGCGGGTGGCGCGCTGCAGGATCTCGGCGGCCGAGCTCGGATGCCTGGGCGACAGGTGCAGGATGACCACGAAGGCCATCTCGTTCACCGAGGGCATGTTCTCGAACAGCAGCAGCAGCGCGGGCAGGCCGCCGGCGGACGCACCGATGCCCACCACCGGGAAATGCAGCGTGCTCGGAACCACGCCCGGCGGCGTGGGCAGGGCTTCTGAGGTGAAGGCTGGATCGGACATCGTTCTCGTTTTTCGTTATGGGATGAACCGGAAGTGTAGTGGATTTGTTACGATCTGCGAGGGAGAACGTAAAAAAAGGTTCTCTTGAATCACTGTGGAAACGGAAGCAACCGGCAGCGCCGTCCGCACTACACTAGGTTGCCGATCCTGGCAGGAAGGATGTTGTGGGCATGGAAGAAATAGATTCGCGGCAACAAAGGGAACAGCAGGAGGAGCCGGCGCCTGCGTCAGGCCAGATCAATTTCCCTATCGTCGGCATCGGTGCATCGGCTGGCGGCTTCCCGGCCCTCGCGGCGCTGCTGCGGAACATGCCGCCCGAACCCGGCATGGCATTGGTGGTGATCCTGCACCTGGCGAGCGGGCCGAGCGCGGCGGACAAGGTGCTGCAGCGCGCCACCGGCATGCCGGTGGTGCAGGTCACCCACACCATGCCGATCCTGCCGGACAAGGTCTACGTCATTCCGCCGGACCGCTGCCTGAAGATGAGCGACGGCCACCTCGTTCTCGACGAGCTCGAGCGGCGCGCGGCGCGCCCGGTCGCCGTCGACATTTTCCTGCGCACCCTGGCCGAAGCGCATGGCGAACATGCGATCGGGGTGGTGCTGTCCGGCATGGGGTCGGACGGGACGGCCGGCCTCGCGTGCATCAAGGAACTGGGCGGCATCACCATCGCCCAGCTGCCGGCCGATGCCGAGGAGGGCGCCATGCCGCGTTCGGCGATCGAATCCGGCATGGCCGACTTCGTGCTACCGGCAGGCGAGATTCCGCACAAGCTGGTCGAGCTGCGCGACATCGCATGCCGCATCCGGCGGCATGCGCGCACGGGCAAGCCGCCCGACGGCGGTTCCCTGTCCGACCTGGACGGCGATCCGCAGGCAGCCCTGCGCGAAGTGCTGGCGCTGCTGCGCGCGCGTACCGGCCACGACTTCAGCCACTACCGGCGCCCGACCCTGCAGCGGCGCCTCGAGCGCCGCCTGCAGGTGCGCGGCCAGCCCGACCTGGCGTCGTATGGCCGCCTGCTGCAGAAGGATGCGGGCGAGGCCCAGGCCCTGCTGACGGACCTCGTGATCGGCGTCACCAGCTTTTTCCGCGACCGCGAAGCCTTCGCCGCGCTGGACCGGACCGTCCTGGCCGCGTTGTTCGCCGCGCCGGGAGAGGACCGCACCCTGCGCGCCTGGGTCGCCGCCTGTTCGACCGGCGAGGAAGCCTATACGCTCGCCATGCTGCTGGCCGAGCGCGCGACCGGCCCCGTGGACGGACGCACGCTGCAGGTGTTCGCCTCCGACATCGACGAGCACGCGGTGCAGGTGGCGTGCGCTGGCCTGTACCCGGCGTCGATCGCGGACCATGTGCCGCCGCCGCTGCTGCAACGCTATTTCACCCGGGAGGGCGGCCAGTACAAGGTGCGCAAGGCGCTGCGCGACCTGGTGCTGTTCACGCCCCACAACCTGCTGCACGACCCGGCCTTCAGCCGCCTCGACCTGATCAGCTGCCGGAATTTTCTGATCTACCTGAACCCGGAGATGCAGCGGCATGTGCTGCAGCAGTTCCATTTCGCCCTGAACCCGGGCGGCTTCCTGATGCTTGGCAGCGCCGAAACGGCCGCGGCGGCAGGGCAACTGTTCGAACCGGTCGATG
>DAMCRY010000248.1:0-6337 GCA_032115075.1 Massilia sp.
GTGGCGGAGGCCGGCACGGCGGCGGCCACCGGCGCCGGCAGGATGCTGCGCAGCGCGGCGCAGCCGTAGGCGCAGGCCAGGAACAGGCAGCCGAGCGTCTCCATGGTCTGCTCGTAGGAATACGTGCGGCCGTTGAAGGTGAACAGGCCTTCGTGGGCGGCGCTCATGTCGCCGGCCACCGCGATCAGCGAGACGATGCCGAAGGCGAAGAAGAAGGCCAGGAAGTGCAGGCCGATCCGGCGGATGTTGACCAGCACGCTCAGGCCGAACATCAGGCCCCAGGCCAGCAGGAAGGTCACTTCGGGCACGCCCAGCATCGGGGCGTAGCGCTCGTGCACGCCGAAGCTGGAATCGAGGAACATGCAGATGAAGGCGATCGTACCGACCACCCAGAAGGCCTGGGGCAGGCGGTAGGTCTGCTGCGGCTTGCGCAGCTGGTAGACGAAGACGAGGTGGCAGGCCGAGGCGCCGAACATCAGGAACATGGCGCCGATGCCGGCATGCATGCCGGGCAGGTCGGTACCCCAGTCGGTACCCGCCAGTTTGAGGACGGCGACCAGGCCATACAGCAGGACTGCCGGGTAAAAGCTGAGCAAAGTGTTCATGATAGGAGGGGGCTGGTTGGGAGAGGAACTGTTAATAACAACTAGCAATTATCGTAACACAACTGTCATAAAAGTATGCTAACAAGCGTGCAAGTTTTACAACAACCGTGCGCTCCCTCCTTCGGGAGATCCGCCCTCCCCGGGTGATTAGTCTCCCAGCGCCGCCAGCAGCTCGGCCTGGTGCTCGGCCGCCAGCGCATTGGTCAGTTCGCTCAGGTCGCCGTCCATGATGAAGTCCAGCTTGTACAGGGTCAGGTTGATGCGGTGGTCGGTCAGGCGGCCCTGCGGGAAGTTGTAGGTGCGGATGCGCTCGCTGCGGTCGCCCGAGCCGATCAGGCTCTTGCGGGTGGCCGCTTCCTTCGATTGCTGTTCGCGCAGCTGCACGTCCTTGATGCGCGCGGCCAGCACCTTCAGCGCCTGCGCCTTGTTCTTGTGCTGGCTGCGGTCGTCCTGGCACTCGACCACGATGCCGGTCGGCAGGTGGGTGATGCGCACCGCCGAATCGGTCTTGTTGATGTGCTGGCCGCCGGCGCCCGAGGCCCGGTAGGTGTCGATGCGCAGGTCGGCCGGGTTGATGTTCACGTCCTCGACCTCGTCGGCTTCCGGCATCACGGCGACCGTGCAGGCCGAGGTGTGGATGCGGCCCTGCGTCTCGGTGGCGGGCACCCGCTGCACGCGGTGGCCGCCCGACTCGAACTTCAGCTTCGAATACACGCCGTTGCCGATGATGCGCACGATGACTTCGCGGTAGCCGCCCAGGTCCGAGGGCGATTCCGACACCACCTCGACCTGCCAGCGGTTGCGCTCGGCGAAACGGGTGTACATGCGCAGCAGGTCGCCGGCGAACAGGGCGGATTCGTCGCCGCCGGTGCCGGCGCGGATCTCGAGGAAGATGTTGCGCTCGTCGTTGGCGTCCTTCGGCAGCAGCATTTTCTGCAGCTCGAGGTCGAGCGCGGCCAGGCGCGCCCTGGCTTCTTCGATCTCTTCCTGCGCAAAATCCTTCATGTCCGGATCCTGCGCCATCTCCTGGGCGGCCGCGATGTCGTCCTGGGCCGCGCCGTACTGCTTGTACAGGGCGACCAGCGGCGACAGCTCGGCGTGCTCGCGGGTCATCTTGCGGTAGCTGTCCATATTCGCGGTGGCGCCTTCGGACATCAGGAGTTCGTCCAGTTCGACGAGTCGGTTGGCCAGTTGGTCCAGCTTGGCCAGCATGGATGGTTTCATGGGATGCTCGGTAGATTCGGGTGGCCGCTGCGGGCCGGGACACGCCTTCGCGATCGCTGCGGAAGGCGCACGACGAAAGGAAGAGGGCCGCTAACGGCGGCCGCGGAACAGCTGCGGCAGCAGGGCTGCCAGGCGGGCGCGCTCGTCGCCCTGGGCATGGTGCAGGGCCTGTTGCGGACCGTGCAGGAACTTGGCCGCCAGGCCTTTCGAGAGCGCTTCCAGCACCGCGTCGACATCATCGCCGCGCGCCAGCAGCTTGCGCGCGCGTTCGAGTTCGGCCAGGCGCAGCGCCTCGCTGGACTCGTGCAGGTCGCGGATGACCGGCACCATGGCGCGGTCGCCGATCCAGTGCATGAAGGATTGCACGCGCGCGTCGATGATGGCTTCGGCCTGGGCCACGGCGGCCTGGCGGCTTTCGATGCCGGTCTGCACCACCTGGGCCAGGTCGTCCACGGTGTACAGGAACACGTCGTCCAGGCGCGCGACTTCCGGCTCGATATCGCGCGGCACGGCCAGGTCGACCATGAACATCGGACGGTGGCGGCGCGCCTTCACCGCGCGTTCCACCAGCCCGAGGCCGATCAGCGGCAGGGTCGAGGCGGTGCAGGAGATGACGATGTCGAACTGGTGCAGGCGCTCGGGCAGCTCGGCCAGGCGGATCGCGCTGCCGTTGTAGCGCGTGGCGAGCAGCTCGCCGCGCTCCATGGTGCGGTTGGCGACGGTGACCGATTTCGGGTTCTGGGCCGCGAAGTGGGCCGCGCACAGCTCGATCATCTCGCCGGCGCCGATGAACAGCACGTGCTGGTCGGCGATGCGGTCGAAGATGCGTTGCGACAGCCGCACCGCGGCGGCGGCCATCGAGACGCTGTGGGCGCCGATCTCGGTGGTGCTGCGCACTTCCTTGGCCACCGCGAAGCTGCGCTGGAACAACTGGTGCAGGTAGGTGCCCAGGCCGCCGGCTTCCTCGGCGCTGCGCACCGCGTCCTTCATCTGGCCCAGGATCTGCGGCTCGCCCAGCACCATCGAATCGAGCCCGGAGGCGACCCGGAAGGCGTGGCGCACCGCGCTGTCCTGCGGCAGCATGTACAGATGCGGGCGCAGCTCGGCGAAATTCAGGGCGTGGTAGTGGGCCAGGAACTGGGCCGAGGCATCGAGCGGATTGGCGATGTCGCTGGCCGCGTACATCTCGGTGCGGTTGCAGGTCGACAGGATCGCCGCTTCGTTGCCCTTCTCGCCATGGACCGAGCCCTGGCGGGCGAACCAGCTGCGCGCCGCCTGCACCGCCTTGCCGAGCTGGTCGGGCGCGAGCGCCAGCTGCTCGCGCAGCGAGACCGGAGCGGTGGTGTGGTTCAGGCCAACGGCAAGCAGTTGCATTCTGGGACGGGATGGACGGGTGAGCGACTGCGCCCATTATACCCTTCTGCGCAAAGGGTTTCAGCGGGCGGCCGGGGCCGGCCGCCCTGTTGGCGCAATGCTATCGCTTCGGCTCAGGCGCCGAGTTTTTCCAGGCGGTAGCCGTAGCTGTAGACCGGCACCAGGCGGAAGCCGTTCTCGGGACGCAGGCTCAGCTTGTTGCGCACGCGCGAGACGTGGGTGTCCATGGTGCGCGAGGGCACGTCGGTTTCGCGCACCCAGACCGATTCGTGGATGTAGGCACGCGACAGCGGGCGGCCGATGTTACGGAAGAACAGCAGCGCCAGCGAGAATTCCTTCTGGGTGACGTCGATGATCGAACCATCCTTGAGCAGGCGGCCCGGACGGGTTTCGAAGGTGAAGGGACCGAACTGCAGCTGCTCGGCGCTGTTCTGCGACGGATAGGCGCGGCGCAGCAGGGCCGAGACGCGCGCCACCAGCTCGCCGCGGCGCAGCGGCTTGACCAGGTAGTCGTCGGCGCCGGCCGTGACGCCGGCAATGATGTCGTCCTCGGCATTGCTGCCGACCAGGAACACCGTCGGCGCATTCGCGGCCAGTTTTTCCTTGGCGCGGCGCAGCACTTCGGCGCCTTCCATATCGGGCACGTTCCAGTCCATGACCAGCATGTCCGCGTTTTCCTTGCGCAGCTGGGCCAGGCATTCCCGGGCGCTGTCATAGGGTTGGCAGCTGTGGCCAGCGGCGCTCAGCACTTGGCAGATGAGCTCTGCCTGGCTACGGTCTTGTTCCAGAACGGCAATCTTCATAGGACATATACTGGTAAGGTTGCCTTTGTAGGAAGACTCCTACAAGGTGAAAACGAATATATCAGACTTTCACAAAATAGTGCTATAGGAAAACTAGGAATTTACAGTCGGAACGAAAGTTCTGTTGTGTTAAGCGCAGCAACGGCCTCTTGTTACACTGTGAAAAACGGTTAACACGGTCAAGTGGAGGTCAAATGTTGTTTCGACGCAAAAAGAAGGACGTGGCGCCGGCGGAGCCGCCGCTGGTGCCCGTGAGCGGCGCGGCGATCGAGTCGGCGAGCGAACGCTGCCGCGAAATGGTGCGCCAGCGCGCCCTGGTGTCGGCCGGCGTGGCGGCGGTGCCGCTGCCGGGCGTGGACGTGCTGTCCGACCTGACCACCTTCACGGTGCTGGTCGAGGAAGTCAACCGCGAGTTCGGCCTGACCCAGCAGCAGATCGAGCGCCTGCATCCGCGCCTGCGGGTACTGGCCTACCAGGCGGCGGCCTCGGTCGGCGGCATGCTGGTCGGGAAACTGGTGACCCGCACCCTGGTGCTGCAGGTGTTCAAGCGGGCCGGCATCAGGATCGCCGCCAAGACGGCGGCCAAGGTGGTGCCGATCGCGGGGCAGGTGGCTTCGGCGGCGATTGGTTTCGCGCTGTTCCGGCGCATGGGCTACCAGCACGTGGAAGCCTGCGCCAAGGTGGCGCGCGAGCTGGACAAGGCGAAGACGGTCGACCCCGGCGATGGCGCCGGCGGCGTAGATCTGGACAAGAAATAAACAAATGCCCGCATCAGCGGGCATTTGTTTATCCGTACTGTTGTCCGTATATTCCGCGCTCAGGCGTCGGGCAGCACCACGTTCACGTCGAGCACTTCCAGGTTGCCCTGGCGGTCGAGCGAGATCTTGATGTCGTCCGCGCTGACCTTGGTGTATTTCGAGATCACCTCGATCAGTTCACGGTGCAGGGCCGGCAGGAAATCCGGGCCGGCGCGGTTGGTGCGCTCGCGCGCGATGATGATCTGCAGGCGCTCCTTGGCTGCTGTCGCGCTCTTCTCTTTTTTCGGAAAGAGGAAATTGAGCAGTGGCATATCACTTGGCTCCAAAGATGCGCTGGAACAGGCCCGGCTTTTCGTAGGTCGTGAAACGCAGCGGACGGTCTTCGCCCAGGAAGCGGGCGATCACGTCTTCATAGGCTTCGGCCACGTCGGTGCCCTTGAAATGGATGGCCGGGTTGCCCTGGTTCGAGGCGTGCAGCACCGATTCCGATTCCGGGATGATGCCGATCAGCGGGATGCGCAGGATTTCCTGCACGTCCTGGTAGGACAGCATTTCGTCGGCTTCCACGCGCTTCGGAGAGTAGCGGGTGATCAGCAGGTGTTCCTTGACCGGCTCCGAACCGCTCTGGGCGCGGCGCGACTTGGCCTGGATGATGCCGAGGATGCGGTCCGAGTCGCGCACCGAGGACACTTCCGGATTGGTGACGATGATCGCTTCGTCGGCGAAGGTCAGCGCCATCAGGGCGCCGTGCTCGATGCCGGCCGGCGAATCGCAGATGATGAACTCGAAGCCCATCTTGATCAGGTCGTTCAGGACGCGCTCGACGCCGTCCTCGCTCAGCGCTTCCTTGTCGCGCGTCTGCGAGGCCGGCAGGATGAACAGGTTGTCGGTGTGCTTGTCCTTGATCAGCGCCTGGTTCAGGGTCGCCTCGTTGTTGATCACGTTGATCAGGTCGTAGACCACGCGGCGCTCGCAACCCATGATCAGGTCGAGGTTGCGCAGGCCGACGTCGAAGTCGATGACCACGGTCTTGTGGCCACGCAGGGCCAGGCCGCTGGAGAAGCTTGCGCTCGAAGTGGTTTTGCCCACACCGCCCTTGCCGGACGTCACAACAATAATTCTTGCCACAAAAAGGTCCTTTACAGTTTCAAGCGGGTCGGAGGTTTTACGCGCGGGATGTTGCCGGAGCCAGCGATGATATATCGAGGCGGTCGCCGACCAGCCGGATTTGCGCCGGCTGGCGCGCCAGGTCGTTCGGGAAACCGTCGTCGAAGGTGCGGTACACGCCCGCGATCGACACCAGTTCCGGCTGCATCGCCAGGGCGAAGATGCGCGCCTCCGGGTTGCCGGACGCGCCCGCGAGGGCCCGGCCATTCAGTGGCGCGTAGACGTGGATGCTGCCGTCGGCGATGAGTTCCGCGCCATTGTTCACGACAGCCGTGACGATCAGGTCGCCACCGCGCGCATAGATGCGCTGGCCGGCGCGCACCGGGGTGTCGATGATCATGGCCGCGACCGGGGCCGGGGCGGGCGCCGGGGCGGGCGCGACCGGGACCGGTTCCGGGACGGCCGG
>DAMCRY010000249.1:0-6312 GCA_032115075.1 Massilia sp.
GGCGCTGGCGCTGCGCTTCGTCATCGGACACCGCTCCTATCTGGCCCAGGCGGGACGTCTGGTGCGCGCCGGCGAGGTTGAAGACGGCGAGGTCTACGTCGGCGCGGCCGGCATCGGTCCGGCCTCGGTCGGCCTGTTACGCCCGCGGATCGTGGTCCCGCGAGACTTCGCACAGCGCTACTCGCCCGCCGAGCAGGCCCTGGTGATCGCCCACGAACGGGTCCACGTGACCCGCGGCCGCGCTGTTCCAGTGCGTCTTCTGGTTCGACCCGCTGGTCCACTATGCCGCGCGCTGCCTGCGCCAGGACCAGGAGCTGGCCTGCGACACCGCCGTCATGCGGCGCCACCCGGGCCAGCGCCGCGCCTACGCCGAAGCCCTCCTCAAGTCCCACAGCGGCGCCTTTGCCAGCGCCGGCCTGCACTGCCAGTGGCAAACCACCCACCCCACCAAGGAGCGCATCATGCAACTGCAGCACACCCCGCCCGGAACCATTCGCCGCCTTGCCGGCCGTTGTCTCCTCGCCATGCTGGCCATCGGCGCCGCCGGTGCGACACTGGGGGCACGCGCGGCGCAGGCCGTCGCCGCGCCCCGGTACGCCGTGGAGATGGCCATCGCCGCGCCGATCGATCCGAATGCCTCCTTCGAGCTGAAGGCGGATGGGTTTCAGCGGGCTGAGGGCGAACGGGGTTTCCCGCGCGTACTGACAGCGGCCGGCGAGAATTTTTCGGTCATGTCCGGCGAATGGCGCGTCGAGACGACGATTCGCCCGGGCGATACCCCGGACAAGGTCTGGCTGACGAGCAAACTCTTCAAAGGCAAGAAACTGATCAGCGAGCCCAGGCTGCTGACGCGCATCGGCGAACCGGCCACCGTCAAGGTTGCCGATGGCGGAAGCAAGGACTTCAGCGTGGCGATGACCGTGACGCCGCAACCGTGAAGACGGGTTCCGTGACGTATAATTGGTTGGTCCACTTGCAACATTACCCGCGTCAAACTAAGATTCCTTGTTTGGCATCGGCCACCATTTATCCACGACGGACCCATCGATGAAAAAAACCGCTGCGCTGAGCGAAAACGGCGTCAACGAGCCGCGGCTGTACCGGGTGGTCTCGAGCAAGATCGAGGAACTGATCCGCGCCGAGAACATCCGTCCGGGCGAACGCCTGCCGGCCGAACGCGAGCTCGCCACCAAGCTCGGCGTCAGTCGCACCTCGCTGCGCGAAGCCCTGATCGCCCTCGAATTGGGCGGCACGGTCGAAGTGCGCGGCGGCTCGGGGGTCTACGTCAGCGAGCAGGCCAAGCCCCAGGCCGAGGTGCCGAGCGCCGGACCCGGCCCCTTCGAGGTGCTGGCCGCGCGCCGCCTGATCGAGGTCGAGGTCGCGGCGCTGGCCGCCAAGCACGCCAGCGATTCGGCCATCGACGCCATCCTGACGGCGGTCGAGGAGATGGAGCAGCACCACGAGAACCGCAGCGGCAACGAGTCGGCCGACCGCAACTTCCACCTGGCGATCGCCCGCGCCACCGGCAACAGCGCGATGGTCGGCGTGATCGAATACCTGTGGAGCCAGCGCGGTTCGCTGTGGCACAAGCTGAAGGAGCACTTCCAGACCGAGGAACTGCGCCAGCAGACCCTGCTCGACCACCGCAACATCTTCGCCGCCATCGCCTCGCACGACGTGGCCGGCGCGCGCACCGCGATGCGCGCCCACCTGGACCGCGTCACCCGCACCTTCTCGCGCGGCTGATTCGCCGCTGCCCCGCACGCCGGGCCACTGGCCCGGCTGCTTCCCTCCCGGTCTCCCTTCCGTCCCGGCTCCTCGGTCGGCATTCATCGTCAATACGCGGAAAACCAGCCCGACATCCTCAGTCCCCGGCTCGGCTTGGCATAGCCACATTACATATCTGTATAGACCGAAAAATAACTGGCTCGTCCAGATTGCGAAAGCGGTCAGACCAAAGTAGAATCGCGAACATACCAATCACCTGCTGAATACCTTTCATGGCGCTGCTGAATGACTCGGCACTCCGCGAACGACAGCGCAGTGCATTGGCATCCATCGCGCGATCCAGGAAGCTACCGGACGCACTCGACGATCAAAAGCAGGAGACATGCAGTGAAACACCAGCGAATCATTCAGCCGCGCTTCCTTCTGTCGGCAATCTCTGTCGCGGTACTGGCCATGACGAACGCAGCAATCGCGCAGGATGCGCCGATGCAGCGTGTCGAGGTCACCGGTTCCTCGATCAAGCGTCTCGCCACCGAGAACGCCCTTCCGCTGACCACCTACAAGGCCGAGGAGCTCACCAACCAGGGCTTGACCACGATGTCGGAAGTCGCCGTGGCCCTGACCGTGGCCGCGACCAACGAGCCGGTCGGCGGCGGCGGCGGCGGCACCATGATCAATATGCGCGGCCTGAACACCAACCGTACCCTGGTGCTGCTGAACGGCCGCCGCCTGGCCAACGAGGCGCTGGGCGCCAGCTCGGTCAACGTCGACGTCATCCCGATGGCCGCCATCGAGCGCGTCGAAGTGCTGCGCGACGGCGCCTCGGCCCTGTACGGCACCGACGCGATCGCCGGCGTGGTCAACTTCATTACCAAGAAATCGGTCCAGGACGTGACCATCCATGCCAGCACCGTGCAGCCGCAACACTCCGGCGGCGGCGACCAGAAGCGCGTGACCCTGGTTGCCGGCAAGGGCGACCTGGCGACCGATGGCTGGAACATCTACACCGCTTTCAGCGCCCAGCGCCGCGAGTCGCTGATGCAGAAAGACCGTCCGCAGATCTGGGACCCGGTCAAGCTGGCTGCGCTCGGCGGCAACCCGTTCACCTCGAACACCTCGGGCGGCTCGGCTTCGCCCGCGAACTACACCATCTACCGCAACGGCAAGTCGGCCAACATCACCGGCAACCCGTATTTCGCGACCGGCTGCGTGGCCCCGGGGCTGCCGCAGACCACGGTGCCGTCCACCCGCACCAACGCCAACGGCGGCAAGACCTGCATTACCGATCCGAGCCTGTACCCGCAGCTGCTGCCGGAAAACCAGCAGGTCACCCTGTTCACCAAGGGCAGCCTGGCCCATGGCGACGGCGGCGTGCTGACGGTCGAACTGAACCTGTCGCGCTCGTACATCGACGCCATCAGCCCGCCGCAGCCCTTCGGTGCGAACACCAACTACGACGTCCTGACCGCATCGCGCAAGCCGCTGATGATCACCAGGGCGAGCAAGTGGTACCCGGGCGGCAGCGGCGGCGTACCTGCCGTGGCCGGCCTGAACGGCGAAGACCTGGCGCTGACCTGGAGTCTGGACGAACTGGGCCCGGCCAAGCTGCACGACGTGCAGAAAAACGGTCGCCTGGTGGTGGCGGACGAAGGCCAGTTCTGGAACTGGGACTACCGCGTCGGTGCCTCCTACGGCTACAGCCACCGCGACACCGGCTTCAAGGAAAACTTCGTGCGCACGCCGGGCGTGTACGCAGGCGTGGCGAACGGCATCCTGAATCCCTTCGGCGCCCAGGATGAGGCGGGCCGCGCCTACCTGGAAAGCATCTCGGCCGACGGCGAGGACTTCCGCGTGGCCGACGTGCGCTACTACGGCGTCGACTTCAACCTGAGCCGCACCCTGATGGACCTGCCGGGCGGCGCCCTGGGCATCGCCATCGGCGGCGACTGGCACCGCGAGACCTACGAGGAAGACGCGCGCATGCTCGCCGACGAGGTGGTCTGGCGCGTCTCGGGCTCGCCGGGCAACAACCCGAGCGGCGCGCGCCGCGTCTCGGGCCTGTATGCCGAACTGGATGCGCCCGTCACGAAGGACCTGAACCTGAACTTCGCCGTGCGCGGCGACCACTTCAGCGACTTCGGCTCGACCTGGAATCCGAAGGCCAGCTTCCGCTACCAGCCGCTCAAGCAGCTGATGGTACGCGGCACGGTCAGCACCGGCTTCCGCGCCCCGACCCTGCCGGAACTGTACGGCGTGCCGCGTACGCTGACCCCGTCGACCTCGAGCTGGGACGATCCGCTGCTATGCCCGAGCGCCACCCCGAACGTAGCCGGCTCCGGCACCCTGACCACCGATCCGCGTTACGCCGGCCTCGGCCTCGACGCGGAGCGCGTCTGCAATACGCGCCTGACCACGCTCACCGGCGCCAACCCGGACCTGGAACCGGAAAAGTCGAAGACCTACACCATCGGTTTCGTGATCGAGCCGGTCAAGAACTTCGTCGCCACCGTCGACTTCTGGAAGATCGACATGAAGGGCACGATCGCGCAGATCAACGAAGACTCGATCTTCGACAACCTGGACCGCTACCAGGACCTGTTCGTGCGCAACCCGGACGGCACGCTGCAGTACATCCAGAAGACCCGCCTGAACATGGGCGGCCTGAAGACCCAGGGCATCGACCTGAGCCTGAACTACTCGTACCCGACCCAGAACTGGGGCCGCTTCGGCGCCTCGATGGACGGCACCTACACCGACAAGTACGAAGGCCAGAACGACGTCGGCAGCCCGTGGGTCGACAGCGTCGGCCGTATCGGCGCCCTGTCCACCGGTTCCACCTCGGCCAACACCTACATCTTCAAGTGGAAGCACCAGGCCCGCGTGAACTGGAGCTACGGTCCGTTCTTCGCCCAGCTGACGCAGCAGTACTCGTCGAGCTACGAGGACACCAACGCGCTGCCGACCCAGCAGCCGGGACAGCCGTTCTACAACGTGATCAAGCCCTACCGCGTGTACAACCTGTCGACCACGTACAAGGTCTCGAAGAACTTCAAGCTCGGCGCCGGCGTGAACAACCTGTTCGACACCGATCCGCCGCTGTCGAACCAGCGCCTGTCCTCGCGCGTCGTGTTTGCGCAGAACATCGCCAAGCCGATCGGACGCGCCTTCACGGTGCGTGCGGACTACACGTTCTGAGAACCTTCCCTACTGGGATAGGTTCCAAGACAGTCCAGGCGGTACCCGAGCAGCGCCGGGCGGGCAGCCGCCCGTCCGGCGCTCGTTTTTCGCCGCAAACTTTCGCCGCCGAGGCAAGCGAGCCATGAAACACATCCCCTTCGTCCTGGTCGTCTGCAGTGCGCTGGCCCTGCCGGCGCTGGCGGCGTCCCCGTCGATCCGCCAGGTCGCGCCGCCCGACGGCTGGGCAGCGCAGGCAGGCGGGACCCGCGGTGGCGCGGACGCCCCCGCCGCCAACGTCTTCACCGCCGCCAATGCCGCGCAGCTTCGCAAGGCGCTGGACAAATCCATCGTGGGCAGCCGCATCGTGCAGGTCGATGGCGTCATCGACATGAGCGAAGGCCGTCCCTACGCCGACAATGCCGACCAATCCAGGCGGGGTCTGGTGCGCATTCCGTCGAACACCACACTGGTCGGAGCCGGGCCCCGGTCGGGCTTCGTCAACGCGCACCTGCTGGTATCGAAGGTCTCGCAAGTCATCATCCGCAACCTGAACCTGCGCAATCCCTGCGACGTCGCGCCGCGCTGGGACCCGGACGACGGCGACACGGGCAACTGGAATGCGGAATTCGACAGCATCTCGATCGTCGCCTCCCACCACGTCTGGGTCGACCACAACAGCTTCACCGACGCGCCCTTCACGGACGACACGCTGCCGGTCGAGAACGGCAAGACGAGGCAATGCCACGATGGCGCCCTCGACATCCGCGAGGCGAGCGACTACGTGACCGTCTCGTACAACCGCTTCGCGCTGCACGCAAAAAACATGCTGATCGGCGCCAGCGACAAGGCCGAGGAGGACGCTGGCCACCTGCGCGTCACCATCAGCAACAACCTGTTCGAATACGTCGCCGGCCGTGCGCCGCGGGTGCGCTTCGGCCAGGTCCACCTGTTCAACAACTACCACGTGGGCGACCGCAAGCACCCCGCCTACCGCCACGGCTACAGCGTCGGCGTGGCGAAACGGGCGCGCATCGTCTCGCATGCGAACGCCTTCGAGATCGCCGGCGCGCGGGCCTGTACCGATGCGGTGAAATCCTTCGCGGCCGGCGCCGACGCGGGCAGATTCAGCGACCAGGGTTCGCTGCTGAACGGCGCGCCGCTCGCCCCCTGCGGCGCCGGCGAGGCCCCGGCCTGGACGGTTCCTTACCCGTTCACGCCGCTGCCGGCCGCCGCCGTACCCGAACACGTACGCGCCCATGCGGGCGCCGGTCAATAAGCCCCCCTTCACGGAGACACACGCATGGCAGTCAAACAGATCAACCCGAAACGCCGCTCGCTGCTGCGCGCCGCCTCGGTATCGGCGGCCGGCCTGGCGGTCGGCGGCCAGGCGCTGGCCGGCGCCGCTGT
>DAMCRY010000250.1:0-6297 GCA_032115075.1 Massilia sp.
GCCGGGCGCCAGCCCCGACGAAGGCGGCGGCTTCGCCCAGTACGTGCTGCCGACCGTGCTGGCCGGCCGCGTGGCCGAGCTGACCCTGGGCGAGCGGCGCATGGCGGACGTGGTGCTGGGCGCCACCCACCTGAAGGACACCTGGCAGGCCAACGTGCATTCGCGCCAGGCCAGCGGCTACCTGACCTGGGCCGAATCCGGCAGCGGGCAGGGCCTGGGCAAGGTGACGGCGCGCCTGGCCACGCTGGTGATCCCGGAATCGGCCGCGGCCGAGGTGAAGGACCTGCTGGAGTCGAACCGCGGCGCCAGCGCCACCATCCCCTCGCTCGACATCGTCGCGGACCAGTTCCAGCTGTTCGACAAGCGCCTCGGGCGCCTCGAGCTGCAGGCGAACAACGTGCAGGCGCTGGCCGGCAGGGAGTGGCGCATCCAGCGGCTGGCGATCGACAATCCGGACGGCCAGCTCAAGGCCAACGGGCGCTGGCTGACCAAGGACGGCAAGAGCACCACCAGCCTGAACTTCGCGCTCGACATCATTGATGCCGGCAAGCTGCTGGACCGCCTCGGCTTCCCCGAGACCCTGCGCCGCGGCAAGGGCAAGATGTCGGGCGACATCGCCTGGAGCGGCCTGCCGTACGCGCTCGACATCCCGAGCCTGTCGGGGCAGATCGAGATGAACGTCGAATCCGGCCAGTTCCTGAAGCAGGACCCGGGCGCCGCCAAGCTGCTCGGCGTGCTGAGCCTGCAGGCCCTGCCGCGCCTGCTGAAGCTCGACTTCCACGACGTGTTCTCGGAAGGCCTGGCCTTCGACGGCATCAGCGCCAACGCCATCATCCAGCGCGGCGTGCTGCGCACCGACAACCTCAAGATGCACGGGGTGGCGGCCACGATCCTGATGGACGGCACCGCCGACATCGCCAACGAGACGACCAACCTGCGCGTGGTGGTGATCCCCGAGTTCAACCTCGGCACCGGGCCGCTGGTGTACGGCCTGGCGGTCAATCCGGTGATCGGCATCGGCAGCTACCTGGCCCAGCTCTTCCTGCGCGCCCCGGTGATGAAGGCGCTCACTTACCAGATGCGGATCGCGGGACCGTGGAAGTCCCCGACCATCACCAAACTCGACAACCCGCCCCCGTCGCCACCCCCGCCCCCGAGGCAACAACGGCAGCCGGCGCGGCCGGCAGCGACACAACAAGGAAAGGACTGAGATGGCGACCGTAGCCGCAGTACAGATGGTATCCACGCCCGTGGTGGAAGAGAACCTGGCGACCGCGCGCCGCCTCGTGGCCGAGGCCGCCGCGACCGGCGCCGAGCTGGTGGCCCTGCCCGAATACTGGCCGATCATGGGCATGAGCGACAGCGACAAGGTGGCGCACGCCGAACGCCAGGGCGCCGGCCCGATCCAGGACTGCATGGCGCAGCTGGCGCGCGAGCACGGCATCTGGCTGGTGGGCGGCACGCTGCCGCTGGTGTCGCCCGACGCCGGCAAGGTGCTCAACACCACCCTGGTATACAACCCGCAGGGACGCGAGGTGAGCCGCTACGACAAGATCCACCTGTTCGGCTTCAACAAGGGCAGCGAATCCTACGACGAGGCGCGCACCATCGTGCCGGGCGAAACCGTCGGCGGCTTCGAGGCGCCGTTCGGCCGGGTCGGCCTGTCGGTGTGCTACGACCTGCGCTTCCCGGAGCTGTTCCGGGCGATGGGCGAGTGCGCGCTGATCATCGTGCCGGCCGCCTTCACCCACACCACCGGCCTGGCGCACTGGGAAGTCCTGCTGCGCGCCCGCGCCATCGAGAACCAGTGCTACGTGCTGGCCTCGGCCCAGGGCGGCACCCACGCGAACGGCCGCCGCACCTTCGGGCACAGCATGCTCGTCGATCCCTGGGGCGAGGTGAAGGCGGTGCTGCGCGAAGGCGAGGGCGTCATCCATGGCGAACTGGACGCGACATTCCTGTCCGGCGTGCGCGAGAGCCTGCCGGCGCTGCGGCATCGCAAGCTGTAAGCAAGCCTCCCGCTGACCCTCGCAATGAGGGTCAGAGTCGAATTATTTACCAAAATCTCCGGGTCACTTATCCCCATTCTAAGTTTCATCTTGGTCAGCAATAGTCTCGCCGCTCATGCTCAACAATTCGACTCTGACCCCAATTAAGAATCTCATCAGGGCCAGAAACCTAATTGGGGTCAGAGTCGAATTATTCGCCAATAGCTTTATAGCCATGGAGCAGTAGCCGTTTTTCTTGTCTAATGGACATGGGTTCGGGGATCGTACTCAATAATTTGACTCTGACCCTCATTGTTGTGTGGGGGAGGACTTGTGTCCGGTACGAAGCGGCTGCATATGGCACAATGCACTTTCCATACGAAAGACCGAACGCAAAATGAAACCATTCGAACCGAACCTTTCTTCCCTGGCTGTCGCCCGTGACGTGCTGTTGACGCCTTTCGGCCTCGACGAGGGCAAGCTGCTCAAAGCGCTGGGCTCGATGTTCACGCACAAGGTCGATTATGCCGACCTGTATTTCCAGTTCACCAAGAGCGAGGGCTGGAGCCTCGAAGAGGGCATCGTCAAGACCGGCAGCTTCTCGATCGACCAGGGCGTCGGCGTGCGCGCGGTGTCGGGCGATCGCACGGCGTTTTCGTATTCCGACGACATTTCCGAAGCGGCGCTGCTGGATGCGGCGGCCGCGACCCGCACCATCGCGCGCGCGGGCGCCGGCAAGGTGAAGATCGCCACCGCGGCGCGTCCGACCGGCGGCCGCTCGCTCTACCTGCCGCACGATCCGCTCGCCTCGCTCGACGCCACCGCCAAGGTGAAGCTGCTCGAGCGCGTCGAGAAGATGGCGCGCGCCAAGGATCCGCGCGTGGTGCAGGTGATGGCCGGCCTGGCCGGCGAATACGACGTGGTGCTGGTGGTGCGCAGCGACGGCGTGCTGGCGGCCGACATCCGTCCGCTGGTGCGCGTCTCCGTCACCGTCATCGCCGAGCAGAACGGCCGCCGCGAAGTCGGTTCCTCCGGTGGCGGCGGGCGCTACGACTACGGCTACTTCAGCGACGAGCTGCTCGACAAGTATGCGACCGAGGCCGTGAAGTCGGCCTGCGTCAACCTGGAGGCGCGGCCGGCGCCGGCCGGCCCGATGACCATCGTTCTCGGCCCGGGCTGGCCCGGCGTGCTGCTGCACGAGGCGGTTGGCCACGGCCTGGAAGGCGACTTCAACCGCAAGGGTTCCTCGGCCTACGCCGGCCGCATCGGCGAGCGCGTCGCGGCCAAGGGCGTGACCGTGGTCGACGACGGCACCCTGCAGGACCGCCGCGGCTCGCTGAACATGGACGACGAAGGCAATCCGACCCAGTGCACGACCCTGATCGAGGACGGCATCCTGAAGGGCTACATCCAGGACACGATGAACGCGCGCCTGATGAAGATGCCGGTGACCGGCAATGCGCGCCGCGAATCCTTCGCCCACCTGCCGATGCCGCGCATGACCAATACCTATATGCTGGCCGGCGACAAGGATCCGGAGGAAATCCTGGCATCGGTGAAGAACGGCCTGTACGCAGTCAACTTCGGCGGCGGCCAGGTCGACATCACCAACGGCAAGTTCGTGTTCTCGGCCAGCGAAGCCTACATGATCGAGAACGGCAAGATCAGCTACCCGGTCAAGGGTGCCACCCTGATCGGCAATGGTCCGGAAGTGATGAACAACATCTCGATGATCGGCAACGACATGCGCCTGGATTCTGGCGTGGGCGTATGCGGCAAGGAAGGCCAGAGCGTGCCGGTGGGCGTCGGCCAGCCGACCTTGCGCATCGATGGCGTGACGGTGGGCGGCACCGCCTGACGTTTGCGTCGCCTCTTTCTGCATGAACGACAACGCCCGGTTCAGACCGGGCGTTGTCGTTCATGGCCGGTGCGTGGACGCCGCCGGCCTTGGCGTTGTCGCTTCAGCGGAAGCGGTAGGTCAGCCGCATGTACACGGTCGCGCCCAGCGGATCGGTATAGCGCGGGTCGTAGCCCAGCTGGAAGTTGGTGACCTGGTTCGTAAACGGCGGTTCCTCGTCGAACAGGTTCTTGATGCCGGCGGTCAGCTCGGCCTGCTTCATGCCGGTGTAGGTCGCCGACAGCGACCAGATCGAGTAGTGCCCGACCTTGTTGAAGAATTCCGGCGCCACCGCCGTGTTCTGGTCGGTGTAGTGCGACATGAAGCGGTTCGACAGGTTGAAGCTCCAGTCGCCGCGCGCCAGCGTCATCAGCAGGTTGTGGCGCCAGCGGAATACCGGGGTGGCGTCGGCGTAGCGGCCGGCGTTCTCGGTGAAGGGGCCGCCCGGTTCGTTCTGGTAGTCGTACTTGTTGACATAGGTGCCGTCCAGGTTGACCGAGAAGTTGCCGAAGCGGGTGCGCGGCATCCGGTAGGCCACCGACAGGTCGAGCCCGCGGGTCTTCACTTCGCCCAGGTTGTCGGTGATCAGCAGCACATACTGCAGCTGGTTGCCGGCCGGGTTGTAGACGAACAGGTCGCGGTATTTCTCGAAGTTGCCGAACACGGTCTGCTCGCCCAGCTCGCTGATCTGGTCTTTCAGGCGGATGTTCCAGTAGTCCAGCGACAGCGTCAGGTTCTGGCTCGGCTCGAGCACGATGCCGGCGCTGTAGGTGCGCGAGCGTTCCGGCGACAGGTCGGGGTTGCCGCCTCCGCGCACCTGCTGCTGCTGGTCGCAGGCGATGTTGGGGTTGGCGCCGGGAATCGGCGCGCCGTTCGGGCACAGGACCGGGTCATTGTAGGTGTCCGAGCTGTTGGTGGTCGTCTGGGGACCGAACAGGTCGAACAGGGTGGGCGCCCTGAAACCCTTGTTGAAGGAGCCGCGCAGCAGCACCTGGCGGGTCGGCTGCCAGCGCAGCGAGACCTTGGGGTTGAAGCTGCCGCCGACGTCGCTGTAGTGGTCGTAGCGCGCCGCCACGTTCAGCTCCAGGTCCTTGACGACGGGAACGTTGACCTCGCTGAACAGGGCCCAGATGCTGCGCGCGCCGGACTGGTCCTGGGCGTCGGCCGAGCCCGAGCTGGACGCCTGGGAGGCCAGTTCGCGGTTGACGAAGTACTTGGCGCGGTCGCGCCGGAATTCGGCGCCGATGGCAAAGCCGAGCGGGCCGCCGGGAAGCGCCATCAGCTCGCGGCTGGCGCGTGCGTCGACGGCCGCGCTGTGGATGCGCGCGTGCAGGTATTCGCCGGACAGGATCGAGTTGGCCAGCCATTCGGCGCCGGCCGCGTCCTGCATGCCGAAGGGGTTCAGGATGCCGGCCGCGACACCGTCGATGATGCGCTGGTCGATCACGTAGCCGCCGTTGAAGACGCTGCGCGCCTTGCCGAGCGAGTAGGAGATCGCCGTGTTGTAGTCCCAGCCCGCTACGGTGCCCTCGAGGCCGGCCAGCAGGCGGTCGGTGACGCTGGCGTCGAAGTTGTTGCGGCGGCCCGTTTCCAGCGGCCGCCAGCTGAGGTCGAGCGGCTCGCCGGTAAGGCCGGGGAAGGCCGGCACGATGCCGTTGCCGGGGTAAAAGGGGCTGGTCCCCGGCATGATGAGGCCGATGCCGGACTCGGGCGGCGGCGAGACCTGGGCCTCGTTGGTGCTGCGTCCGTGCACGAATTCCAGGCTGCCGGTGTGCTCGCCGAACTTGCGGTTCAGCCGGGCCATGGCGCTGAACTGGCGCGTCTTCGGAATGTTGTCGACGAAGCGGGTGTAGTCGAAGGCGCATAGCGGGTCGTCCGGCAGTGGCAGCGATTCGGGCGGCTGGCAGGCCGGGTAATAGGGGTTGCCGCTGATGCCGAGATCGGAAAAGAAGTTGGCGGGGAAGGTGGTGCCGCTGACTTCGAACATGCCGCGCTCGGGCCGGATGCCGGTGGCGGAAAAGCCGCGGTCGGTCGCGCGCAGCGGACTTTGCTGGTGCCAGTCGATCACGCCCCAGAAGCTGGTGCCGTCGCGCTCGAGGTCGCCCCAGCCGCCGGACAGGTTGAGGCGCTGCTCGTTGCCGCCGCCGCGCCGGTAGGGCTCGTAGCCTTCGAAGGTCACGGCCGCCCCCTCGACCGAGCGCTTGGTGATGAAGTTGATCACGCCGCCGATGGCGTCGGTGCCGTAGATCGCGGAGGCGCCGTCGCGCAGCACCTCGACGCGTTCGAGCGCCGCCACCGGGATGATGTTGAGGTCGACGCTGTCGGCGAAATAGGGGTGGTTCGCCAGGCGCCGGCCGTTGAGCAGCACCAGGGTCTTGTCGCCGCCCAGGCCGCGCAGGTCGGCGGTGGCGC
>DAMCRY010000251.1:0-6241 GCA_032115075.1 Massilia sp.
AGCGGCGCCAGCGCCAGCGTCACCGCGCCGAGCGCCACCGCGCCGGCGCACAGGCCGAGCAGGGCGCCGGTGTAGTAGAAGGGGCGGTGGATGAAGTTGTCGGTCGCGCCCAGCAGCTTCGAGACCGCGATCTCCTCCTTCTGCGTCAGCACCTGCAGGCGGATGGTGTTGAACACCACCGCGATCACCACGATGCCGAGCGTGACCGCCAGCAGCAGCAGCGCCAGGCGCAGGATGTTCAGCAGGGCCGCGAGGCGCTTGACCCAGGCCGAGTCGACCTGTACGGCGTCCACGCCCGGCAGGGCGCGCAGCTGTTCGGCGATCGCGTCGACGCCGTCGGCGGCGGCGCCGCGCGCGAAGCCTTCCAGCTTCATCACGTAGCTGTCCGGCAGCGGATTGTCGCCGAGGGTGTCGAGCACGTCGCTCAGGCCGCTCTTTTCCTTCAGCGACGCGAGCGCCTGCTCGCGCGGCACGAAGGCGACGTTGGCGCTGCCGTTGACGGCCACGATCCGGCGGATCTGCGGGGCGATGGCCTGCGCTTGCTCGCGCGTGGCTTCCTGCTGCATGAACAGGCTGATCTCCGGATCGACGGACAGCTGTTCGGACAGCGGACGCACATTGTCGAGCAAGGTGATGCCGGCGAAGGGCAGCATCAGGGCGAAGGCGACGACGAGCACATTGAACAGGAAGCTGCCCGGCGACTTGCGCACGGTGGACAGCGCGCCGCCCAGGGCGAAGCGGTGCTGGCGGATCCACGGGCTCATGCCGCACCTCCGATGAGTTGGCCCTGTTCCAGGCGGATCACGCGGGCGGTCGCGCTGTCGAGCACCTGGTCGTCGTGGGTCGAGATCACGCAGGTGACGCCGGCGGCGTGGAAGGCGCGCAGGGCGTCCAGCACCCGGTCGGCCGCCGCACGGTCGAGATTCGCGGTGGGCTCGTCGGCCAGGATGATCTGCGGGCGGTTGACGATGGCGCGCGCCACCGCCACGCGCTGCTGCTCGCCGCCGGACAGTTCCAGCGGCATCGCTTTCGCGCGCTCCAGCAGGCCGACCTTGTCGAGCGCCGCGCGGGCGCGCCCCTCGGCCTGGGCCTTCGGTGCGCCGGTCACGAGCAGGGGCAGCATCACGTTGCCGAGGATGCTGCGGTCGTTCAGCAGGCGCTGGTGCTGGAAGATCAGGCCCAGGTTACGGCGCAGGAAGGGGATGCCGGCCTTCTTGATGCGGCTGACGTCCTGGCCGTTGACGGTCACCACGCCGGCGCTGGGGCGCTCGACCGCGGCCACCATCTTCATCAGGGTCGACTTGCCGGCGCCGGAGGGGCCGGCCAGGTAGACCAGCTCGCCCTTCGCGATATTCAGCGAGACGTCGCGCAGGGCATAGGATTCAATGGAATACTGCTTGGAGACGGACTGGAATTCGATCATGGGCGATGTTTTTCTTAGCCGAGCAGGGCTTCGACGAATTCTTCCGCATCGAAGGGCTGAAGGTCGTCCAGCTTTTCGCCCACGCCGATGAAGTAGACCGGGACCGGGCGGGTGCGCGCGATCGCGGCCAGCACGCCGCCCTTGGCGGTGCCGTCCAGCTTGGTGATCACCAGGCCGGTCAGCTGCAGGGCGTCGTCGAAGGCCTTCACCTGGGCCAGCGCGTTCTGGCCGGTGTTGCCGTCGATGACCAGCAACGTTTCGTGCGGTGCGCCTTCCATGCCCTTGCCGATGACGCGCTTGATCTTCTTGAGTTCTTCCATCAGGTGCAGCTGGGTCGGCAGGCGGCCGGCCGTGTCGACCATGACCACGTCGACGCCGCGCGCCTTGCCCGACTGGACCGCATCGAAAGCGACCGCGGCCGGGTCGCCCGAGGCCTGCGAGATCACGGTGACGTTGTTGCGCTGGCCCCAGACCATCAGCTGCTCGCGCGCGGCGGCGCGGAAGGTGTCGCCGGCGGCCAGCAGCACCGACTGCTCTTCGCGCTGCATGTGCTTGGCGAGCTTGCCGATGGTGGTGGTCTTGCCGGCGCCGTTCACGCCCGAGATCATCATCACGAGCGGCTCGTGGCGGCCGAGCTCCAGCGGTTTCTGCAGCGGCAGCAGGAGCTCGACCATCAGCTCCTTCAGCGCGGCCTTGACGGCGGCGGCGTCCAGCAGCTTGTCTTCCTTGACCTTGCGGCGCAGGGCGCCGAGCAGGTGTTCGGTGGCGTCCATGCCGGCGTCCGACATCAGCAGCGCGGACTCGAGTTCCTCGTACAGGTCCTCGTCGATGCGCGCGCCGACGAACAGCAGCGACAGGTTGTTCGAGGTCTTGGACAGGCCGGCCTTCAGGCGGGCCATCCAGGAACGCTTCTTTTCGGCCTCGGTGGTGGGACGTTCGGCGGTTTCGGGGAACAGCTCGCCCCCTTCGAGGGCTGCGGGAGCTGGCGCCGGAGCCGATACGGGGGCGGGCGCCGCTTGCGGGGCAGGGGCGGGCACGCTCGGGACGACCGGCTCGGGAGCCTGGGTCTCCGGCTTCTTTCTCTTGAAGAAACTAAACATGGTGTGGTGGCGGATCCTGCGCACGTTGCCGGCTGGCGCCGGCGATGAAAAAAGTAGCGAATATTTTACCAGAGCAGCAAGACTGTTCCGCCGTACCCGGGTATTGACGCTTCAAGATGCTTCGAAGGAACTGTTTGTTGCGTGATTGATGAAACCGGTAGGCTGCTCAACCGTGCTTGTCTGGAAAACGGTGGCGAGTTGCGTTAAATTTGAACACAGAGAGAAAACCACTATACAAGTACGCGAGTACGGCGAGTACGACAGACGGGGCACACCGTGAAACTATCTAATTTCCTGAAGCGCCTCATCTATGGCGACAACGCCACCGATGGCGGCGCCGCGAACCTGCGCAATGTGATCGTCTGGGCCTTCATTGCCCTTGTCGCCCTGTTCCTCACCTCGGGCGAGCCGGTCAGCTTTTTCGATAAACCGATTCCCCTGCCGGCCGAGCTGAACCTCGGGCAATAAACCAGCCGACCAGGTCGAGCAGCCACGACTCGTAGGGTGGGGGCTTGCCCGCCCACCCACGGTTCTCACGACGCTCACCTGTGTGGTGAGGCGAGCCGCGCCAATGCCGATCAGCCTTTGGCTTTCGCCACTTCCGCATTCTTGCGAATCGTCTCCAGCGTCGCATTCGGCGTGATCAGGTTGCCGTCGTAGCGCAGCTCGATCACCGCCGGCAGCCCCTTCCCGTTCGCATGCTCCAGCGCGCGCGCCAGGGCCGGGCCGAACTCCCCGGTCTTCTCCACCACCTCGCCGTGGCCGCCATAGGCGCGCGCCAGCGCGGCGAAGTCCGGATTGTGCAGCGTGGTGCCGGACACGCGGCCCGGGTAGTCGCGTTCCTGGTGCATGCGGATGGTGCCGAACATGCTGTTGTTGAACACCAGGATGATGACGCCGGCGCCGTACTGCACGGCGGTGGCCAGTTCCTGGCCCGTCATCATGAATTCGCCGTCGCCCGCGAAGGTCACCACGGTGCGCGCCGGATCGATGATCTTGGCCGCCACGCCGGCCGGCACCGCATAGCCCATGGCGCCGTTGGTCGGCGCAAGCTGGGTGCGCTTGCCGCCGTAGCGGTAGAAGCGGTGCGCCCAGGTCGCGTAGTTGCCGGCGCCGTTGGTGATGATGGTGTCGCGCGGCGCCTGCCGCATGAGTTCCTGCACCACCTGCCACAGGTCGAGCGGTGCGCCGCCGTCGCGGAAGATCGGCGGCTGCGCCTGCCAGGCGTCCAGCTCGGCTTTCGCTTCTTCCACCGTGCCGGCCCAGGCCGACGCATCGACCGGTTCCATCGCCGCCAGCATCGCGCAGGCCTGGGCGGCGCCGCTGGCGATCATCAGCTCGCCCTGGTAGACGCTGCCCAGCTCGTCCGGGTCCGCATGGATGTGCACGAGCTTCTGGCGCGGCACCGGCGAGCTCAGTAGCGAATAGCCGCTGGTGGTCATCTCGCCCAGGCGCGGGCCGATCGCGATCACCAGGTCCGCTTCCTTCACGCGCGCCGCCAGTTTCGGGTTGATGCCGATGCCGACGTCGCCCACGTAGTTCGGGTGCGCGTTGTCGAGCAGATCCTGGAAGCGGAAGGTGCAGCCGACCGGCAGCTGGTTGGCTTGCGCGAAGCGGGCCAGGTCGGCGCAGGCCTGCTCGGTCCAGGAGCCGCCGCCGAGCAGCACGATCGGGCGCTGCGCTTCCTGCAGCATGGCGCGCAGCCGGGCGATCTGCGCCGAGGAGGGCGCGGCCTGCACCGGCTGGTAGCGGCGCGCGTCCGGCACCTCCGCTTTGGTCACCAGCATGTCTTCCGGCAGCGCCAGCACCACCGGGCCGGGACGGCCGCTGGTCGCGACCTGGAAGGCGCGCGCGATGTATTCGGGGATGCGGTCGGCGCGGTCGATCTGGGTGACCCATTTCGCCATCTGGCCGTACATGCGGCGGTAGTCGATTTCCTGGAAGGCTTCGCGGTCGATGAAGTCGCTGCCGACCTGGCCGATGAACAGGATCATCGGGGTCGAATCCTGGTAGGCGGTGTGCACGCCGATCGAGGCGTTGGTGGCGCCGGGCCCGCGGGTGACGAAGCAGATGCCTGGTTTACCGGTCATCTTGCCGTAGGCCTCGGCCATGAACGCCGCGCCGCCTTCCTGCCGGTTGATCACGAAGCGGATATCCGAGTCGTGCAGGGCGTCCAGCACGTCGAGATAGCTTTCGCCGGGCACGCCGAAGGCGGTGTCCACGCCGTGGGTATGGAGCGCATCGACCAGGATCTGGCCGCCGGTGCGGGAAGGGTGCGTCATGTTCGGTCATCCTTGCAGGTTGGGAGTCAGGAGATTCTATGCGAGGCCATCGAGCCGGGCTTTTGAAATGGCGACACAAAATTTCATAAAAGCCAGTCTTTTTAGACCAAGCAAGGGCTATGATGGACGGTTTATTGTTGCGCAAGGCGATCCATTCATGATGCATAAGTACCTGATTCGATTCGTGTTTCCCGTCCTCGCCGCGGTCCAGTTCGGAACTGCGGTGGCGGCGCCCGCATCCCGCTCCGCCTGCTTCGCCGACCTGGAAGCGATCGCCGATTTCCTGCCCGTGAACGACGCCGGCGCGCAAGACCACCTGGCCAGCCATGGCGACCGGATCGAACGGGCGCTGCGCCAGGCGCGCGAGGATGCCGCGCGTGCCGACGGCGCGGCCGCCTGCGATGCCGTGCTGGATGCCTACCTGGCCGCATGGCGGCCGGGGCACCTGAGCGTCTCCCACCTCGCGCCCGCCGGTAGCGCGGGCCCGCAGGCGCAGCCCGGAACGGCCGGCGACCCGCGCATGCCCTTCTTCAAGGTGCTGGGCAAGGACACGGTGCTGCTCGTCCTGCCCAGCTTCAAGGACACCTACGCCGCGGCGGTGCGGGCCCTCGTCGAGGACAACCGCGCCGCGCTGGAATCGCACCGCAACTGGATCGTCGACCTGCGCGACAACGGCGGCGGCGCCGATCCCACTTATGCGCCACTGCTGCCCTGGCTGCTGGACGGCGGGTACCCGATGCACCGCGCCGAGTTCCTCGTCACGCCCGCCAACCTCAAGGCGCAGGAAGACATCTGCAAACGGTCCGCCGAAGAGGGGGCGTGCTCGAACATGATCGCTCCCATTGTCAGCAAGATGCGCACCGCCCCGAACGGCAGCATGGTGCTGGGTGGCGAGGCGCGTGTGACCTTCGAGGGCATCGGCAAGCCCGAGCCGAAGGCGCCGGCCAAGGTGGCGGTGCTGGTCGACCGCGACTGCGGCAGCACCTGCGAGCAGTTCTTGCTGGCGGTGCGTACCGGCTACCGGGTGAAGCTCGTCGGCCGTCCGAGCGCCGGCGTGATCGACGTCTCGAACATGCGCCCGCACCCGCTGCCTTCCGGCCGCGTGCTGAAATACAGCACCTCGCGTTCGACGCGCGCGCCCGACATGCGCATCGACACCATCGGCATCCAGCCGGACATCCTCCTGCCGCGCCCGGCGGACGAGGCGGGAAAGGCGGCCGAGGTGGCGCGCGTGGCGCGCTGGCTCGAGACCGGCAACTGGCAATAATGTTGCAAAATACGCCGAAACGGCCTCTCGAAGGCGTTGGCGGGCGGCGCATCGGTTACAATGTCGGCCGTGAAGCAGGCCAGACAGCCGCTGGTCCTCATCTTCGGGTGCGGGCGGGAGGAAGGTCCGGACTCCACAGAGCGGGGTGACGGTTAACGGCCGTCCGCTG
>DAMCRY010000252.1:0-6227 GCA_032115075.1 Massilia sp.
GGCCGGGTCGCCCGCCAGCGCGGCCTGCACGTCGGACACCAGCAGCGCCCGGATCGCCGGCAGGCTGGCCGCGAACTCGCGCGTGATCGTGCGCGCCCGCTCGACCAGCTGCGCTTCGCCCGCCTCGGCAAAGTCCGGAGAGAAGCGCAAGGCGCGCCGGACCTGCTCGACCAGCCGGTCGAGCGTCACGTTGAGCGTGTCGCCGACAAAATAGTCGATGCTCTCGTCGTTCAGGTCGGGCCGCCCGTAGTGCGTCGGGAACAGCGCCGCCGAGACGCCGCCCACCACCTGCGTCAGGACCTCGCGCGAAGGCAGATCGCGCACCCGTCCCTGGTGGCGGATGTTGTGGGTCGACTCGCGCGAGGTGCGCAGCGCGTCGATGACGGGGCCCAAGTGCCAGTGCACGGAGCCGGAGGAGGTCGGAAAGTCGCTGTTCATGTGCCGAGCCTACCCGATCCCCGGACGCGAGGGAACGATTCAGATCACACTTCGATATAAGAAAAACATCGTTGGATATGCGGTCCTGATTGTTGCTGAGCAGCAGTTTCTAGCGCAGCATAGAATCGACATTATTTTTCGACGAGTTCCCGCATGAACCTGCCTTCCCACCAGCTGTCGATGACGGTCCTGATGACCCCGGACACCGCCAACTTCTCCGGTAACGTCCACGGCGGCACCATCCTCAAGCTGCTCGACCAGGTCGCCTACGCCTGCGCCAGCCGCTACGCCGGCCGCTACGTGGTGACGATGAGCGTCGATCAGGTGACCTTCCGCCAGCCGATCCACGTCGGCGAACTGGTGACCTTCCTCGCCTCGGTCAACTACGCCGGCCGCAGCTCGATGGAAATCGGCATCAAGGTGATCGCCGAGGACATCCGCTCGCAGGCGGTGCGCCACGTCAACAGCTGCTTCTTCACGATGGTGGCGGTGGGCGACGACCGCAAGCCGGTGGCGGTGCCGGCCCTGGTGCCGTCGACGCCCGACGAAGAGCGCCGCTACGAAGAGGCCAAGGGACGCAAGGCGGCCCGCCTCGCGCTCGAGCGCCAGCATGCGGAGCGGGCGCAAGCGCGCGGCACGGGGTCCGTGTGAACCTGCCGTGCGGCGTGCGCCGGGACCGGTCGCTACCATACGTGCTCGACCATTTCCTGGAGTCCGCATGAAAGCCGCCCTGCCCGCACTTCTCGCGCCACTCGTGGCGCTGTCGTTCGCGCTGCCGTTCGAGGCCCGCGCGGCCGCGCCGGGCGCGCCCGAGACTGCGGCCCAGCCCCTGTCCACCATCCCCGCGCTCGACGTCAAGCGCTACATGGGCACCTGGTACGAGATCGCCAGGTTCCCGAACTCCTTCCAGGACAAGTGCGTCGGCTACACGACTGCAACCTACAGCCTGCGCGAGGACGGCCGCGTGAACGTCGTCAACCGCTGCCGCCGCAACGATGGCGCCACCGACGTCGCCGAAGCCGTCGCGCGCCAGGTCGGCGGCCCCGAATCGCCGAAGCTGAAGGTACGCTTTGCGCCGGCGATCGTTTCCTTCCTGCCGATGGTCTGGGGCGACTACTGGGTGATCGACCTCGATCCGGACTACACCCTGTCGGCGGTCAGCGAGCCGAAACGCGAATACCTTTGGATCCTGTCGCGCACGCCGACGGTCGATCCGGCCGCCTACGACGCGCTGTTGAAGCGGCTGGCGGCCCAGGGACTGGACATGAAACGGCTGGTGCCCACCAAACAGGCACCTTGAACAATTTTCCAAGGCACTACCGCGGCGCGAATGCTTGTGCTAGAATGCGAGCCCTTGGCCTGGTAGCTCAGTTGGTAGAGCAGAGGATTGAAAATCCTTGTGTCGGTGGTTCGATTCCGCCCCGGGCCACCAGGAATTCACGGAACGCCAACCCTCACCGGTTGGCGTTTTCGTTTCTGGACTTCGTAGTCCTTGCGTTCAGTCCATGCACGGTCTCCCCCATAAGAATCCACATCGCTGCAGGTGTCGAAGCTCGATTCGTCCTCGCATTTGCACGCCGGACCCAATCAGCTTGCTATGAAGCGGGATACGCCTGCTGCAGTTCCAACTGTCGGGACAAACACCGCCAGATCCATAAAAGCGGTGATCGGCATTCATCTGTTGAGCAGCCATCAAGCGAGTCTTTCAACATCACACCATCATAGTGATTGTCGAGATCTTTTACACTTGCCTTGATATGACGTCGCAACATACTGAATAGAAACAAATCTTCGGCATGGCATAGTAGTTGCTTTCAAGTTATTTACCAAAAATTAACCTGAAAGAGTAACTCGACATGGGAAATGGAAGAGTTTCAAACCTTGTATGGAATGCGATGCGTCATCAGGTTGGCGCAGCCTTGCGGTCCCAACCAGCCGTCCGTGACGCGACCGCGCGGGTCGAAACCTGGATGTTACGACAACAACATTCAATTGGGAGGATCGTTCCTGCGGTAATTCGACCGAGTCCCCATTTGATCATGCTTGCCTTGACGAGCTATTGCAATCTGCGTTGCCAGGGCTGCAAATACGGCCGGGATTTCATGACCGGCTCGCAGCTGAGCTGGGAACACATCCGGGACGTGCTTGACGATGCCAAGGAAGCAGGCATCTACAAAGTGCGCCTCTATGGCGGAGAGCCGCTGCTTCATCCGGATCTATCCAGAATTGTCTCCTATTGCAAGGAGATCGGGTTGACGCCTGTCGTGACGACCAATGCGGTCGCCCTATCGTCTCGAATCGACGAGCTGTATGCGGCAGGCTTAAGAGACATCACCATCGGTTTTTACGGAGTCGGTGCCGCGTACGATGAGTACACCCAGCGGCCAGGACGGGCCAAGCGAATGGAAGCGAGCATTGCCGACGTCAGAAAAAAATATGGCGATAAGGTCGGTATGCAGCTCAACTGGTTGCTGCGCCGCCAGACCTGTAATCGGGACTCCCTCCATGAAGCATTCGAATTCGCACGCAAATACAACACGACGCTACAAGTCGACATGGTGCATTACTCCCTGCCCTATTTTACGGAGGGCCCGGATCGCGAACTCCAGTTCCGCGACGAGGACAGGGAAGCAATTGATGCAGTCGTCACCGAATTGCTCGCATTAAAAAAACAGCACCCCGAGATGATTCGCCATACTCCCGAAGCAATTCGCTCGATGCCGGACTGGTTGCTGCTCGGTCCGCAAATGAAGGTTCCCTGTGCCGCCCGCGAAATGATATGGGTGGGCGCGGACGGTACGGTGCAGCTGTGCTACGTCACGTTCAAGCTCGGAAACCTGCATGACATGCGCCTGCGCGACATGCTGTATACACCGGCACATGCAGCAGCCTCGCGCGCCGCATTTTCGGTTGACTGTCCAAACTGCCATTGCGGCGCTGGCGAACGGATCATGCGCGATGCCAGGTCTGTGGGCAAGTACAAGGCATAAGCGGCCAGCCCGGGCAAAACGGTGATGTGGCAAAAGAATAAAACGGCCGGCCATGCACGAACCGTGCTGGCAAGATCAGGCAGCGCCGGCGCTTCATGGGAGGATGCGCCGCTCATCGTGCATGTCATTTACCGGTTCGATGTTGGCGGACTGGAAATGCTGCTCGCCGAATGCATCCGTCGCATTCCTCGCCAGAGATATCGCCATGCCATTGTCTGCATCAGCGGATATTCCGCATTCGTGGAGAGAATCGCGGATACCGGCACTCCCATATATACCCTCGAAAAACCTGCCGGCCTGGGCCTGTCAGCGCACCTCAGGCTTTGGAAGCTGTTCAGAAGGCTGCGTCCGACAATCCTGCATACCTATTGCATCAGCGCGGTCGAATATACGACTATCGGGGTGTTGGCAGGCGTGCCAGTCCGCCTGCATTCCGAACACGGCCGTAACTTGAACGAAGCCGATGGACGCAATCTCAAGTACAACGTGCTACGACGCCTGATGGCGTCGCTGATGCATTCCTGCGTTGCAGTGTCCCCTGACCTGCAAAGCTGGCTCGCGGATGTCGTTCGCATGCCCCGGTCGAAAATTGCCAGCATCGCCAATGGGGTCGATACAGCCAAGTTCTCGCCAGGTTCGATGCAGCTTCCCCTGCGGCCTGCACATGCCTTGCCGCCGAACCGTTTCGTGATCGGGACGGTAGGCCGTGTGTCTGAGGTAAAAAATCAAGCCGCCCTGGTCGACGCCTTTGTCCTCTTGCTTGAACGCTTCAAGGAGAGCAAGCTGGAGCTGTTGCTGAGCATTATTGGCGACGGCCCGCTGCTGACGCCCTTGAAGGAAAAAATATCCGCCTTGGGAATCGCTCATCTTGTATGGACCCCGGGGTCCCGCGATGATATCGCGGAAATTATGAAAACATTCTCCGTATTTGTATTACCTTCACTGTCGGAAGCAATGCCGGTCGCGGTGCTGGAAGCGATGGCGACCGGAGTACCGGTGATTGCGCCTCGTGTGGGCAGCATTCCCGATATCGTCAAGGAGAACATGACCGGCACCTTGGTGGACTCGCAATGTCCCGAATATCTGGTAGAAGCAATTGCCGAGTATGTTCAGAATCGCGAGATGGGGAGGCAGCATGGCGCAGCCGGCCGTACGTTCGTCGAACAACATCATGGCATTGACCGGATGGTGAACCAGTACCTGGCTTTGTATGATGCGTGCTGCAAGACACAGTCAATGAATTGAATCACCTTTATCCGACAACTCGACAACGCAGCGGCGGGCGGCGTTGTCGTTTCAGAAAGCCAAAACCCACATCCCTCACGCCAGTGGTCGTGAGGAAGGGGCTCTGCGATCGGCTGTTTTCAATGATGCCTGCAAATACCCGGCATGGTCGAGGCGATGACCCTCATTCCTTCTTCTCCCTGAACTCACCCTCGATGACCGTGTCGTCGCTAGCTCTGGAAGGCTTTTGTCCGGCGAAAGGGAAGACGGACGACAAGGTCCGATCGACCATGGCTCGCCGCAACCGTGGAAAGACGAGAAGAAACGCCGTAGCGAACCCTGTGAACAGCGAGGACACGTATTCGCCTTGCAGCAGGAAGTGCAGCGCGCAGAGTGCGAACAGGCTTGCCATGAGCGGCCGGCGGACAGGTTGAGGCAACAGGCCAACGATGCGCAGCTTGCCTTTACTTACCCAAGGAAATCTTGCAAGAAGCGCGCCAAGAAGCAGCCCCGCCACGAACCGGCCCGTGCCGAGATAATCGGCCAACACCCCGATGGCAAGGAAGCCGGCGTAGGTCAGCGTGCTGGCCAGCGCTGCCAGCAGGAACAATGCGACAGCGATCGTCTGCTTTGGCTTGCGTAGCGCGGCGCTGATTAAAAAACGTAGGATAGGTCTACTCCTGCAAGTGTTCGTCGGAAGGCTGCCGCAAATTTTAACAGCCTCTCACCTGTCAGGCTTTTCAATCAGCACCGGGAAACGTGCGGCGCGGGCAATGCATCGATTCCACCCGGTACACCGGGATTCGCATAAAATGCCGCCCTCCGGGTCGGCGATTTTCGTTCGTGCCACCCTCTTTTTTCCTGGATACCGCCATGACCTCCCTGCCGCCCTGCCCCTCCTGCCATTCCACGCTGACCTACGAGGACGGCTCGGGCAACTACGTCTGCCCGGAATGCGCGCACGAATGGCCCGTGAAGGGCGAAGCGGCAACGGAAGAAACGGCGCGGGTGTGGCGCGATGCAGCCGGCAACGTGCTGCAGGATGGCGATTCAGTCACCGTCATCAAGGACCTCAAGCTGAAGGGCGGCGGCGGCGTGGTCAAGCAGGGCACCAAGGTCAAGAACATCCGCGTGGTCGAGGGCGACCACGATATCGACTGCAAGATCGACGGCTTCGGGGCGATGAGCCTGAAGTCGGAATTCGTCCGCAAGAGCTGAGCCGCCGGCCGTCCGGCGCCGGCAAAGGCTCACCCTCGGGACACGCTAGCGTCGACCATCGGGCCTGAGCAGCACCAGTCCGCGGTTCGAACTGGCGACGATCGCGCCGCTGTCGTTGATGGCCAGCGCCTGCTCGAGCACCAGGCCGGATGGCGCTCGATGCACCAGCCGGTTCAGGTCCCGCATGCCGCCTCGCGCGCTCCAGACGAAGGCGCGCATGGCGCCGGCCGCGTTCTCGGCGAAGCCGACGAGCTGCCCGCGTGCGTTGACGGCGCGGGCGACCGAGGTACGGCCGCCCAGGGTGCCGAGTTCGCGCATGCCGGTGCGGCGGGTCCACGACATCGCACGCTGGCTGCC
>DAMCRY010000253.1:0-6225 GCA_032115075.1 Massilia sp.
GCCCCGTTGCGCCTGGTCGAGGGCGACGCCCTGCTGGCCGGCCTGCCCGCCTGCCACCCGGGGGTCGGCAGCTTCCTCGGCCTGCAGGTGCACGACCTGCAGCATCCGCACGGCTGGCTGTACTGCGCGCGCCATCCCGGCGCGCCCGCCTTCACCGACGAGGAAGAACGCTGGGCCACCGCCCTGGCCGCCCAGCTCGCGGTCGCCTACGAGAACCTGAACCTGTACGACGTGGTGCAGCGCCACGCCTCCCAGCTGCAGCTGGAAGCCCTGGCGCGCGCCGATGCCGACGCCGCCCTGCGCGCGAGCGAGCACCGGCTGGAACTGGCGCGCCAGGTGTTCGACAGCACCCAGGAAGGCATCCTGATGACCGATGCCGAAGCGAATATCGTCGCCGTCAACCCGGCTTTCGAGCAGATCACCGGCTACCGCGAGGCCGAGGTCATGGGCCTGAATCCGCGCATCCTGCGTTCCGGGCGGCACGACGCCACCTTCTACCGCGACATGTGGCATTGCCTGGAAAACGATGGCCAGTGGCGCGGCGAGATCTGGAACCGGCGCAAGAACGGCGAAGTCTATCCCGAGCGCACCAGCATCAGCGCCGTACGCGACGAGGCCGGCAAGCTGACCGCCTACGTCTCGGTGTCGACCGACCTGTCCGCGCTGAAGGCGGCGCACCACCAGCTCGACTTCCTGTCCAACCACGACGCCCTGACCCTGCTGCCGAACCGCTCGCTGTTCAACGACCGCCTGCAGCAGGCCATCGCGGCCGCGCGCCAGGGCGACGGCGAACTGGCGCTGCTCCTGTTTAACGTCGACCGCCTGTCGCGCATCAACGACAGCCTGGGCCATGCGGCCGGCGACGCCGTGCTGCGCGAAGTGGCCCAGCGCATCAGCGTCATCGCCGGGCCGACCGACACGCTGGCGCGGCTGTCGGGCGACGAATTCGTGCTGCTGCTGACCGCCTGCCACGACAACGAAGACATCATCCTGGCGGCGCGCCGCCTGATCGACGCCATCGCCCAGCCCTTCACGGTGGGCGGGCACGACGTGGTGGTCACCGGCAGCGTCGGCATCAGCATCTTCCCGCGCGACGGGGCCGCGCCCGGCGACCTGCTCAAGGCGGCCGACGCCGCGCTGACCGACATGAAGCAGTCCGGACGCAACGGCTTCCGCTTCTTCAAGGGCGAGATGAACGCCCAGGCGCTGCGCTGGCTGGCGCTGGAGACCCGCCTGCGCCGCGCCATCGAGCGCGACGAGCTGGCCCTGCACTACCAGCCGCAGATCTCGCGCATCGACGGCAACGTGGTCGGCATGGAAGCGCTGCTGCGCTGGCGCAGCGAGGAAATCGGGGTGGTGTCGCCGGCCGACTTCATCCCGCTGGCCGAAGATACCGGCCTGATCCACCCGATCGGCGAATGGGTGATCCGCCAGGCCTGCTTCCAGAACAAGGCCTGGCAAAACGCCGGCTTGCCGCCGGTGCGGGTGGCGGTGAACGTGTCCGCCAACCAGTTCAAGGCGGGCAGCGTGAGCGCCGTCGTGCGCAAGGCGCTGGACGACAGCGGACTGGCGCCGCGCTACCTCGAGGTGGAACTGACCGAAAGCGTGATGCTGGGCGACAGCGCCGTGGCGGAAAGCCAGATGGCCGAGCTGCGCGCGATGGGCATCTCGCTCTCGCTGGACGACTTCGGCACCGGCTATTCCTCGCTCGGCTACCTGTCGCGCTTCCCGCTCGACAAGCTCAAGATCGACCAGACCTTTGTCCGCAACATCATCACCGAGCAGCGCAGCGCCGCCATCGCCCAGGCCACCATCGCGCTGGCCCAGGGCCTGTCGCTGTCGGTGGTGGCCGAGGGCGTGGAGACGACCGGCCAGCGCGACTTCCTGGGCCTGCTCGGCTGCGACGTCATGCAGGGCTACCTGTACAGCCGTCCCCTGCCCGCGCACGAGATGGCGGTGCTGCTGGCCAAGGGGCGCGTGGCGGTGTGAGCCGGTAGGGAGACGCATACCCAGCGTCCTGTCCCGGCGCAACAGTGTGCGGCGGGCATGCGCGGTAGAATGCGTGCTCGACCGCTTGTCCACCATCCAGGAATCACCAATGAGCAAGAATTCGATGCGCGGCCGTATCGGCCTGGTCGGCAATTGCCTGGCCGCGCTGCTGTGCGCAGCGTCGCCGGCCAGCGTCGTCGCCGCCGCCAAGGCGGACAAGCCTACCGTTGCCGCCTCTCCCCGCAGCGCCGCGCCGCTGCGCCTGGACGCTCCGATCCCGGTCGGCCCGCAGGTCAAGGTCGGCAAGCTGGCCAACGGCCTCACCTGGTACATCCAGCGCAATGCCCGCCCGGAACGCAAGCTCGAGCTGCGCCTCGTGGTCAAGGCCGGCTCCATCCTCGAGGACGAGGACCAGCGCGGCCTGGCCCACTTCGTCGAGCACATGGCCTTCAACGGCTCGACCAATTTCCGCAAGCACGAGCTGGTCTCCTACCTGCAGTCGATCGGCGTCGGCTTCGGCGCCGACCTGAACGCCTACACCTCCTTCGACGAGACCGTCTACATCCTGCCGATCCCGACCGACAAGCCGGAACACGTGGCGAAGGCCTTCCAGGTGCTGGAAGACTGGGCCCACGGCCTGCGCTTCGACCCGGCCGACATCGACAAGGAACGCGGCATCGTGCTGGAAGAGCTGCGCCTGGGCAAAGGCGCCTCGGACCGCATGAGCAAGCAGATCATGCCGGCCATCTTCAATGGCTCGAAGTATGCCGAGCGCCTGCCGATCGGCACCGAGGACGTGCTGCGCAATTTCACGCCCGAGGCCCTGACGCGTTTTTACCGCGACTGGTACCGCCCCGACCTGATGGCCGTGGTGGTGGTGGGCGACATCGAGCCGGCGCGGGCGGAACGGCTGGTCAAGGCGCACTTCGGCCACCTGACGAACCCGCAGCCCGCGCGTGCGCGCCCGTATGCGGAAATCCCGGCGCGCCAGGCCACCGAGGCGCTGGTCGTCACCGACCAGGAAGCCACCGGCAACGCGGTGCTGATCCGCTATCCGGTCCAGCCGGTGACCGAGGCCGGCACCATCCGCGCCTACCGCGACGACCTGGTGCAGGCGCTGTTTTCCGGCATGCTCAACCAGCGCCTGCAGGAACTGGCGCAGTTGCCGGAGCCACCCTTCATGGGCGCCAGCAGTTCGCTCGGCAAGCTGACCCCGCGCTACCGCTCATATAACGCCTCGGCCGCCATCGGCCCGCGCGGGGCCGACGTGGCCTTGACCACCCTGGTCGAGGAAAACGAGCGCGCGCGCCGCCACGGCTTCGGCGCGGCCGAGCTGGAGCGCATGAAGAAGAACCTGATGCGCAGCTACGAGCAGGCCTGGAACGAGCGCGCCAAGAGCGACTCGGCGACCTATGCCGCCGAATACATCCGCAACTTCCTGCAGCAGGAAGCGATTCCCGGCATCGACACCGAGTACCGCTACGTGAAGGAGCTGGTGCCCGGCATCACGCTCGAGGAGCTGAACGCCTACGCGCGCCGCACCATCCCGGCCGACTCCGGCAAGCTGGTGCTGTACACCGGCGTCACCCGTCCGGACACGCCGCAAGGCGAGAAGCTGCTGGGCGCGGTCGCCGCCGCCGAGCGCGCCGAGGTGCGCCCGCACGACGAGAAGGCCGTGGCCGCGCGCCTGATGGACAAGCCGCCCAAGGCGGGTTCGATCGTCGCCCAGTCCCACGACAAGGCGCTCGGCCTGACCCACCTGACCTTCTCGAACGGGGTCAAGGCCATCCTCAAGCCGACCGATTTCCGCAACGACCAGGTGATGATGAGCGCGGCCCGCTACGGCGGCCAGAGCCTGTTCGGCGACCAGGACATCCTGAACGCGCGCTTCGCCAACGCCATCGTCGCCAGCATGGGCGTGAAGGACTTCAGCCCGCTCGACATGCGCAAGATCCTGGCCGGCAAGGCGGCCCAGGTGAACGTCGGCCTGGCCAACTACACCGACGTGGTGGTGGGCGCCTCGGGCGCGACCGACGTCGAGACCATGCTGCAGCTGACCTGGCTGAAGTTCCACGGCGTGCGCCGCGACGAGGACCTGTTCCGCTCCTACGTCGGCAAGCAGGTCGAGCAGGCGCGCAACCAGCGCGCCCAGCCGGGCACGCGCTTCGGCGACGCGGTGATGGCGGCGCTGTACAACCATCACCCGCGCGCGCCGCGCAACCTGACGCCGGAGGAATACGAGGGGATCGACCTCGACCGCAGCATCGACATCTTCCGCCAGCGCTTCTCGAGCGCCAAGGACCTGACCTTCATCCTGGTCGGCAGCTTCGACCCGGCGGCGATCAAGCCGCTGCTGGCGACCTACCTCGGCAGCCTGCCGACGCCGGACATCCCGGTCGCCTACCGCGACGTCGGCCTGCGCCCGGCCACCGGCGTGGTCAAGCGCGAGGTGAAGAGCGGTTCCGAACCGAAGAGCACGATCTCGCTGACCTTCACCGGCAAGGCCGAGTTCTCGGACGCCGAGCAGCTGCGCCTGGCGGCCCTGCTGGAAGTGACGAACCTGCGCATCATCGAGGTGCTGCGCGAACAGATGGCCCTGATCTACGGCGGCGGCGCTACCGGCGCGCTGAGCAAGATCCCCTACGGGAACTACTCGATCGGCGTCACCCTGCCGACCGGCCCCGAGCACGTCGACAAGGTGCTGGCGGCCACCTTCGCCGAGATCCGGCGCCTGCAGGCGCAAGGACCGGAGGCGGCCGACCTCGACAAGGTAAAAAACAACTGGATCCAGAACCACCGCCGCTCGCTGCGCGAGAACGGTTACTGGCTCGGGCACCTGCAGGCGGCGCTGAGCGAGGGGACCGACCCGGCGTCGATCCTCGAGGTCGAGAAGCAGGTGCAGGCATTGACGGCGGACGATATCCGGACGGCCGCACAGCGCTACTTCGACGAGCGCAATTACGTGCAGGTGGTGCTGAATCCCGAGACCGGGATGGCGACCCAGGTGGCGGCATCGCAGGCGGAGAAGCCGGCGCCGGGCGGTTGACGACGAATGACTGTTTTCGGGGTCGACCCGTGGACGGCTTCGCCGTCCACCCACGAACAGCGGTCCGCTCAGCCCTTGGCCGACAGCATGCGCTCCACGTAGCGCGCGATCAGGTCGATCTCCAGGTTCACCTTCGACCCGGCCTTCAGGTGCTTGAGCGTGGTGACCTCGATCGTGTGCGGGATCAGGTTGATCGAGAAGCGGCACACCTTGCCGCCGTCCCCTTCGACGTCCTCGACCCGGTTCACGGTCAGCGACACGCCGTTGACCACGATCGAGCCCTTGTACGCCAGGAACTTGGCCAGTTCCGCCGGCGCGTCGATCACCAGTTCGCGCGACTCGCCGACCGGTTCGAAGCTGTGCACCGTGCCCAGGCCATCGACATGGCCGGACACCAGGTGGCCGCCCAGGCGCTCGGCCAGGGTCAGCGCCTTTTCCAGGTTGACCTCGCCCGCCGCGTCCAGGCCGACGGTCTTGCTCAGGCTTTCGCGCGAGACGTCCACGGCGAAGCTCCTGTCGGTCTTGGCGACCACGGTCATGCAGGCGCCGTTGATGGCGATCGAGTCGCCCAGCGCGACGTCGCCGAGCGGCAGCGGGCCGGCGTCGATGTCCAGGCGCACGCCGGCGAAGGAGCCGCCTTCGAGCGGGGTGACGGAAGTGATGTTGCCGACGGCGGCGACGATTCCAGTAAACATGCAGCTATTCCTCGGTGTTGGTGTCAGTTGTCGGATGCGGCGAAACGCGCCAGGATCCGGATGTCGTCGCCGACCCGGGCCAGGTCGTGGAAGCGCAGGCGGCGCTTGTCGGCGAGTTGCGCCAGCGGCGGCAGGTCGAACATGCCCTGCCCCGGCCCGATCAGGCTCGGCGCCAGGTAGACCAGCAGTTCGTCGACGCAGCCTTCGCGCACCATCGAGGCGTTCAGCTTGGAGCCGGCCTCGACGTGCACTTCGTTGATCTCGCGCCGGCCGAGCTCGCGCACCAGGGCCGGCAGGTCGACCTTGCCGCTGGCGTTGGGCAGCAGGATGACTTCGTGGCCCGCCGCCCGCAGCGCGGCCATCTTGGCCGGATGCTCGACGGCGGCGACGATCCAGCAGGGCTCGCCCTGCAGGATGCGCGCCGCCGGGTCGATCTCGAGCCGGCTGTCGACGATCACGCGGCGCGGGGGCAACGGCGTGTCGATGCCGCGCACG
>DAMCRY010000254.1:0-6215 GCA_032115075.1 Massilia sp.
GGCGCGCAGCCGCTCGAGTTGCGCGCGCATGTGCGCCGCCTCGGCGATCTGCCGGTCGAGCGCGGACAGCTGGCGCTCGACGATGGCCAGCGGCGACGCCGCCGGACTGTCCAGGTAAGCCCCGACGTCGGCCAGCCCCATGCCGAAAGCGCGCAGGGCCTGGATCTGCTGCAGGCGCGCCACGTCGTCGCGGTCGTAGAGGCGATAGCCGGCATCGGAACGCGCAGAAGGGCGGAGCAGCCCGATGCTGTCGTAATGGTGCAGCGTACGGACCGTCAGGCCGGCGCGCGCCGCGAGTTCTCCCACCTTCAACATCGAATGCCCCTTTCTTCATGCGTGACCACGAGCCTGGACCCTCACGCCGCGTGAGGGTCAACTACTCTAGCATCCCAGGCTTCCTGGTCCGGCCGCTGGCGGTACAATAATGCATTCGACAATTCTTCCAACGAGATCGCCATGGCCGTCAATTCCCCTCTGCCCGTCGCAGCCGACCTGAAACCCGTCAACGGTGTCGAGATCGGCTTCGCCCAAGCCGGCATCAAGAAGCCCAACCGCAAGGACCTGCTGGTCATGAAGCTGGCCGAGGGCGCCACCGTGTCCGGCGTGTTCACGCTGAACCGCTTCTGCGCGGCGCCGGTCCAGCTCAGCAAGGCCAACCTGGCGGCGGTCAAGGGCGGCGGCAAGCCGATCCGCGCCCTGGTGGTCAATACCGGCAACGCCAACGCCGGCACCGGCGAGCAGGGCCTGGCCAATGCCCAGGCCACCTGCGCCGAAGTGGCGAAGCTGCTCGGCATCGACGCCCAGCAGGTGCTGCCTTTCTCGACCGGCGTGATCCTCGAGCAGCTGCCGATCCAGAAGATCATCGACGGCCTGCCGGCCGCGGTGAGCAACCTGAAGGCGGACAACTGGTTCAACGCCGCCGAGGCGATCATGACCACCGACACCCAGCCGAAGGCCGCCTCGCGCACCGTGATCATCGGCGGCCACGAAGTGGTCATGACCGGCATCAGCAAGGGCGCCGGCATGATCAAGCCGAACATGGCGACCATGCTGGGTTATCTCGCCATCGACGCCCGGGTGGCCCAGCCTGTGCTGGACGAACTCGTGAAGCACGCGGCCGACCATTCCTTCAACAGCATCACCATCGACGGCGACACCTCGACCAACGACTCCTTCATCGTGATGGCCACCGGCACCGGCCCCCTGGCAGTCGACAGCGCGTCGGGCGCCGAGTACGAGGCGCTGAAGGAAGCCGTAACAAGCATCTCGCGCAACCTGGCGCAGCAGATCATCCGCGACGGCGAAGGCGCGACCAAGTTCATGACCATCACCGTCGATGGCGGCCGCAACGTCGAAGAGTGCCGCAAGATCGCCTACGCGATCGCCCACTCGCCGCTGGTCAAGACCGCCTTCTTCGCCTCGGACCCGAACCTGGGCCGCATCCTGGCCGCCGTCGGCTACGCCGGCGTGGACGACCTCGACGTGAGCAAGCTCGATCTCTACCTGGACGACGTGTGGGTCGCCAGGAGCGGCGGCCGCAACCCGGACTACAGGGAAGAGGATGGCCAGCGCGTGATGAAGCAGTCCGAGATCACCACCCGCGTGACCCTGGGCCGCGGCGACGCCACCGCCACCGTCTGGACCTGCGACCTGTCGCACGACTACGTGTCGATCAACGCGGACTATCGTTCGTAATGGCGGGGGAAACCGCGTGACGCCCCTCGAGCAGTTCCTGCACCGCGCCGAAGCCCTGCTGGCGCGGGTCGAGGCGGTGCTGCCGCCTGCGGTCCCGCGCGAGCCGGACTGGAAGCGCAGCTTCGCCTTCCGCTGGAGGAAGCGTGTCAACGGAGGCGGGAACGGGGGGGGTAAATATCTGGCCCCGGTGCTGCACGCGTCCACCATCCGGCTGGAAGACCTGCAGCACGTCGACGCGCAGAAGCGCCAGATCGAGCAGAACACCCGCCAGTTCGTGCTGCGCCGCCCGGCCAACAACGTGCTGCTGACCGGCGCGCGCGGCACCGGCAAGTCCTCGCTGATCAAGGCCTGCCTGAACGGCTTCGCCGACCAGGGACTGCGCCTGATCGAAGTGGACAAGGCGGATCTCGCCGACCTGCCCGACATCGTCGACCTGGTGGCGGGCCGGCCCGAGCGCTTCGTGATCTTCTGCGACGACCTGTCCTTCGAAGAGGGCGAGGCCGGCTACAAGGCGCTCAAGGTGGCGCTGGACGGCAGCATCTCGGCGCAGTCGGACAATGTGCTGATCTACGCGACCTCCAACCGGCGCCACCTGATGCCGGAAAAGATGTCGGACAATGCCGGCTACCGCCACGGCGACGACGGCGACCTCCATCCGGGCGAGACGGTCGAAGAGAAGATCTCGCTGTCGGAGCGTTTCGGACTGTGGCTGTCGTTCTATCCGTTCAAGCAGGACGACTACCTCGGCATCGTGGCGCACTGGCTGGCGGGCTTCGGCTGCACGCCGCGGCAGATCGAGGCGGCGCGCGCCGAGGCCCTGCAATGGGCACTGCAGCGCGGCTCGCGCTCGGGCCGCGTGGCCTGGCAATTTGCGAAGGACTTTGCCGGCAGGTTGCCGGATAGTGAAACGAATGAATGACGCAGTGAAGCACTCCTCGAAGAAGCCGGTCGACGTCGCGGTCGGCATCCTGATGCGCGACAACGGCGACGTGCTGCTGGGCCAGCGCCCGGAAGGCAAGCCCTATGCGGGCTACTGGGAATTCCCGGGCGGGAAGGTGGAGCAGGGCGAGGACATCTTCCACGCGCTGCGGCGCGAATTCCTGGAAGAGCTGGGCATCGAGGTGCTGTCCGGCGAGGCCTGGTGCTGCGTCGAGCACGTGTACGAGCATGCGCACGTACGGCTGTATTTCTACATTTGCCGCGAATGGGCGGGGGAGCCGCAGAGCCTGGAGGGGCAGGCGTTCGCGTGGCAGGGGGCGTACAGCGTCAGTCCGCTGCTGCCGGCGACGATTCCCTTATTGGAATGGCTGGATAAAGTCCGCTTCGCGTGAACGCGCACGCTGCTTGAACGCGTGGGCAGACCGATCGCGGTCTCCGGCCTCAGTCGTCCGCCAGCTTGTCGTCCTGCGGATCGCTCGTCGCCGCGCCGGGAATCGTGTACTTCTCTTCGGCCCAGGCGCCCAGGTCGATCTGCTTGCAGCGTTCCGAGCAGAACGGGCGGTACTTGTTCGCCGGGGTCCATTCGACCTTCTTGCCGCAGGTCGGGCAGGCTACAACGGTCATGGTGTTACCAATCAATCAAAAATTACAGAGGGTCAGGTCGAAGGGCACGTCTTCCTCGAGCGCCTTCGGCTTGCAGTCGCCGCCGTGGGTCATGAAGCGCACCCACAGCATGTACTTGTTCGCCGAGATCTCCGGGATCGCGCCCAGGGTCTCGTCGATCGACAGGCGCAGCATCTGGTAGACCTTGCCTTGCAACATCTGCTGGTAGCTGCCCCCCAGAGCGATCATCTTGGACGGACCGCCCGAGTCGCGCAGCAGGCGCAGCACCAGGGCCAGGGCCTCGAACAGCGGCGCCAGCGGGGCGAACCAGCCCATGATGTCGGCGTGGCGCTGTCCGGCCGGGCGCTTCTGCCAGGCATAGTATGAGGGTAAATCGAATTCGCAGGCGCCGCCCGGGATGATGGTGCGGCCGCGGATGCTCATCAGCCATTCGTTGTCGCGCACGTTCTGGCCGGTCTTGCCCTGGGCGGCGACGAGGGCGCCGCTGACGCTATCGAGTTCCGCCAGCACGGCATCGAGGGCTTCGGGCGCGACGTTGGGATTGCTGCGCCAGGACAGCAGGCTCTGCTTCTGGCGCTCGAGTTCCTGCAGCAGGTCGGACTTCAGGTCGGCGCGGCCGGCCACTTCCAGCATGTCGAAGATCGTGGCCAGGGCCACGTGGTGCTGCATCGGGTGCTCTTGGTGCACAAAAAACTTGAACTTCTCGTACAGGTCTTCCAGCCGCAACAACGTGCGAATCCGCTCGTTGAAAGGATATTCGTAGACAATCAAAATGACATTCCTCTGAATGTAGGCTGGCGAGCAACCCCGTGATTCTGAACCATGCTGGGAAAAATTACAAACACTGCATTGACTTTGTTACCTACCCTTGGCCTGGGCCAGATACATTGCGTGCAGAACTTCCACCTGGGGGCGTAAAGCGTCGAGTCCATCGTCGTTGAGGATGATGTCGTCGGCCGCCGCGCGGCGCTGTTCGCGCGTGACCTGGGCGGCCATGATGGCGCGCACCTGGGCCTCGCTCATGCCGTTGCGCGCCATCACGCGCGCCACTTGCACTTCTTCGGGGCAATCGATCGCCAGCACCCGCGTGACCCGCTCGCGCCAGGTTCCGGACTCGATCAGCAGGGGCACGACGAAGATCACGTAGTCGCCGGTGGCGATCGCGGCCGCGGCGGCGGTGGCGTCGCGGATGCGCGGGTGCAGGATGGCTTCCAGGCGCGCGCGGGCGCCATCGTCCGTAAATACGAGGGCACGCATCTTCGCGCGGTCGAGGGCGCCTTCCGGGGTGGCGAAGTCCTCGCCGAACTCGGCCAGCAGGGCCGGCATCGCGGCGCCGTGCGGGGCGGTCAGGGAGTGGGCGATGACGTCGGTGTCGACGATCGAGGCGCCGAGGGCGGCGAACATGTCGGCCACGGTGGTCTTGCCGCAACCGATGCCGCCGGTCAGGCCCACCGAGAATGCCAGGGGATGCTGGGCCATGGTCGTCTCCGGAGCGCGGTCAGCCGGCCACGACCGACGTCAGGCGCGCGCTGATGTCGCTGCCGTAGAGCAGGGCGATCAGGCCGGCCGCGGCCAGGTAGGGGCCGAAGGGGATGGGCTTGTCGCGCCCGCGCCTGGCGAACACGATCAGGCTGATGCCGACGATGGCGCCGACCACCGAGGACAGCAGGATGATGGTCGGCAGCATGGCCCAGCCCAGCCAGGCGCCCAGGGCCGCGAGCAGCTTGAAGTCGCCGTAGCCCATGCCTTCCTTGCCGGTCGCCAGCTTGAACAGCCAGTACACCGACCACAGCACCAGGTAGCCGGCGGCCGCGCCGATCACCGCATCCTGCAGCGGCACGAAGGTGTCGTTCAGGTTCACCAGCAGGCCGGCCCACAGCAGCGGATAGGTGAGGTCGTCCGGCAGCAGCTGGGTGTCGATGTCGATGAAGGTCATGGCCACCAGCAGGAACAGGAACAGCAGCGTCGCCAGGCCCGCCAGGCCGCTGCCGAAGGTCCAGACCAGCACGCCCGACAGGATGGCGGTCAGCAGCTCGACGGCCGGGTAGCGCGGCGAGATCGGGGCCTTGCAATTGCGGCACTTGCCGCGCAGCGCCAGCCAGCTGATCACGGGAATGTTTTCCAGCGCCGTGATCTGGTGGCCGCAGCAGGGGCAGCTCGAGCGCGGCACCATCAGGTTGTAGCGGTCGGTGTGCGGCGGCTCCTTGCCGCTTTCCTGCGCCACATAGTTATCGGACTCGCGCTGCATCATCTTCGGAATCCGGTGGATGACCACGTTCAGGAAACTGCCCACGAGCAGGCCGAACAGGGCGGCCACCAGGGCGGCGCCGAGGGTGGCCGGCGGGGCGAACAGGAAGGATTCCAGGGGCATGGCGGCAGGGTCCGATCAGATGGCAGAAAGTGGTGGCGTGGGCGCGGCGTAAAACGATTCTTTACATCAATCTATTGTAGAGGTTTCGACGCGTTTGGCGAAGCCCATGCTGCCCCTGCCGCCATCCATGGCGCTCGATTGTGGCGGATCATGCCCGCCCCATGGCGCGCGGCTACGCTGGGCTTTTCCAGCCGCCGTCCGGATGCCGCCATGCCACGCGCCAGTTTCACCTTCCTCAACCATGCCTGCTTCCTGGTGCGCACCGATGGCGCGCTGCTGGTGGCCGATCCCTGGCTCGAGGGCGCCGTGTTCGACGATGCCTGGGGTCTGCTGGACACGTCGACGAGCGACGCGGCGCTGATCGACATCCTCAACGGGGCCGGCGTGCCGGTCTATGTCTGGTGCTCGCGCGCCGGACCCGACCGGCTGGCGCTGCCTTTCCTGCGGCGCTTCCGCTCGGAATTCCGCGGCATCGCCACCTTCCTCTACCGCCCCGGCCGCGACCTGCGCCTGGGCGAGGAGCTGCGGCGCCAGCGCCTGCCCGTGGCCGAATGCCCGGACGGCGTCACCGTCGGCCTGGCCGGCG
>DAMCRY010000255.1:0-6180 GCA_032115075.1 Massilia sp.
AGCGCGGCCTGGCGGCGCGTGAGTTCGGCGCCGACCACGCAGGCGACCAGCAGGCCGGTGGGGCCGTCGAAGCCGCCGTCGCGGATGTCGAAGGCGGTCCAGGGCTTGTCGAGGAACAGGTCGTGGTGGCGCAGCACGAAGACGGCGCGCGCGCTCACGAAACCGGCGGCGAGCATGGTCCACAGCGCCGGACTGGCGTCGGGACCGCGGCGCCGGAACCAGCCCGCCAGCGCGCTGGCGACGAGGATGGCGGCCAGCACCAGCAGGACCGGCACGGAGAAGACGAAGGGACCGAGCCGGATGGCATCCATGGCGCGCCTCTGTTGTTGGGATGGCGGCAGCTTAGCGCGCCAGGCTTAACAGAACGTTAACTGCGCAGGTTCACGGCCGCGTTCATTCCGGCTCCGGCTCGGGCTCCGGCTGCGCGATCTGCGACACCAGGATGCGGTCGATCCGGTTGCCGTCCATGTCCATGACTTCGAAGCGGAAACCCTCCCAGTCGACCGTTTCCGAGGCCTTCGGGATGTAGCCGAGCTGGTAGAGCAGGAAACCGGCCAGGGTGTGGTAGGCGCCTTCGTCCTCGCCGGGGAAGGCGATGCCGGTGGCCAGCAGGTCGCGGAAGCGGTCCAGCGCCACGCCGCCGTCGAGCAGCCAGCTGCCGTCCTGGCGCTGGACCGCGTCCGGATCCTGTTCCTCGCCGTTGACGGTGACGTCGCCGACCAGGGCGCTCATCACGTCGCTCAGGGTCACCATGCCCTGGATGTCGCCGTACTCGTCGACGATCAGGGCCAGCTCGGCCCGGTTCTTCTTGAACATTTCGAGCAGGGCCATCGCGCTCACGGTCTCGGGCACGTAGAGCAGTTCCTGGACCGCGCCGTCGATGTCGACGGCGTCGATCGAACCCATCCGCGCGGCCTGGGCGAACAGGTCGCGCACGATCACGTAGCCCTGGATGTGCGAGCGGTCGCCGCGGCAGACCGGGAAGCGGCTGTAGGGATTGGCCGCGATCACGGCGAGGTTGGCGGCGCGGTCTTCCTCGAGGTCGAGGATCACCAGGTCGACGCGCGGCGTCATCAGGGACTTCAGGTGCTGGTCGTCCAGGCGCAGCGCGCGCGAGACGATGTCGTATTCGGTCTTCTCGAAGACGCCGGTGTCGGCGCCTTCCTTGATCATGCCGGTGATGTCTTCCTCGGTCGGCGCTTCTTCCTTGGCCTGGTGGATGCCGATCACGCGCACGATGGCGTTGGTGGTCAGCGACAGCATCTTCACGAACGGCGACATGACCTTCGACAGCAGGCGCAGCGGCGGCGCGATCAGCACCGCCATCGCTTCCGGGAAGGCCATGGCGATGCGCTTGGGCACCAGTTCGCCGAAGATGATCGAGGCGACGGTGATCGCCACGACCACCACGCCGAGCGCCACTTCGCGCGCATACGGGGCGATGAAGGGAACGGCCTGGAGCTCGGGCGTGAGGTGGCTGACCAGCGAGGCTTCGCCGAAGGCGCCGTTGAAGATGCCGATCAGGGTGATCCCGACCTGCACGGTGGAGAGGAAGTTGCTGGGGTCGTCAGCCAGCTTGATCGCGGTGCGCGCCCCGCGGCTGCCTTCCTCGGCGCGCCGTTCCAGGCGCATGCGCTTGGCCGACACCAGCGCCAACTCGCTCATGGCGAACACCCCGTTCATGAGGATCAGGACGGCGATGATCAATATGTCGGTCAACACTGGGGCAGGGCCTCCTGCGGGCGATCCGGGCCGCGGCCGGGCACGCCAGGAGCGGCGTACGCCGCATCATCGCATGCCGAAGCGACAACGCGCCACACGGATCGCCGCTTCGGCAGCGGCGCTCAGTCGGGTGTCGGCCGGAAATGCTTGCGGATGCCGGCCCAGCATTGCTGGTAGTCGCCCTGGCGCTGCGGCGAGGACAGGGCATGGGCCGTCGGCACCAGCACGTGGCGGGTCTCGAACATGAAGGCCATGGTGTCCGCCACCTTGTGCGGCTTGCCGGTGTCGGCGCTGCTGGCCCTGTCGAAGGTGGCCGCGTCCGGGCCGTGGCCGCTCATGCAGTTGTGCAGGCTGGCGCCGCCCGGCACGAAGCCCTCGGCCTTGGCGTCGTAGGCGCCGTGGATCAGGCCCATGAACTCGCTGGCCACGTTGCGGTGGAACCAGGGCGGGCGGAAGGTGTCTTCGCCGACCAGCCAGCGCGGCGGGAAGATCACGAAGTCGAGCGTGTCGACGCCCGGGGTGTCGCTGGGCGCCTGCAGCACCAGGAAGATCGACGGGTCCGGGTGGTCGTAGCTGATCGAGCCGATGGTGTTGAAGTGGCGCAGGTCGTACTTGTAGGGCGCGTAGTTGCCGTGCCAGGCGACCACGTCGAGCGGCGAATGCTTGATCTCGGCGCGCCACAGGCCGCCGCAGAACTTGGCGACCAGCTCGAAGTCGCCCTCGACATCCTCGTAGCGCGCCACGGGCGTGAGGAAGTCGCGCGGGTTGGCCAGGCCGTTCGAGCCGATCGGGCCCATGTCGGGCAGGCGCAGGAGGGCGCCGAAGTTCTCGCAGAGGTAGCCGCGCGCCTCGCCGTCGGGCAGGTCGACGCGGAAGCGCACGCCGCGCGGGATCACCGCGATTTCCTGCGGTTCGACCTCGAGCAGGCCGAGTTCGGTGAAGATCGCGAGCCGGCCCTGCTGCGGCACGACCAGCAGTTCGCCGTCGGCGCTGTAGAAGTAGCGCCCTTCCATCGGCCGGTTGGCGGCGTACAGGTGGATCGCGCAGCCGCTCATCGCTTCCGGCGAGCCGTTGCCCGCCATGGTCACCCAGCCGTCGATGAAGTCGGTCGGCTCGGCCGGCATCGGCAACGGGCTCCAGCGCAGCTGGTCGGGGGGCGCCGGGGTGTCGAAGCGGCTCACGATGCGGCTCGATGCGCGTCCATCCATTGCCTGGAATGCGCCGTGCACGGCGGCCGGCCGGATGCGGTACAGCCAGGAGCGGCGGTTGTGGCCGCGCGGGGCGGTGAAGGCGGTGCCCGAGAGCTGCTCGGCATACAGGCCGTAGGCCACGCGCTGCGGCGAGTTGCGGTGCCGGGGCAGGGCGCCGGGCAGCGCTTCGGTGGCGAATTCGTTGCCGAAGCCGCTCATGTAGGCGGACTCGTGGCCGGACGGCTGGCTCATGCTCTGTTCTCCTGTTCTGGGATGCGCAAGGACGCTTGACGCCATTCTGGAAGAAAAAACCATGTTTTACGAGATGAATAGAAAAATGTAGACTATTCACCTACTAAATACTGCTGGCCGCGCGCGCATGCCGCGCCCACAATGCAGCCCAGCCCATACGGAAGCGATGATCGAACCGCACACCCTCGACCTGAACCTGCTGGCGGTGTTCCAGGAGGTCTACCGCGAACGCCAGATTTCCTCGGCCGCCAAGCGCCTGGGACTGAGCCAGTCGGCGGTGAGCAATGCGCTGGCGCGGCTGCGCCGTGCCTTCGGCGACGAGCTGTTCGTGCGCACGGCGGCCGGCATGCAGCCGACCCCGCTGGCGGCCCAGATGGCCGAGCCGATCGGCGCGGCGATGGCCCAGGTGGCGCTGGCGCTGAACCAGCGCAGCCGCTTCGACCCGGCCACCAGCCACCGGCGCTTCACGCTGGCGATGACGGACGTGGGCGAGATTTATTTCATGCCGGCGCTGATCGAGCGCTGCCGGCTGCTGGCGCCGCTGGTGGAGATCAGCTCGGTGCGCGCCGGAGCGCTCAACCTGAAGGAAGCGCTGGAAGGCGGGCGCGTGGACCTCGCGGTCGGGCCCTTCGAGGACATCTCGGAGGCGTTGTACCAGCGACTGCTGTTCCGCCAGCCCTATGTGACGATGTTCCGCAAGGGCCATCCGCTGGGGCGGGGCAAGGTGGACCTGGAGCGTTTCGTGGCGGCCGAGCACATGCTGGTCGACGCGCACGAAAGCCCCTACGACCGCATCAACGGCCTGCTGGCGCGCGCCGGAATCGGTCCGAACGTGCGCTTCCGGGTGCCGCATTTCACCGCGGTGCCCTATATGGTGGCTACCTCGGAGCTGGTGGTCACGGTGCCGCAGAAGCTGGCCGAGCGGGCGGCGCTGCCCTTCGGCCTGGCGTGGATCGCGCCGCCGCTGGAGCTGCCGCCGCTGCAGACGAACGTGTTCTGGCACCGGCGCTACAACCAGGACCCGGGCAACCAGTGGTTGCGCGGCCTGCTGGCGGAGCTGTTCGCCGAATGATTTTGTACGATTGGCCGCGCGGAAGAGGAGACCCGAAGCGCGGCCGCCGACCCACAGAGACAACACACGAGAAGGAAGAGAAAATGGCAGACCTGTTCGAGAATCCCATGGGCCTGAACGGCTTCGAGTTCGTCGAGTTCGCGGCCCCGACCCCGGGCGTGCTGGAGCCGGTGTTCGAAGCGCTGGGCTTCACCAAGGTGGCCGTGCACCGTTCCAAGGCGGTGAGCCTGTACCGCCAGGGCGGCATCAACTTCATCATCAACAACGAGCCGAAGAGCATCGCTTCCTATTTCGCGGCCGAACACGGCCCCTCGGCCTGCGGCATGGCCTTCCGCGTCAGGGACGCGCACAAGGCCTATGCGCGCGCGCTGGAACTGGGCGCCCAGGCGATCGAGATCCCGACCGGCCCGATGGAACTGCGCCTGCCGGCCATCAAGGGCATCGGCGGCGCGCCGCTGTACCTGATCGACCGCTATGAAGAAGGCAAATCGATCTACGACATCGACTTCGAATTCATCGAAGGGGTCGAACGCAATCCGGTCGGCCATGGCCTGAAGATCATCGACCACCTGACCCACAACGTCTACCGCGGCCGCATGGCCTTCTGGGCCGGCTTCTACGAGAAGCTGTTCAACTTCCGCGAGATCCGCTACTTCGACATCAAGGGCGAGTACACCGGCCTGACCTCGAAGGCGATGACGGCCCCGGACGGCAAGATCCGCATCCCGCTGAACGAAGAGGGCAAGGCCGGCGGCGGCCAGATCGAGGAATTCCTGATGCAGTTCAACGGCGAAGGCATCCAGCACATCGCGCTGCTGACCGACGACCTGATCACGACCGTGGACGCCCTGCGCGCCGCCGGCGTGCCCTTGATGAGCGCGCCGCCGGCGACCTACTACGAGATGCTCGACGAGCGCATCCCGGGGCACGGCGAGAACGCCGAAGAACTCAAGAAGCGCGGCCTGCTGCTGGACGGGAGCGTGACGGACGGCCGCCCGCGCCTGCTGCTCCAGATCTTCGGCGAGGCGCAACTGGGCCCGGTGTTCTTCGAGTTCATCCAGCGCAAGGGCGACGACGGCTTCGGCGAAGGCAACTTCAAGGCCCTGTTCGAATCGATCGAGCGCGACCAGCTCAAGCGCGGCGCGATCGCCGGCGCGACCGCCGAGGCCTGAGCGGGCGCCGGCAAGGACGGGCCGCCGCTGCGCGGCCCGCCGGCTTTTGTTATCCTGTGCGCTTTTTGCAAGCGCACAGCTCATGCTCGCCGCCTTCACCATCCTCCTGCTGTTCCAATGCCTCGGCGAAGGCATCGTCTTCCTCCTGCATCTCCCGCTTCCCGGCCCGGTGGCCGGCATGCTGCTCCTGATGGCCGCGCTGGTGGCCTGGCCGTCGCTGCAGGCGCGCATCGAGGAGGCCGCCAACACCCTGCTGTCGCACCTGTCCCTGCTGTTCGTGCCGGCCGGCGTCGGCATTGTCGCCACCGCCGGCAGCGGCAGCGGACACTGGCTGGCGATCCTGGCCTCGCTGGTGGCCAGCACCGTGCTCGCCATGGCGGTCACCGGCCTGGTCCTGCGCGGCATCGGCAAGCGGGAAGCGGAAGCGAAAGGGGAGCGCGATGCCTGAATTCGCCGGCCTGTCCCAGTTCTGGGTCTACCTGTCCGCCTCGCCGCTGCTCGGCCTGACGCTGACCCTGTGCGCCTACCTCGCCGCCCAGCGCGTCCACGCATTCTTCAAGGGCTCGACCCTGGCCAACCCGGTGGCGATCGCCGTCGGCCTGATCGCGCTGGTGCTGTGGCTCTCGAACATGTCCTACCAGCGCTACTTCGCGGGCGCCCAGTTCGTCCACTTCCTGCTCGGTCCCGCCACCGTGGCCCTGGCCGTGCCGCTGGTGCGCCAGCTGCCGCGCCTGCGGCGCGCCTTCCTGCCGCTGGCGGCCGCGCTGCTGCT
>DAMCRY010000256.1:0-6130 GCA_032115075.1 Massilia sp.
GTGGCGGTGGCGCGCGCGCTGGTCACCCGCCCCGCCCTGCTGCTGGCCGACGAACCCACCGGTAACCTCGACAGCAAGTCGGCCGCCGAGGTGTTCCAGCTGTTCCGCCGCTTCAACCGTGAGTTCGGCTGCGCGGTGCTGCTGGTCACCCACGACCCGCGCCTGTCGGAACAATGCGACCGCGTTATCACCCTGGCGGATGGCAACATCCTCAGCGACGAGCCCAGTGACGCGATGCGCGCCGGCTGAACGGCGCCGGCGAATCGCGCCTATAGTCGAGCCCGTGTCCGAATGTCAGACCTGACCCTGCCTTGGGGTTGGGCTTGCCGGAAGGCGCTTCAGCCGCGGATCTTGGCCACCAGCTTGGTCGTCGACCGGTCGTGCTCGAAGTCGATCGCCACCGCCCGGCCGCCATAGGCCAGCACCGCCTGTCCTTCCGGGATGGCCGTCATGTCGTAGTCGCCGCCCTTGGCATAAATCTCCGGCTTCGCTTCCAGCACCACTTCCAGCGCGGTGTCCTCGTCGAAGTCGACCACCAGGCTGACCGATTCCAGCGCCGCCAGCACCGCCATGCGGTCGGCCAGCGTATTGTGCGGCCGGTCGTCGCCCTTGCCGAGGCGCTTGACCGAGGCGTCGGTGTTGGCGGCCACAACCAGCGAGCCGCCCAGCTCGCGCGCCTGGGCCAGGTAGGTGACGTGTCCGCGGTGCAGGATGTCGAACACCCCGTTGGTCAGCACGACCGGTTTCGGCAGTGCGGCGATACGCTGCGCCAGGTCGGCGCGCGTGCAGATCTTGTTTTCGAATTGCGGCATACAGTGATTGGGTGACTATGTTATGTGGTTGGTGTGTCGTCTTTCGGCGCTTCCTCGATCGCCATGGACAGCGCGGGCGACGCGGCCCCGCCCTCGCTCGGCCCCTTGCGGTCGCCCGAGAGCTTGATCTGCAGGCGCAGGCCGTTGGCCGAGTCGGCGTTGCGGATCGCCTCGTCGTAGCCGATATGGCCCTTGCTGTAGAGCTCGTACAGCGCCTGGTCGAAGGTGCACATGCCGAGCTCGCGCGACTTGTGCATGATCTCCTTGATGTTCTGGAAGTTCCCTTTCAGGATCATCTCGCTGATGATCGGCGTGTTCAGCAGGATCTCGATGGCGGCCTTGCGGCCTTTTCCATCTTCCGTACGAACCAGGCGCTGCGAGACCACCGCGCGCAGGTTCGAGGACAGGTCCATCAGCAGCTGGTTGCGGCGCTCTTCCGGGAAGAAGTTGATGATGCGGTCGAGCGTCTGGTTGGCATTGTTCGCGTGCAGGGTGCCCAGGCACAGGTGGCCGGTCTCGGCGAAGGCGATCGCGTGCTCCATCGTCTCGGTGTCGCGGATCTCGCCGATCAGGATCACGTCCGGCGCCTGGCGCAGCGTGTTCTTCAGGGCGTTGTGCCAGGAATGGGTGTCGACGCCGACCTCGCGGTGCGTGACCAGGCAATTCTTGTTCTTGTGGACGTACTCGACCGGGTCCTCGACCGTGATGATGTGGCCGGCCGAGTTGCTGTTGCGGTAGTCGATCATGGCCGCCAGCGTGGTGGACTTGCCGGAGCCGGTGCCGCCGACCACCAGCACCAGGCCGCGCTTGGTCATCACGACCTCCTTCAGCACCTCGGGCAGGTCGAGTTTCTCGAAGTTCGGAATCTCGGAGGCGATGGTGCGCACCACCATGCCCACGCTCTGCTGCTGGACGAAGACGTTGACGCGGAAGCGGCATACCCCAGGGAGCGAGATCGCGAAATTGCACTCCATCTCGGCTTCGAACTCGGCGCGCTGGCGCTCGTTCATCAGGGACAGGGCCAGCGCGCGCGTCACTTCGCCGGACAGGCGCTGCTGGCTCAGCGGCTTCATGGCGCCCTGGTACTTCATGCTGGGCGGGAAGTCGCTGGAGATGAACAGGTCGGAGCCGCCCTGGTGATGCATTACCGTCAGCAGTTTGTGGATGTAGGCCTGGGCTTCCGCCGGGCCGAAGGTGGACGACATGGGTACCTCGCGAGAACGCAGGCGAACATCCTGCCAGGCAATTATATAGATGTCGATGCCCCGGCTTTGAATTCGTTAGAATACGAAATCATGGCTGACTGACAGCCAACATTGTGTCAGGATGGCGTCAATACAGATTCGCCATCCTGGTAGCGGAAGCCTATGACTCTGACCGAGCTGAAATACATCGTCGCCGTCGCGCGCGCCAAACACTTCGGCCATGCCGCCGAAGCCTGCTTCGTAGCCCAGCCCACCCTCTCCGTCGCCATCAAGAAGCTCGAGGACGAGCTGGGCGTGACCCTGTTCGAACGTGGCGGCTCCGAAGTCTCGGTGACGCCGCTGGGCGCCCAGATCGTGGCCCAGGCCGAGCGGGTGCTGGAGCAGACCGCCGCCATCAAGGAACTGGCCAAGCAGAACAAGGACCCGCTGGCCGGGCCGCTGCGCCTGGGCGTGATCTACACCATCGGCCCCTACCTGCTCCCGCCCCTGGTGAAACGCCTGATCGACACCGTGCCGCAGATGCCGCTGGTGCTGCAGGAGAACTACACCCATAAATTGCTCGAACTGCTGCGCCAGGGCGAGCTCGACGCCGCCATCGTGGCGCTGCCGCTGCCGGACCACGGCATGTCGATGCAGACCCTGTACGACGAACCGTTCGTCGTCGCCATGCCGCGCTCGCATCCCTGGGCCAAGCGCAAGGAAATCCCGGCCGACGACCTGAAGCTCGAGACCATGCTGCTGCTGGGTGCCGGCCACTGCTTCCGCGACCAGGTGCTGGAAGTGTGCCCGGAAATGGCGCGCTACTCTTCCCCCGGCAACGGCATGCAGCGCACCTTCGAGGGTTCCTCGCTGGAGACGATCCGCCACATGGTGGCGAGCGGCATCGGCCTGACCGTGCTGCCGCGCGCCTCGGTGGCCGACATGAACGACCCCAACGGCCTGCTGACCTACGTCCCCTTCTCCCATCCGGCGCCCTCGCGCCGCGTGGTGATCCTGTGGCGCAAGAGCTTTACGCGGCGCGCGGCGATCGACGCGGTGGCGCAGGCGGTTGGCGAGTGCAAGCTGCCGGGTATCGAGATGGTGACGCTGGAAGCGGCGGCCTGAGCCTGGGCCCTGCCTGTACCGCCGCGGCGCCATCCGCGGCAAGTGCACATTGTCGGCGAATCTTACATGGCGTATTTACACAGGCCGCAAAATCCAGTCGAATCAATCACTTACGCCAGTGGCATGTAAGTTGCATAGCTTTTCTCGTCCGTCCTGAAACGATCAACCTCTTACAAGAAGGCTAATCATGGTTACGAGAAAAGTTGCAAAAGCAATTGCCGTGGTCTCGATGCTGGCCGGTATCCAGCTTGCGCATGCGGCCCCGACGACGTGCCTGCTCTCGTTCACGAGCGCACCGGGCAAGGTGACGAATGCCGACGGCACGCAGGCTGCGGCGAGCGATTGCCAGTATCTGGCCGGTTCCGCACCCAGCAATGTGGCGTCCGTCACCAACATCAACAACGGCAATTTCTTCGGCTACAGCGACTGGTTCGTCAACGGCGAGGGACAAGTGGGCCCGGGCGGCGCCACCGGCACCTGGGCCATCGACGGCGCCGATTTCGACGCCTACGATTACATGATCGTGTTCAAGAGCGGCCAGGGCACGAACCTGATCGGCTTCCTGCTCAATGAGCAGTTCGCCAGCGGCAGCTGGTCCACGCCCTTCACCCGGGAGCAGTTCAGTCTTCTTCCCGGCAAAGCCCCTTCCCACGGTGTCTCGCACTACACCATCGTGCAGCGCCTGAACCCCACGCCGACCGACGTGCCCGAACCGGGCAGCCTGGTCCTGCTGGGCCTCGGCGCCGCCGGCCTGGCGGCAGCACGCCGCCGCGCCCAGAAGCGCTAGGGCGCCGGCGCATCCGGCGCCGTCTCAAGCGCCGGGCCGCATGCGCGCCAGCTGGCGATCCAGCGCATTCGCGAAGTTCTGGCGGTCGGCCTGGCTGAAGGCGGCCGGCCCGCCGGTATCGACGCCGCTGCTGCGCAACTCTTCCATGAAAGCCCGCATCGTCAATTGCTGGGCGATGGTGTCCTTCGTGTACCACTCGCCGCGCGGATTGAGCGGCAAGCCCCCCTTGTCCAGCACCTGCGCCGCCAGCGGAATGTCGCCGGTCACGACGATGTCGCCGGCATTCACGCGGGAGACGATCTCGGCATCGGCCACGTCCGGCCCGGCCGGCACCTGCAGGGCGCGGATGAAGCGCGAGCCGGGCACCCGGATCAGCTGGTTGGCCACCAGCGTGACCTCCAGCTGGCGGCGCTCGGCGACGCGGAACAGGATGTCCTTGATGACGCCCGGGCAGGCGTCGGCATCGACCCAGATGTGCATGTGCGAATGAAAGCTTGTGGAAACCCGGCCGATTGTACCGGCAAGCCCTCCGGCGCGCTCAGCGATCCTTGCGGCGGCGCGCGGCCATCATGCCGAGCATGCACAGCATCGGCAGCACCAGCGCGCCCGTCGATGGTTCCGGGATGCTCGCCGTGATGGTGAAGCGGTCGCCCGCCCGCAGGCCGGCGGTGTCAAGCAGCCAGTCGCCGTTGCCGGCGGCGTCGAACACGTCGCCGAACTGGAATTCGGCCCATTCCGGCGTGGCGAAGCCGATGCCGGCGGCATGTGCATGTGCATCGATCTTGCCCACCGTGCCGAACGAAGGCGTCACGCTGCCCGGCACGGCGAAGCGGATGCCCTGCAGGCCGAAGGTGAAGCGCTCCAGGCCGGCGCCGGACAGGTTGCGCACCAGGGCGTCGAAGCGCAGCGGGCCGCCCAGGTCCCCGGCTTCCAGCACGAAGCTGAAGGTAGTGCGGCTGAAGTTCCGCACGTCGAGATCGAAGGACACGGCGCCCGCGGTGCTGTAGTCGGTGACGGGGTTGGCCCCACCGCTGCCGGTCATGAGGGCGGCATTGGCGGCGCACGACAGGGTGCAGGCGGCGGCGAAGGACAGCAGTCTGGCGAAGCGCATGGGGTTCTCCGATAGTCGTGGAAGGCTGGGTCGTTGAAAGTTCATAGCGGGCCCCTGGCCCAGGGACCGGTGATCGCGAAGGTGATGCCCGGCGTCTGGATGTTGACGAACAGGTAGCGGCCGGTCGGGTCGAAGCAGGCGCCGGCGAACTCGTTGGCGCGGTGGTCGCCGCCCATCGTGCCGAGCTTGCCGACCGCTTCGAGTTCGGCATTGCTGACGGTGATGTTGTTCTTGGCGAAGATATAGGCGTCGCCCAATGCGGTCAGGCCCATCAGGCGCTGGCCGAAACCGTAGGGGTCGGTGATGACCGAGGACGAGTCTTCGCAGATCAGGACGCCGCCCTTCGGGCTGACGGTCAGGTTGTCGCCCATATTGCCGACCAGCGGATTCGGGCTCGCGTAGATGCAGGTCAGCACCTGGGTCGCCAGGTCGAGCTCCCAGATGCTGCCGCGCTGCACCGCGCCGCCGGCCGTGTCCATCACGACCATCTTGCCGTCGGCGTACCAGATGCCTTCGCCCCGGTTCATGCGCGCCGCCCCCTGCACCCAACCCTGCACGAAGGGGCCGGCCGCGTTGGTGATGCGCACGCCGCCCGGACCGATTGCATCGCCGCGATTCGCGTCCGGCCTGGCGATGGTCACCCATTCCAGCTCGTAGGCCGCGTCGACCGGCACACTGGCCAGGTTGACGTTGTGGTAGCCCTTGACCTTGGCCATCTGCAGCACGCCGCCCAGTGCCAGCGTGCCCGGCGCGCCCACCGTGATGTCGGGGATGTAGCGGTAGAAGCCCGACTTGCCCGAGGCATCCTCGGTCTGGTAGACGATGCCCGTCAGCGGGTCGACCGCCGCCGCCTCGTGGGCGAAGCGGCCCATGCCGACGATCGGCTGGCCGGTGGTGCGCGCCGGGTCCGGGTGCACCTCGAACACGTAGCCGTGCTTGCGGCCCGAGGCGCTGACGGCATCCGAGCCCACTTCCTCGCAGCTCAGCCAGGTGCCCCAGGGCGTGACGCCGCCGGCGCAGTTGGTCTGGGTGCCGCCCAGGCTCGGGGTCATGCTGACCCAGTTCCCGTCGCGGAACAGCAGGTTCGTGGTGCCGCCGCCGAAGCGGCTCG
>DAMCRY010000257.1:0-6095 GCA_032115075.1 Massilia sp.
CAGGTTGGCCGCGCCGGCCAGCATGGCGGCGCCGGTGAGGGCGGCATGCAGCTGGCCGTCCTGGCGCGTCGCGCCTTCCGGCTTCTCGGCGACGTAGTCGACGGCGCCGGCGACGCTGGCGGCCAGCCCGCCGGCGATGCCGCCGGCCATGCTCAGGTAGGACGCCTGCGCATAATCCTCGTCGCCGGTGGCGCTGTGCAGGGCGTCGAGGATGAAGCCGAAGGGAATCAGGACTGCGGGGGCGGCCATCAGGATCGAATGCAGCGAATGGCCGGCGATGGTGGTCTTTTGCATGGCGGTCTCCTTGCGAATGTCGGGCTGTCGGGGCTGTCGGACTGTCGGCACGAGTGTGACATAGGGCCGGGGAGGGACACGCACGGTTGGGCGGGATCGGGTACCATCGGCCATCGCCGTCCCGCCCGCGCCATCCAACCGGAGATTTTCGTGCACTACCTGCTCATGTATGACCTCGCCCCCGACTACCTCGAACGCCGCGGCGAGTTCCGAGACGAACACCTGAAACTGGCATGGGCGGCGCAGGAGCGCGGCGAGCTGGTGCTTGCCGGCGCCTTGATGGAGCCGAGCGACCGTGCGGTCCTGGTGTTCAGCTGCGACAGCGCGGAACCGGTGCAGCTGTTCGCGGCCAGGGACCCCTACGTCACCCACGGCCTGGTGCGCGCCTTCCATGTGCGCCAGTGGAATACCGTGGTCGGGGAGGACGCCTTCAACCCGGTCCGTCCGGGCTGACCCCCGGGCCGACCCCGGGCTGACCAAGCAGGGCGCGCAAACGCGCCAGGCCCGGGCGGCCGTGCGGTAAGATTGCCCGGCTTCCCAACCGAGCCGGAGAGTCCATGCAATCTGCCGTCAATCTTTGGCCGCTGCTCGGCGTCGCGGTCGTCGTGCTGGGCTTCCTGTTGCGCGCCAACCCGGTGCTGGTGGTGGTCGCGGCCTGCGCCGTCACCGGCCTGGCCGCCGCGATGCCGGTCGATGCCATCCTCGCGTCGCTCGGCACGGCCTTCGTGAAGACCCGCAACCTGCCGCTGATCCTGCTGCTGCCGCTGGCCGCCATCGGCCTGCTGGAGCGCTTCGGCCTGCGAGAGCGCGCGCAGACGGCCATCGCCAAGGTCCGTTCCGCCACCGCCGGCCGCCTCCTGATCGTCTATCTGTTCGCGCGCGAAACCTCGGCCGCCGTGGGCCTGACCAGCCTGGGCGGCCAGGCCTCGATGGTGCGCCCGCTGGTGGCGCCGATGGCTGAAGCCGCCGCCGAAACGCGGCACGGCAACCTTCCCGAGGCGCTGCGCCACCGCATCCGCGCCATGGCCGCCGCCACCGACAACGTCGGCCTGTTCTTCGGCGAGGACATCTTCGTCGCCTTCGGCGCCATCGTGCTGATGCAGACCATCCTGCAGGCCGAGGGCATCGCGGTGAACCCGCTGCACATGGCGCTGTGGGGCATCCCGACCGCGGTCACGGCCTTCGTCATCCATGCCTGGAACCTGCGCCGCCTGGACGCGCGGATCCGCCGCGCGATGGAACAGGAGCGGACCCCGGCATGATCACGCTCGACCACTTCTACCTGCTGGTCGGCCTGCTGTTCGTGTTCGTGGCGGTGATGAACCTGCGCGACGGCAGCAATCCGCGCCGCTACACGAGCGCGTTGTTCTGGGGCCTGTACGCACTGCTCTACCTGGCCGGCGAACGCCTGCCGCCCGCCGTCGCCGGCGCCCTGATGGTCGGGATGGCATTGGTGGCCGGCTTCAAGGGCGTCGCCGCAGGCAAGGCCCGGGTGCTGCCGGAAGACCAGCGCCGCGCCCACAGCGCGCGCCTCGGCAACCGCCTGTTCGTCCCGGCGCTGCTGCTGCCGCTCGTGACCATGCTGGGCGCCACCGTGTTCAAGGACCTGCACGTCGGCGGCCTGCCGCTGCTCGAGGACAAGCACCTGACCCTGGTGAGCCTGGGCTGCGGCTCGCTGGCCGCCGTGGCGGCGGCCTGCTGGCTGACCCGCTCCACCCCCTTGCAGGGCGTGCGCGAGGCGCGCCGCCTGGTCGATGCCATGGGCTGGGCCGTGGTGCTGCCGCACATGTTGGCGGTGCTCGGCCTGCTGTTCACCGAAGCCGGGGTCGGCAAGGCGGTCGCCCACGTGACGACCTCGTATATCGACATGGATGCCCGTTTCGTCGCGGTGGCGGTGTTCTGCGTCGGCATGGCGCTGTTCACCATCGTGATGGGCAACGGCTTCGCCGCCTTCCCGGTGATGGCGGGCGGCGTCGGCATCCCGGTGCTGGTGAACGTGTACGGCGCCAACCCGGCCGTGATGGCGGCGATTGGCATGTTCAGCGCGTATTGCGGTACATTGATGACGCCGATGGCGGCGAACTTCAATATCGTTCCAGCCGCGCTGCTCGACCTGCCCGACAAGAACGCCGTGATCCGCGCGCAGATTCCCACCGCCCTGCCGCTCCTGGCGGCGAACGTCTTCCTGCTCTACTTTTTGATGAACCAGCCATGATCAAGACCGTCCTGCTGACCGGCTTCCAACCCTTCAACGGGGCCGCCATCAATCCCGCCTGGGAAGCCGTGCGCCTGCTGGAAGGCTGGACCGGGGAAGGCTTCCGGGTCGAGGTGCGCCAGCTGCCCTGCGTGTTCGGCGCGGCCATCGAGGAACTGGCCGCGATGGTGGATGCGCTGTACCCGGACGTGGTGATCGCCGTCGGCCAGGCCGGCGGACGGGCGGAGATCTCGGTGGAGCGGGTGGCGATCAATGTGGACGACGCCTCCATCCTCGACAACGCCGGACGGCAGCCGATCGACCGGCCGATCGTCGATGGCGGGCCGGCGGCCTATTTCGCGACGCTGCCGATCAAGGCGATGGTGGCCGCCATGCGCGAACAAGGCCTGGCGGCCGGCGTATCGCAGACGGCAGGCACCTTCGTGTGCAACCACGTGTTCTATGGCTTGATGCACCATGTCGCCGAAAGGGGAGGTGAAGTGAAAGCGGGCTTCATCCACGTGCCCTACCTGCCAGAGCAGGTGGAGGGATGGCCGGATCCGCCGCCGTCGATGGCGCTCGACGACATCGTCGCAGGGATCGGGATCGCGGTCGAGACGGCCGTGCGCGTGGCGCACGACGAGGTGCATGCGGGCGGCGCGACACACTGAAGCATCGCGGCGCCCGCATGCGGGGGGGCGAGCAAAACGGATCGTCCCAGGCAGTGGAAGAGACGATCCGCTCAGCCCATTAACGCTTTTCCTGCAGCTTCTCGCCGGCGCGCTCCAGGGCGGCGCCGGTCTTGTCGCCGACCTTGTCCGCGCCTTCACGGACGTTGGCGGCGGCTTCCTTCGATTCCTGCTTGATCTCGGCGCCGGCTTCGCGCATGTTTTCGCCGGCACGGTCAGCCGCGTTCTCGATGCGCTCGCCAGCACGGTCGGCGGCGGCGTCGACGCGTGCGGCCGCGTTCTCGGTGGCGTTTTCTGCGCGTTGCGCGGCTTCACGGGTTTCCTGTGCAGCGTTGGCAGCGGCGTTGTCGACGGCGGCGCCGGCTTCCTGCGCCGGACCCATGTTCGGGTTGTCGTCGGCTTTCTTGCAACCGGTAGCCATCACGGCGACAGCCAGCATCAGGGCGGAAAGGGTAGCGGTGGTTTTCATGGTGTGCTCCTTGTCAAAGGTGGTTCTGGTTATTCATGTTTTGACAAGAGTTTGCCCCAGTTTGTGGATGGGAACGGTGCGCGAAGTAACGCAGAATAAAGAAAATGTGTGTCTTGTGTGATGTTTAATTGACACACTTTAAGCGATAAATTTTGGCAAAGTACTGGACGAGGGGCAAGACGACAAGCAGGAATGTTAGGATGCCCGAATGGACCGACGAAACGACTACAAGACCGCCTTGCTCATCGACGCCGCCATCCACGAGGCGGCCAGCGAAGGGCGCCCGCGCGCCGCGACCGAACTTGCCCGTATCGGCGTGCCGATGGAAGTGACCATGCGGGTGCTCACCCGCCCGGCCGAGCGGCGCCACCAGATTGCCTCGCTCAGCACGGTGGCGGTCGAGATCAAGCGTCAGTAGCGGGTTTTTCTTCCGGCGACAGGATGTTCAGGAAAGCGCGCACCACCGGCGCGTCGTCCAGCACCGGATAGGTGATGTACAGGTTGGCCGAGGGCGGGTTGGTCTTCACCGGCAGGAAGCGCACGCCGGGCCAGCCGATGCGGCTGGTGGTCTCGGGCAGCAGCGCCACCCCCAGGCCCGCGCCCACCATGGCGAGCAGGGTCTGCGGCTCGGCCGCTTCCTGGAAGATGGTCGGCTGGAAGCCGGCGTTCACGCAGCACTGGATCAGGTAGCGCGGCTCGGCCGACTGGTCCAGGTGCAGGGTCAGCATCGGCTCGCTCGCGATGTCGAGCAGTTCGATGGCCTCGTTGGCGGCCAGCGGATGCTTTTCGTTGATCGCCACGCACACGTTCTCGCGGAAGCACAGGTCCTGGCGCAGGTTCGCCTGCTTCAGCACGTCCTGCTCGATGCGCGGTTCGCGCCAGAAGCCGACGTCGATCTGGCGCGCGCGCAGCGCTTCCCACTGGTCGTTGGGGCCGAGTTCGTGGATGGTCCAGGTCACGCGCGGGTACTGGCTCTGGAACTGCTCCAGCAGGCCCGGGATCGGTCCCCACATCGCCGAGCCGACGATGCCGACCCGCAGCCGGCCCACCTCGCCGCGGTCGATCTGGCGGATGGTGTCGATCGTCATGCGCATCTTGGCCAGCAGCTCGGCCGCCTCCCCCATCAGCGCCTTGCCGGCCACCGTCAGCTCGAAGCTGCGCGTGGTGCGGGTGAACAGGCGCACCCCGAGCTCGCTCTCCAGCTTCATGATCTGCTGGCTCAGCGGCGGCTGCGAGATGTGCAGGCGCTCGGCCGCGCGCGAGAAGCTCTTTTCTTCCGCCACCGCGAGGAAGTAGCGCAGCTGTTTCAGGTCGATCGACATGGGCGGTTCGGGGTGAATTTATGCGTTCGGGGCGTTCAGCGCAACCGCCAGGCGGGCGCCGACCAGGGCGTTGTGCTTGACCAGGGCGATATTCGTCGCCAGGCTGCGGCCTTCGGTCAGTTCCTTGATGCGCGCCAGCAGGAAGGGGGTGACCGCCTTGCCCTTCACGCCCTGCGCGTCGGCTTCGCCCAGCGCCTGGCGGATGATGGCGTTGATTTCTTCGGCCGGCATCGCGGATTCGCTCGGAACCGGATTGCTGACCACCACGCCCCCGGCCAGGCCGAGCTGCCACTTGGTGCGGATGAAGGCCGCCTGTTCTTCCGGCGTGTCGAGCTGGAAGTCGGCCTTGAAGCCGGACTCACGGGTGAAGAAGGCGGGGAAGCCCGGCTGGCCGACGCTGACCACCGGCACGCCGTGGGTCTCCAGGTATTCCAGGGTCAGGCCGATGTCGAGGATGGATTTCACGCCGGCGCAGACCACGGCCACGCTGGTGTGGGCGAGTTCCTGCAGGTCGGCCGAGATGTCGAAGCTGGTCTCGGCGCCGCGGTGCACGCCGCCGATGCCGCCGGTGACGAACACGTCGATGCCGGCCAGCCGGGCGCAGATCATGGTCGCGGCCACGGTGGTGGCGCCCAGCTTGCCCCGCGAGAGCACGTAGGCCAGGTCGCGGCGGCTGACTTTCATGGCGTCCGGGGAGGAGCCGAGCAGCTCGAGCTGTTCCTCGGACAGGCCGACGCAGATCTTGCCGGCGATGATGGCGATGGTGGCCGGCACCGCGCCGGCGTCGCGGATGATCTGCTCGACTTCGCGTGCGGTTTGCACGTTCTGCGGGTAGGGCATGCCGTGCGAGATGATGGTCGATTCCAGCGCCACGACAGGCTTGCCGGCCGCGCGCGCGGCCGCCACTTCGGGCGAGAACAGGAGGAAGGATTGCATGGTCAGTCCAGTACGGGTTCGTTGATGTGGTTCCCGGGTTCGTCGAGCGCGCCCGGTTCGATGTCGAGGCAGACGGTGTGCGCGCAGGCGACCGTCATGGCGGACAGGCGCAGGCCGCGGCGGCAGGCCAGGCCCAGGTCGGTCTCGCCGGCATGCAGCGACCAGCAGACGGCGGCCGCGAAGGCGTCGCC
>DAMCRY010000258.1:0-6089 GCA_032115075.1 Massilia sp.
AACGACTGGTGCATCGACCTGGCCAGCGGCCGGCTCGATGCGGCGCGCGTGCGCGCCCTGCTGGACGCCTACCACGCCGCGCGCCCCTTCACGCCCGAGGAACGGACCGCCTGGCAGCCGATGCTGCGCGCCGGCGCGCTGCGCTTCTGGCTGTCGCGCCTGTACGACCTCCACCTCCCCCGCGCGGCCGAACTGCTCACGCCGCACGACCCGACCCATTTCGAACGCATCCTGCGCGAACGCATCGAGCACGCGGCGCCGGAGCTGCCTCTATGAACTCTCTTCCCGCAATCACCGGCTGGCACTGGCTCAAGGAAGGCGCCGGCCTGTTCCGCAAACAGCCCGCCGCCCTGACCACCCTGCTGTTCGCCAACATCCTGATCAGCATCGGCATCAGCGCCGTGCCCCTGCTCGGGCCGATGGTCGCCGTGGTCCTGATCCCCTCGTTCTCGATGGCCTTCATGAAGGCCTGCCTGATGATCGAGAACGGCGAGCGGGTCTCGCCCGCCGTGCTGCTGACCGGTTTCCGCAAGCCGGTGCTGCCGGCGCTGTGCAAGGTGGGCCTGATCTACCTGGGCGTGTCGCTGCTGATGGCGGTCTTGATGCGCTTCGCGGTCGACCCGGACATCTGGGAACAGATGGCGCGCCAGGGCCGCGAGGGCGGCCAGCCGCAGGTGGCGGCCTCCGACCTGTTCGGCATGTTCGCCGTGTTCGGGCTGGACGTGATCATCCTGATGTCGCTGTGCTTCGCCGCGCCCCTGACCTACTGGCAGAAGATGGGACCGGGCAAGGCGATCTTCTACAGCTTCTTCGCCGTGGTGCGCAGCGCGCGCGTGTTCATCGTGCTGCTGCTGGCGTGGTTCCTGATCTTCGCCGGCATCAGCTTCGTGGTCTCCATGCTGCTGGGCGCCTCGAGCATGACGCGGGTGGTGATCATGTGGCTGATCTTCCTGTTCGTGCTGCTGCTGCAGTGCGCGATGTATGCGGGGTACCGGCAGATTTTCGGCAAGCCGCAGGATGGTGCGCAGACCGGGACGGTCAATCTCGGCAAATAGCGTCGACACGTCGCTCCCGCGCAGGCGGGAGCCCGGGTTTGCGTGCGTGGCGATAACGCATACAGGGGTAGCTCAGCGGCCGACGCGCTCCAGCTTCGCCACCGACAGGTCCAGCACCTTCATCCCCGCCGAGCCGAAATTGATCTGGGCGCGCGCCGCGCCCGCCCCGCCTTCGATATTCACGATCACGCCTTCGCCGAACTTGGCGTGCGCCACCGTCTCGCCCACGCGCCAGCCGGTGCCGTTGCCGCTCGCCGATTTTTGCGTGATCTGCTGCGCGATGCGGTTGTCGGTGCCGTTGCGGAACTCGGCGTCGTCCCAGGCCGTCTGCGACTTGCGACCGGCGAACCAGTTGGTCTGCACGCGCGGCGACAGCCACTTGAGCGATTCTTCCGGCAGCTCGTCGAAGAAGCGCGACTTCATGTTGAAGCGGGTCTGGCCGTGCAGCATGCGCTGCTGGGTAAAGCTCATGTACAGGCGCCGGCGTGCGCGCGTGATCGCCACGTACATCAGGCGCCGCTCCTCGTCCACCCCGTCGAGCTCGCGCGCGCTGCTTTCGTGCGGGAACAGGCCTTCTTCCAGGCCGGTGATGAAGACCGCGTCGAATTCCAGGCCCTTGGCCGAGTGCACGGTCATGAGCTGCATCGCGTCCTGGCCGGCCTGGGCCTGGGCGTCGCCCGCCTCCAGCGAGGCGTGGGTCAGGAAGGCCGACAGCGGCGACATCACGGTGGGCAGCGGCGCGCCGCCGTCCAGCAGCTCGATGCCGTCCTCGTTGAGGATCGCCTCGCCGGCCTGCGGCAGCGCCTGCGGACCCAGGTGGGCCGGGGCGGCGATGCCGAACCCTTCCTCCTGCACGAACTGGCTCGCCGCATTGACCATCTGCTCCAGGTTCTCGATGCGGTCGGCGCCTTCCTTCTCTTTCTGGTAGTACTCGAGCAGGCCGCTGCGCTCCAGCACCACGCCCACCAGTTCCGGCAGCGGCAGCTGCTGGGTCTCGAAGCGGGCCGACTCGATGATCTTGACGAAGGCGCCCAGCGACGCACCCGCCTTGCCCGTCATGTAGGGCACCGCCGCGTACAGCGAGATGCCGTAGCTGTCGGCCGCCATCTGCAGCTGCTCGATCGAGCGCGCGCCGATGCCGCGGGTCGGGAAGTTCACCACCCGCAGGAAGGCCGAATCGTTGTGCGGGTTGTCCATCAGCTGCAGGTAGGCGATCGCGTGCTTGACCTCGGCGCGCTGGAAGTAGCGCAGGCCGCCGTACACGGTGTACGGCAGGCCGGCCGCGAACAGCGCATGCTCGATCACGCGGCTCTGGGCGTTGGAACGGTACAGGATCGCGATCTCGCTGCGCGGCACGCCCTCGCCCATCAGGCTCTTGGCTTCCTCGATGATCCACTGCGCCTCTTCGAGGTCGGACGCGGCTTCGTAGACGCGCACCTGCTCGCCCTGGCCCGCGTCGGTGCGCAGGTTCTTGCCGAGGCGCTTGGCGTTGTTCGCGATCAGGTAGTTGGCGCTGTCCAGGATGTGGCCGAAGGAACGGTAGTTCTGCTCCAGCTTGATCAGGTTCTTGACGCGGAACTCGCGCTCGAAGGCCTGCATGTTGCCGACGTTGGCGCCGCGGAAGGCATAGATGCTCTGGTCGTCGTCGCCCACCGCGAAGATGGCGCCGCCGCCCTCCTCGTCGTGGCCGGCCAGCAGTTTGAGCAGGTTGTATTGCAGGTCGTTGGTGTCCTGGAACTCGTCCACCAGGATGTGGCGGAAGCGCATCTGGTAGTGGTGGCGCAGCGGGCCGTTGCGCGCCAGCAGCTCGTACGAGCGCAACAGCAGCTCGGCGAAATCGACCACGCCCTCGCGTTGGCACTGGCCCTCGTAGAGTTCGTAGAGCTCGATCATGCGGCGCTCGATCGGGTCATTTGGTTCCAGCCGATTCGCGCGCAGGCCCTGCTCTTTCGCGTTGTTGATGAAGTACATCAGCGCCTTGGCCGGGTACTTCTCGTCATCGACGTTGTGCGCCTTCAGCATGCGCTTGATCAGCGAAAGCTGGTCCTGCGAATCGAGGATCTGGAAGGTCTGCGGCAGCGCCGCGTCCTTGTAGTGGGTGCGCAGCAGGCGGTTGCACAGGCCGTGGAAGGTGCCGATCCACATGCCGCGCGTATTGATCGGCAACATCGAGGACAGGCGGGTCAGCATCTCCTTCGCCGCCTTGTTCGTGAACGTCACCGCCATGATGCCGGCCGGGGAAACCTGGCCGGTCTGGATCAGCCAGGCGATGCGCGTGGTGAGCACGCGGGTCTTGCCGGAACCGGCGCCGGCCAGGATCAGCGCGCTCTGCGGCGGCAGGGTGACGGCGGAGAGCTGTTCCGCATTGAGGTTGTGAAGGAGATTGTTCTGCATGCGGCCATTATATACCGGGGGATTTACTGTATGTTCATCCAGTATCGCGCCGTACCCTTGCTCAGCCTTTCGACCCTGCCGTGCGCGTGCTCGGGTATTCCGGCAGGCCGCCGGCCAGCTTGACCCACTGCAGGCGGCTGCGCACGAAGGTATGGTCGCCCGGCGGCACGGCGTTCGGATCGTCGAGCGAGCAGGTGGCGATGTCGAGCTCCTCGGGCCAGCGGCCGTCCTCGAAGGTCAGGGTGGTGCCGCACTGCGGGCAGAAGCCGCGCAGCACCTGCTCGCTGGAGGAAAAGCGGGCCGGCTCGCCCTGCGTGTAGCGGAAATCGGCGCGCCGTGCGCTGAACCAGGCCAGGGCCGGGGCGCCGGAGATGCGGCGGCAATCGGAGCAATGGCACAAGGTGCTGTTGAAAATCTTGCCCGTCACTTCGTAGCGAACTGCACCGCAGAAACATCCTCCATGCAAATTCATGCCGGTCTCCTTTCCACGCTTCAATGACATGCTCAACAGTATAGGCGACCCATCCTTTCGCGCGCCGCATGATTATCTTTTCGCTTATTTTAAATAGAGATTCGCGACAGATTCGCGCGGCCCGTCGGACCAGCACTTTACGAAGCCATGTCGTCTGCATGCTCAAAACGGGCCATGGTAGTTCGCATGCAGAACGGCTTCCCAGCCAAAAGGAGAAACACATGCTCAATCGCGTTGTTACCGTTGCCGCGCTCGCCGTCGGCGGCATGATGCTGTCGAAAAAACTCAAACAGAACCGTGGTTTCGGCGCCAGCTCGTCGGTCTCGGAATCGATCGAGATCAACGTTCCGGTCAAGACCGCCTACAACCAGTGGACCCAGTTCGAGGACTTCCCGCAGTTCATGAAGAGCGTCAAGGAAATCCGCCAGCTGGACGACAAGCACCTGCACTGGCGCGCCAACGTGGCCGGCGAAGAGAAAGAGTGGGATGCGGAAATCACCGAGCAGATCCCGGACAAGCGCATCGCATGGCGCAGCGTGACCGGCGTGAAGAACGGCGGCGTCGCTACCTTCCACAAGATCTCGGACAACTGCTGCCGCGTCATGGTGCAAATGGATTACGAGCCGGATGGCGCAGTCGAAGCCGTGGGCGATGCCATGGGCGCAGTACGCATGGAACTCCGTGCCAACCTGTCGAACTTCAAGGAGCTGCTCGAGAAGCGTGGCTCGGAAACCGGCGCATGGCGCGGCAAGATCGCCCAGCAATGATCGTTTGAAGACAGGGACGCCTGCGCGTCCCTGTACAAGAACGGGCCCGACCGCCAGCGCGGTCGGGCTTTTTCGTTAACCGGCGCGCGGCACCGGCTTGGCCAGCCCCTTCTCGCGGGCTTCGCGGATCAACGCGCGCACGGTCTTGTCGGCCGTCTCCGTTTCACGCTCCATTTCCTTGCCGAGTGCGCCCATCTTCTTGCCGAGGGCATCCATCGGCTTGCCGGCCTCGCGCATGCGGCGGCCGATCTCGTCCATCGACTGTTGCGCCTGGCGCACGGTCGGTTGCTGCCATTCCTCGCCGATGCGCTTGCCCTCGGCCGACATCTGGTCGCCGAGCTCGCTCATGCGGCGCTGGATACGGTCGCGCTCCGCGTCGGTGCTGGCGCCGTGCAGCTGCCGGCCCAGCGCTTCCATCTCCTTGCCCAGCGCCTGCATGCGGCCTTCGGCGGCGCGCGTCTTGCCCTCGTCGACCTTCATGCCGCGCGCGGCCACGTCCATTTCCTTGCCCAGGACATCCATGCGTTTGCCGTGCTGGTCCATTTCCTTGCCATAGACATCCATCTGCGCGCCCAGCCTGTTGACCGGCGCCCAGGCCGCGTCGACGCGCGCCATGGTGCCGGCATCCTGGATGGTATAGGCCTGGCCGCCCTCGCGGAACCAGATGAAGTCGCCGCCGATGCGCTTGCGCGCGGCCTTGATCTCGTCCCAGTCGTCGCTGCTGCCGCTCATGGACAGGCCCTTCTCGCCGGCGCGCACCAGGGCGTACGGCTGCTCGGAGCGCCCGGTGCGGATGCCGACGTCCTTGTGGATCGTCGGCGCAGGCTCGGCCTGCGGCGGCGCGGCCTGCGGGCCGGTGGCATGGGCCGGGTCGGCCCAGGAGTACAGGGCGGCGCTGAGCGCGAGGCCGAGGATGGGGACGGCGAGTTTCCAGTTCAGTGCTTCGGTTTCCGGACGAACCAGGCGTTTGATGCGGGACATGAGATTTCCTCCATGGGCTGCTGGGGCAAGTGGTGGGGAGAACTGCGGGGTGAACTGGAACAGGTCCAGTTCGGACAATGCAAGTGCCAGGCGCCGCGGTTCGCCGAGCGTGCTTGCGGCTACATCATCTGCAATCTGTTCGCGCTCTTCGCGGATCCGGTTCGACAGCCACCACACGGCGGGGTGGTAGAACAGCAGGATCTCGATCGCGCTCTGGATCAGGTTCACCAGGTAATCGCAACGGCGGACGTGGGCCAGCTCGTGCGCCAGCAGCGCTTCCAGCAGCTGCGGCGGCATGCCCGAGACCAGGGCCGCCGGCACCAGCACCACCGGCCGCCACCAGCCGGCCGTCACCGGGCTGGCGAAGGTACCAGCCACCCCATCGACCAGGCCGAGCGTGACGCGGCGGGCGATGCCCAT
>DAMCRY010000259.1:0-6077 GCA_032115075.1 Massilia sp.
GGCGGCCGGCTGCCGGCCGAGAAGCTGGCCTTCGTGCGCGCGCTGCAGGACGAAGGCGCGGTGGTGGCGATGGTAGGCGACGGCGTCAACGACGCGGCGGTGCTGCGCGGCGCCGACGTCTCCTTCGCGATGGGACGCGGCGCCGAGCTGGCCCAGCTGCATGCCGACGGCGTGCTGCTGGGCGACGGCCTGGCGCCGCTGGCCGACGCGGCCGACACGGCGCGCCGCACCCTGGCCATCGTGCGCCAGAACCTGGTGTGGGCGAGCGTCTACAACGTGGCGGCGATTCCGGCGGCGGCGAGCGGACTGCTGAATCCCTGGCTGTCGGGGGTCGGGATGGCGCTCAGTTCGGCGCTGGTGGTGCTCAACGCGCTGCGCCTGAGGAGGGGTTGAGATGGAAGCGCTGTATCTGCTGGTGCCGCTGAGCGTGATGCTGGTGGCGCTGGCGGTGTGGATTTTCTTCGGAGCGGCGGAGAGCGGGCAATTCGAGGACCTGGAGGGGCCGGGGATGCGGATCCTGGTGGACGACGACCGGGCGGGCCAGGGCTGAGCCGGAACCGCCCGCCCCGCGACAGCGTTACATCGACGGGCCGCGGCCGGTGTGCTGGTCCTTCTCGAGCTGTTCCTGGCACCCGATGCACAGGCGCACCGTCGGCGTGGCCAGCAGGCGCGCTTCGGGGATGTCGCGCCCGCACGACTCGCAGATGCCGGCGCCGCCCGATTCGAGCTTGCCGATGGCGACGTCGATCTCGTGCAGCAGGTTCGACTCGTGGTCGGCCAGGTGCTGCTCGTTATGGCTGATCATTTCCGACTGCGGCGCGTCGTCGCTCTGGCCCTGGTGGGCCAGCGGGCCGATGCGCGGGGCTTCGTCGTCCGGCGAACCGGTACGCGCGCGCACCGTGTCGAGCAGGTCTTCGCGCGCCTGGTGCAGGCGCTCCCTCAGTTGTTCCGATACCGATTGCGATAGAGGCGGCATAGTGTTTTTCCTGTAGTTGGGGAGGAAAAGCCCTTCCGAGTGTGGCGGGCCGTCTACTTACGATGTTTGACGCATCTCAAATTCGCACCGCTGAATTTGCGAAACAACGTTCCCGCGCACTCGGCCGCAAGGACTTGCTCCATACCTCAACGGATGCTGAACAATTTGATTCACATCAAGGATTTTTACAGTCCAAAAAACGACACTCCTGATTGTCATCCATCAAGGTTTTTCAGGAGAGCATCTTGGACACCAGTCTAAACTATAACTACAAGATCGTGCGCCAGTTTGCCGTCGCCACGGTCGTGTGGGGCGTCATCGGCATGGCCGCCGGCGTCTTCATCGCGGCCCAGCTGGCCTGGCCCGCGCTCAACTTCGACATCCCCTGGCTGAGCTACGGACGACTGCGCCCGCTGCACACCAACGCGGTGATCTTCGCCTTCGGCATCTGCGGCCTGTTCGCGACTTCCTACTACGTGGTGCAGCGCACTTGCCAGGTGCGGCTGTTTTCGGACCGGCTGGCCAGCTTCACCTTCTGGGGCTGGCAGGCGGTGCTGGTGTCGGCCGCGATCTCGCTGCCGATGGGATTCACGCGCGGCAAGGAGTACGCCGAGCTGGAATGGCCGATCGCGCTCCTGATCACCGTCGTCTGGGTGGCCTATGCCGTGGTCTTCTTCGGCACCATCGTCAAGCGCCGCGTCAAGCACATCTACGTCGCCAACTGGTTCTTCGGAGCCTACATCCTGGCGGTCGCCATCCTGCACGTGGTGAACGGCGCGGTGATGCCGGTGTCGGCGATGAAGTCCTACTCGGCCTACGCCGGCGTGCAGGACGCGATGATCCAGTGGTGGTATGGCCATAACGCGGTGGGCTTCATCCTGACCGCCGGCTACCTCGGCATGGTCTACTACTTCATCCCCAAGCAGGCCGAGCGTCCGGTGTATTCGTACCGCCTGTCGATCGTGCACTTCTGGGCCCTGATCTTCACCTATATGTGGGCCGGCCCGCACCACCTGCACTACACCGCGCTGCCCGACTGGACCCAGTCGATCGGCATGGTGTTCTCGCTGATCCTGCTGGCGCCGAGCTGGGGCGGCATGATCAACGGGATCATGACCCTGTCGGGCGCCTGGCACAAGCTGCGCTCGGACCCGATCCTGAAGTTCATGATCGTCTCGCTGTCCTTCTACGGCATGGCCACCTTCGAAGGCCCGATGATGTCGATCAAGACCATCAACGCGCTGTCGCACTACACCGACTGGACCGTCGCCCACGTCCACGCCGGCGCCCTGGGCTGGGTCGGCTTCATCACGATGGGTTCGATCTACTACCTGATTCCGCGCCTGGCCGGCAGGAAGCAGATGGCGAGCGTGGCCCTGGTCGAGACCCATTTTTGGGTTGCCACCATCGGCATCGTCCTCTACATCGCCTCGATGTGGATCGCCGGAGTGATGCAGGGCCTGATGTGGCGCGCGGTGAACCCGGATGGCACGCTCACCTATACCTTCGCCGAGAGCGTCAAGGCCACCTATCCCTACTACGTGATCCGCTTCACGGGCGGCTTCCTCTACCTGTCGGGCATGGTGCTGATGGCCTGGAACACGTGGCTGACGATGCGCGGCACGAAGAGCGCCGATGCGCCGATCCCGGGCGTCGGACCCAGGAAGCCGAGCCTGCACGTCGCGCAGCCTGAAGCCGCCCACGCCTGACCACGGAGTCGAATCACATGAAACTGAAATTCACCCACGAATGGATCGAGAAGAATCCCTGGCTGCTGATCGGCCTGGTGCTGCTCGTGATCTCCTTCGGCGGCCTGGTCGAGATCGTGCCGCTGTTCTTCCAGAAGTCCACCACCGAGCCGGTGGCGGGCCTGAAGCCCTATTCGCCGCTGCGCCTCGCGGGGCGCGACGTCTACATCCGCGAAGGCTGCTACAACTGCCACTCGCAGATGATCCGTCCCTTCCGCGCCGAGACCGAGCGCTACGGCCACTACTCGGTGGCCGGCGAATTCGTCTACGACCACCCGTTCCAGTGGGGCTCCAAGCGCACCGGCCCGGACCTGGCGCGCGTGGGCGGCCGCTACAGCGACGAATGGCACCGCACCCACCTCGACAACCCGCGCGACGTGGTGCCGGAATCGAACATGCCGGCCTATCCCTGGCTGGCCGGCGCGAAGCTGAATCCGGCCGAGATCATGCCGAAGATGCGCGCGCTGCGCCGCCTGGGCGTGCCCTACAGCGACGCCGACATCGCGGCGGCGCCGGCGGAAGTGAGCGGGAAGACCGAGCAGGACGCGCTGGTCGCCTACCTGCAGGGCCTGGGCACGCAGATCAAGACGAGGAACTGAGATGGCACTCCAACAGATTTTCGACGACGCCAGCAGCGTCATGACGGTCGTCAGCTTCGTGACCTTCCTGGGCATCGTGGCCTGGACCTACGTGCTGCACAAGCAGGCCGATTTCGACGGCGCGGCAACGCTTCCCTTCATGGACGAAGCAGCCGACAAAGCAGGGGAGAACGACCGTGGCTGATTTCTTCAACGAGTTCTGGCACTGGTACATCGCCGTCATCACGGTGCTGTCCATCCTCGGCTGCGGCATCCTGCTGTGGTCGCAGTCGACCCACAAGGCCAGGCTGCGCGCCGACGGCAGCATCGACAAGACCACCGGCCACGTCTGGGACGAGGACCTGACGGAGCTGAACACCCCGATGCCGCGCTGGTGGATGGGCCTGTTCTACCTCACCATCGTGTTCGGCCTGGCCTACCTGGTCCTGTACCCGGGCCTGGGCAGCTATGCCGGCAAGCTCGGATGGCATTCGAGCGGCGAGTACAAGGCCGAGCTGAAGCAGGCCAAGGCCGACTACGGCCCCCTGTTCGCGAAGTACGCGGGCCAGGACCTGAAGGCCGTGGCGCGCGACCCGCAGGCGCATGCGATCGGCGAGCGCCTGTTCCTGACCTATTGCGCGCAATGCCACGGTTCGGATGCGCGCGGCAGCAAGGGCTTCCCCAACCTGGCCGACCGCGACTGGCTGCACGGCGGCGAGCCGGACACCATCAAGCAGACCATCATGGCCGGCCGCGTCGGCACCATGCCGGCGATGGGCGCAGCGCTCGGCTCCGACAAGGACATCGAGAGCGTGGCCCATTACGTGCGCAACCTGTCGGGCCTGACGGCGGACCCGATCAAGGTCGCCTTCGGCAAGCCCAAGTTCGCCGCCTGCGTGGCCTGCCATGGCGCCAAGGGCGAGGGCAACCAGCTGCTGGGCGCGCCCAACCTGGCGGACAAGGTCTGGCTGTACGGCGGCAGCCAGGAGACCGTGATGGAAACCATCCGCAAGGGCCGCACCAACACCATGCCGGCCTTCGGCGAGTTCCTCGGCGAAGAGAAGGTGCACGTGCTGGCGGCCTACGTCTGGAGCCTGTCCAACCCGCCGATCACGACGGCGCAGGCAAAATGAACGCCCCGCCGCAGTTTCAAGGCGAGGCGGTGATCCGCATGTACGCGGCGCGCGAGGAAATCTATCCGCGCGAGATCGCCGGCCGCTACGCCTCGCTGCGCTGGGCCTGCGTCTGGCTCACCCAGCTGCTGTTCTACGGCCTGCCCTGGCTGTCGATGAACGGCCGCCAGGCGGTGCTGTTCGACCTGGCCAGCCGCAAGTTCCACCTGTTCGGACTGGTGCTGTGGCCGCAGGACTTCATCTACCTGGCCGCGCTGCTGATCCTGTGCGCCTACGGGCTGTTCCTGGTGACGGCGGTGGCGGGACGGGTATGGTGCGGCTTCGCCTGCCCGCAGACGGTGTATACCGAGATCTTCCTGTGGATCGAACGCCGCTTCGAAGGCGCGCGCAGCGCCCGCATCCGGCTCGACCGCCAGCCCTGGACGCTGGAAAAGCTGGCGCGCAAGGGCGGCAAGCACGCGGCCTGGCTGCTGGTGGCCGGGTGGACCGGTTTCACCTTCGTCGGCTACTTCACCCCGGTGCGCGAGCTGGGCGGCGGCATCGCGTCCTTCGGACTGGGACCGTGGGAAACCTTCTGGGTGCTGTTCTACGCGCTGGCCACCTACGGCAACGCCGGCTGGCTGCGCGAGCAGGTCTGCAAGTACATGTGCCCCTATGCCCGCTTCCAGAGCGCGATGTTCGACAGGGACACCCTGGTGGTCAGCTACGACGCCGCGCGCGGCGAGCCGCGCAATGCGCGTAAGGCAGGCGGCGCGGGCGACTGCATCGATTGCAGCATGTGCGTGCAGGTCTGCCCGACCGGGATCGACATCCGCAAGGGCCTGCAGTACGAATGCATCGGCTGCGCCGCCTGCGTCGACGCCTGCAACGGCGTGATGGACAAGGTCGGGCGGCCGCGCGGCCTGATCCGCTACGCCACCGAGAACGCGCTCGCGGCGCGCCTGTCGCCGGCCGAAGTGCGCCGGCGCATCCTGCGTCCGCGCGTGATGATCTACACCGCGGTGCTGGCGCTGCTCGGCACCGCGATGGTGGCCTCGCTGGCCCTGCGCAACCCGCTCAAGCTGGACGTGATCCGCGACCGCGGCGCGATGGGGCGCGAGGTCGAGGATGGGATGATCGAGAACGTGTACCGGCTGCAGCTGATGAACACGACCGAGGAGGCGCAGCGCCTGCGCATCGGCGTGGCCGGCATTCCCTCGGCCGTGGTGGCCGACTCGGACGTGGTCGAGGTGGAGGCCGCCACCACGCGCGCGATTCCGGTGCGGGTGCGCATTGCGCCGGGAACGGGCAAGCCGGGTTCGAACCCGATCGCCTTCAGCGTGCGCTCCGAGGACGGCCACGGGCTGGCGGTGCGCGAAGACGCGGTGTTCCTGGTGCCGAAATGAGAGTCAGCAAAAAGGAGAACGACATGCATGCCCATCCCGTGTTCCAGCCCCAGGCGCCCTGGTACCGCCACCGCTGGCCCTGGTTCCTGATGATCGGCCCGGTGCTGGTGCTGGTGGCCGGCGCGGTCACGACCTGGCTGGCGACGAGCCGGCCGGACGCGATGGTGGTCGGCGACTACTACAAGCAGGGCAAGGCCATCAACCAGGAGCTGCGCCGCGACCGCGAGGCCAGCCGCCTGGGACTGTCCTTCGAGGCG
>DAMCRY010000260.1:0-6024 GCA_032115075.1 Massilia sp.
GCCGCCTCCCCCGCCGGAAGTCGCACTGCCGGAGGTCCCGGCCGCGGCCCACGCCGCCTGCGCGGGCAAGCCCGACGGCGCGCGCTTCACCTTCGTGCTGCGCAAGGGAGAAACGATGACGGGTGTATGCGAACGCCGGAGAGGCAAGGCGGAGGCGGTGTTCCAGCTGCGTGGATACCACCGCGAAAGCTGAACGCTTTCAAGGAGGGAGGAGGCGCCCACCGGAACCGATGGGCGCCGCGCCGGGTCGGGTCGGGGAATTTAGCGAACGTCCAGCAGCTCGACGTCGAAGATCAGGGTGGCGTTGGGCGGAATCGGACCCACGCCCTGCACGCCCTCGTCCCAGCCAGGAATCACCTGGCCACCACCGACTTCGAAGCTGAACGGCTCGCGTCCCTGCGAGGAATCGAACTGGGCGCCATGCTGGGCCTCGGCCTTGGGGTCGTAGAGCCAGCCGGTGTAGTGGACCACGGCGGTGGCGCCGGCCACGGCTTCCTTGCCGGTGCCGGTCACGGTGTCGATCTTCTGGAAGGCGACGGCGGGGGCCGCGGCGGCGGGCGGCGTGTCGGTGCGCTTGCAGGCGGTGGCGCCGAGCGCCAGGCCCAGGCCGAGGATGCAATAGGAGAGCAGCTGTTTCACAGGGTTCTTTCGTGGTGATGGTAGGTTCGAATGGAAAGCACCGGCCGCGGGGTGCGGCCGGCGCCGCATGTACTTACTTGGCGATCAGGACCGGCTCGTCGAAGCCCAGTTCCTTCATCCGCGGCAGCTGGGTCCTGGCGTCGCCGACCACCAGCCAGACCATCTTCGACGGGTCCAGGTACCTGGTCGACAGCGCCTGCACCTGCGGCAGCGTCATCGTCTTGACGATGCCTTCGCGGTCCTTCACGTAGTCGGCGCGCCAGCCGTACTTGCTGATGTTGTCGAGCATGTCGAGCTTGGCCGAAGCGGTCTCGAAGGCGCGCGCATTGCTCTTGACCAGGAAATTCTTGGTGGTCTCCAGGTCGGCCGCCGAGTAGGTGGCCGGGTACTCCTGCAGCACCTGCTTCACCAGCTGGGCCGATTCGAGCGTGACGTTGCTGCGCACGCCGCTGGCGATGACGAAGGGACCGGCGCTCCGGCTGCCCGAGAAGTTCGAACGGATGCCGTAGGTATAGCCCTTTCCTTCGCGCAGCTGCTGGGTCAGGCGCGAGGCGAAGCCGCCGCCGCCCAGGATGTAGTTGGTCACGACCGCCGGGTAGTAGTCCGGATCGGTCGCCGCCAGCGCGCGGTAGCCGACCTGCAGCACCGACTGCTTCGCGTCCGGCACGTCGACGAAGTAGACCTTGGCCGCCGCCTGGCCGCCGGCCGCGCTCGGGGCCGGCAGCGCCACCGGCTTGGCCTTCCAGTCGTGGCCGAGATCTGCCAGCGAGCCGGCGATCGCGGCCTTCGGCAGCGAACCGACCACGTGCATGCGCGCCACCGACGGCGACAGGTTGGCGCGGTACCAGGCCCTCAGGTCGTCGATGGTGATCGCGTTCACGCTCTCGGCGGTGCCGAGGATGTTGCGCGAGCGCGGATCGTCCTTGCCGTAGACCAGCTTGTTGAAGTTGATGCTGGCCAGCGCGTTCGGATCGGCTTCCTGCTGGCGAATCTGGCTCAGCACGCTCTGCTTGATCAGCGCGAATTCCTTCTCGTCCCAGCGCGGCTGCAGCAGGATCTCCTCGACCAGGTCGAGCGTCGCCGCGTAGTTGCGGGACAGGGTCGTGACGCCGATGCGCACGTCCTCGGTGCGCGCAACCACGTTGATCGACGCGCCCAGCTGCTGGATCGCTTCTTCCAGTTCCTGCGGCGTCTTGTTCGCCGTGCCCTGGGTCATCATGCGCGCCATCAGGTTGGCGACGCCGACCTTTTCCGGCTTGTCGAGCAGCAGGCCGCCGTCGATGGCGATGTCGAACTGCACCAGCGGCACTTCCTTGTTCTCGATACCGTAGACGCGCATGCCGTTGGCCAGCTTCGTGTCCCAGACCTGCGGCACCTTCACCGCCGGGGTCGGGCCGTAGGGCGGCTCCTTGCTGCGGTCAAAGGTCGATGGCGTTTTCGCAAACTCGGCATTGGCGCTCGGGTCGACCGCATCCTCGGCGCCCTGCACCACCTTTTCCTCGACCACGTCGGCCTTGGCGGAGCCGCTCAGGGCCAGCGCCAGCTTGCCCTTCGGGACGAAGCTGGTGGCGACATAGGGCTTGCCCTTGATGTAGGTGTCGTAGACGCGGCGCACGTCGGCCGGGGTGACGGCCAGCGTCTTGCGCACGCCCTCCTCGATGCGGCCCGGATTGCCGGTCAGGTAATTGTATTCGGCCAGCAGCGCCGACTTGCCCAGCACGCTGGAGACGGCGTTGTAGAAACGGGTCTCGAGGCCGGCCTTGATGCGGTTCAGGTCGCGATCAAGGATGCCTTCGCGCTCGAACTTGGCGAACGCCTGCTCCACCGCGCCGGCCACCTCGTCCAGGGGCTTGTTCTCGAAGGCGCGCACGCGCAGCATGAACTGGCCGGCCAGCTCGGCGGTCTGGTTGCCGATCTGGACGCTCGGCGCCAGTTTCTTGTCTTCCACCAGCACCTGGTAGAAGGGCGCGCGCTTGGTCTGCGACAGGTATTCGGCCAGCACTTCGAGCGCATACGAATCCGGGTGCAGGTCCTCGACGGTCGGCCAGGCCAAGGTCAGTTCGGGCAGCTTGGCGAAGTTGTCTTCGTGCGCCAGCTTGACGGTCTGCCTGACGACGCCGGGACGCTTGGCCATCGCCTCCACCGGCTTGCCGCGCTTGATCTCGGAAAAATACTTCTCGACCCACTTGCGCGCCTGGGCCGGGTCGAAGTCGCCCGCGATCACCAGGGTGACGTTGTTCGGCACGTACCACAGGCGGTAGAACTCCTTGACGTCGTCGAGGGTCGCGTTCTGCAGGTCCTCGAGCGAGCCGATCACCTGCCAGTTATACGGGTGATCCACCGGATACAGGGCCTTGTTGATGACGTAGCGGGTGTGGCCGTAGGGCGCGTTGTCCACGCCCTGGCGCTTCTCGTTCTTGACGACCTGCTTTTCCTTGGCCAGCACCGGATCGGTGACGGTGTTGATGAACCAGCCCAGCTTGTCGGCCTCGGCCCAGATCATCTTCTCCAACGCATCCTTCGGGACCGTCTGCAGGTAGTTGGTGCGGTCCTGCGAGGTCGAGCCGTTGGCGCCCGAGCCGCCGATGCGCGCCGTCATCTTGTCGAGGCCGCCCTTGCCCAGGTTTTCCGATTCCAGGAACAGCAGGTGCTCGAACAGGTGGGCGAAGCCGGTGCGCCCGGCCTTCTCGCGCGAGGAACCCACGTGCGCGGTCAGGTTCACGGCCACGACGGGATCGGAGCGGTCGATGTGGAAGATCACGTCGAGCCCGTTCGGCAGCGTGAACTTCTGGTAGTCCAGCTTCAGGCCGGCTTTCGCCGCGGCATCCGCCGGCTTGGCGGCGGCAAGGGTCGGGCCCGGCGCGGTCGCGGCGAAGCAGGCGGCCACCAGGAGGGTCGAAGGGAGAAGTTTCATGCAATCAGGTCCTTACAGGGAACGAGCGGTCGACGACACGCCAAGGTTCTGGATAGTATTGCAATTTCCTGATTGCTACAACGTTGCGGCTGTGCCGCCCGGCGTCAGGCTGGGACGTAGCGCAGCCGCAGCACGTCCGCGTCGATCCGCTCGTGGGCGAGCAGGCGCAGCGGCGGGCGTGGACTGGCGAAATAAGGGGTGCCCTGGCCGAGCACGACGGGATGCAGGTAGATGCGGTATTCGTCGATCAGGCCGAGCCGGGTGAGGCTGTCGGCCAGCAGCGTGCCGGCGACTTCGATCTCCCCGTCCAACCCGGTCTTCAGCGTGCGGATCGCGGCCTCGAGATCGTCCCCGACCAGGGTGGCGTTCGGGCCGACCGATTCCAGGGTGCGCGAGACCACCCATTTGTGCTGCCTGCGCCAGGCCCGCGCGAAGGCGTGCTCGTCGCCGCTCCACCCGGGATGGTCCTCGTCCCAGTAGCGCATGATCTCGTACATCCGGCGGCCGTAGATGCTGCCGGCCTGCCCTTCGGCCTCTGCGATGAAATGGCGGAACAGCCCGGGGCCGGGCGCGAAAGCCAGGTGGTCGACGTAGCCGTCGAGGGACTGGTTCATGCCGAATACGAGTCTGGCCATGCCGCACTCCTTTCTTGCGCGGTGTCCATGCCGATCCGGCCTCGGTTACCGGGACAGCGCGCCGCTCGGGCGCCCTGCCTGGCGCGGTGTTGCGAGATTACTTCCGGCGTCGACGCAATGCAAGACCGGCCAGGCCAAGACCCACCATGGCGAGGGAGGCCGGCTCCGGGACGCTGACGGGGTCGTCGCTCAGGTTCACGTTATCCAGGGCGAACGGCGCATTCGGTCCCAGGATCGACAGCGAAGTCAGACCGGTAAACGTATCGAGCATCGTGACCGGCACGAAGTCGTTCGCCTGGTTACGATTCCGGAGGGTCAGCAGAATGTTCTGCGAGACCGTGGTTCCATCCGCTTTTTTCCCGGTGATCGACACAGTCTGGCCGGTTGCAGAACTCTGCGTCCACATGCCGAGGTCCAGGCCCGACACCGAGAACGTCGCGCTGCCCAGGCTCTTGATGAGGATGTTCGAGGCAGCCAGGAAATCCGTGCCATTGCCGGCAGAGTCCGAAGGCTGGTTGTTGGTGGTGCGCTGCTCCGACGCGGTGAGGTAGGCAAGCGTCGTGGAGGTGAAGGAATAACCACCGAGGACGATCGCGGTATCTTTCGCCATCAGGGTGTAGGGCTTGATCTTCGTATTGCCCTGCGTGCGCGTCGTTTCGAGGCTTTGATAGCCTGGGATAGCAGTGCCGGCCAAGCCGTCGAAGGTAATGACACCGGCATTGGCGGCTGTCGCGGCGAACAATCCAAGCACGGCCAGGGACAATTGTTTTTTCATCAGGAACTCCTAGTTGTAGTTCCGCAATTACAGCAAGGATCATGCCAACAGGAAATTAAACAAAAAAATCAATAACTTGCCGTATTTACGCCAAGACGATTTCACGCTACTGTAAAGTTCTTCGACAATCACGCAAGATCGGCGATCAAATACCGAATGCTTTCAGACCTGCGTCGACCAGTACGCCGAGGGGATCATACCGGCGCCGCCCCCGGACCGCATTGCGCGGCACTTCCTCGTACAGGTAGCAGGCCCCTGGGCCCTCGAACTTGTCGTGGAACAGCGGCTGGACGCCTTGCAGGTAGGGAAGGAAGGGTTCGGCGCGCACGGTGCCGTAGCGGGCGTTGGCGCTGAAACCGAGCGTCGCCTCCTGGCTGATGGTGCGGCCGGCGGCGGCTTCGAGCCGCACGCCCCGGCATCCCTTCACGATCAGGGTCGCCGGCCCTTCGAAGGCCAGGTAACGCAGTTGCAGCGTCAGCCAGGCATGCAGGGTCCCGAGGCGCCAGTGCGCACGGATCGCGGGGCGGCGCCCTTCCCCGTGCACCACCCCGACCAGGGCGCGCGGCTGCAGGACGAAGGCTTCGCCGGGAGCGAGCTCGAGCAGAGCGACTTCGTCGAGCTGGTCGGCGGTCGCCGACACCACGATGCCGGCTTCCCGGCTGGCGCGCAGCCGCTTCAGCATCCACAGGTGCGCGGCAATGCTCGTCAGGCAATGTCTCCAGTCGAACAGCAGCCTGGTGTCGATCCGGACGCCCACGGGCTGGCTCTGGCAATAGTCGGGGCGGATCAGCATTTCCTCGCCGGGGCGCAGCGACACTTGCCGGGAGACGGCGGAGATGCGGGCGCGGTCGGCGCCAGGACGCGGCTTGTCAGCCGCTTCGGCCGCTTCGGCCACCTTGGCGTGACCGGCACTGCCGATGACGATCGGCGGCCTGCGCGCGGCCAGCGGCGCCAGCACGAAATAGAACACGGTACGCATCGCCACGGGCAGCAGCCACCAGCCGAGCAGCACGCCGAACGCCGCCGGCAGCACCGGGCGCACGGCCGCGTAGGCGCGCCAG
>DAMCRY010000261.1:0-5982 GCA_032115075.1 Massilia sp.
CCGGCCGACCGCCTCGATGACCGACTCGACCGCGTCGGCGTCGCCGTCGGCCGCCAGTTCCAGCCAGCGCGCGATCGCCTTGCGTTTCGATTTCGCCAGATCCGCCTTCGCTGGCGGCGGCGGCGCCACGACCTCGACGCCCGGCCCGGCGCCGGTCGCTCGCCATGCGTCGCGCGTGCCGCGCAGGTGCGCGCGGTACCAGTCCACCAGTTCGCGCGGATAGTAGGGGTGGTCGGAGAACCCGCTGTCGTCGATGTCATAGGCGCACACGGCCAGCGCGACCTCGTAGGCGAAGTGGTCGAACAGGCCGGCCTTGCCCCAGCCGTGGTCGCGCTGCGGCTTCCAGCCCCAGGGCTTCAGGATGCGGCACCACTTCTTCATGTGGATCGCCAGCGCCTCCGCCCTGTCTTCGGGAGGCAGCGCCAGCGCGCGCAGCACCGGGTCGGTCCAGGGCGCCTGGTGGCGGTCGCTCTTGTACCTCCTGGCCATGCGGTAGTCCGGCACGAAGCTCTTCACGAGCAGGTCGAACAGGTAGCCGCGGCGTCCCGGCTCGGTGTCGACCAGGCCGCACCATTCGGCCAGCTGCTGCGGCGTTTCCAGGGTGAGCAGCCCGAGCGCGGCGAAGGAAACGCTGTCGCGCCATTTCCCGTCCAGCCGCCAGCTGCCCGTGTAGTCCTGGTCCGCTTGCGGACCGTGCAGGTCGGCGAAGGCGAAGCTCGCGGTCCACGCGGGCAGGGAGAGGGCGAGCTCCGCCGCGATCGTGGCGACGCTGTCGCCGCTGTCGCCGCGCCCGTAGCGCAGCATCAGGAGGTCGATCGCGTCGCCCAGCCGGTGGTTGCACACAGAGACCTGGCTCGCCAGCTTCTTGTCGGAGAAGGTACTGTCGTGATACTTCCATCGCTCCACCAGTTCGCCGATCTTGCGGTCGTATTCGCCCTGGTCGCCGTCCGGATCGCGCATCGCCATCTTCCCTCCATGTCAGCCGCTGTCGAAGCCGACATGATAGCGCCGAATGAAAAAACCCCGCTGCCGAAGCGAGCGGGGTTATCCACGGAGGGTAACGGTCTTAGCTGGAGGCCAGCTTGTTCCAGGTATCGATCACCGAGTCCGGATTGAGCGACATCGACTCGATGCCCTCTTCCACCAGCCACTGGGCGAAGTCGGGATTGTCCGACGGGCCCTGGCCGCAGATGCCGATGTACTTGCCCTGGGCGCGGCAGGCCTTGATGGCGAGGCTCAGCATGGCTTTCACGGCCGGGTCGCGCTCGTCGAAATCCTTGGCCAGCAGCTCCATGCCGGAATCGCGGTCCAGGCCCAGGGTGAGCTGGGTCAGGTCGTTCGAACCGATCGAGAAGCCGTCGAAGTACTGCAGGAACTGCTCGGCCAGAATGGCGTTGGACGGCACCTCGCACATCATGATGACGCGCAGGCCGCCTTCGCCGCCGCCCTCGCCGCGCTTCAGGCCGTACTTGGCCAGCAGGTCGATGACCTTCTCGGCCTGGCCCAGGGTGCGCACGAAGGGGATCATGATCTGGACGTTGGTCAGGCCCATCTCTTCGCGCACGCGCTTCATCGCCATGCATTCCATCTCGAAGGCTTCGGCGAAGTCTTCCGCCAGGTAGCGCGCGGCGCCGCGGAAGCCCAGCATCGGGTTTTCCTCGTCCGGCTCGTAGCGCGAACCGCCGATCAGCTTCTTGTACTCGTTCGACTTGAAGTCCGACAGGCGCACGATCACCGGCTTCGGCCAGAAGGCCGCGGCGATGGTGGCCACGCCTTCGGCCAGCTTGTCGACGTAGAAGGCGCGCGGCGACGCGTGGCCGCGTGCCACCGACTCGACCGCCTTCTTCAGGTCGGCGTCGATGTTCGGGTACTCGAGGATGGCCTTCGGGTGCACGCCGATGTTGTTGTTGATGATGAACTCGAGGCGCGCCAGGCCCACGCCGGCGTTCGGCACCGACTGGAAGTCGAAGGCCAGCTGCGGGTTGCCGACGTTGAGCATGATCTTGGTCGGGATCGGCGGCAGCTCGCCGCGCGAGACTTCGGTGATCTCGGTTTCCAGCAGGCCGTCGTAGATCTTGCCCTCGTCGCCCTCGGCGCACGAGACGGTGACGAACGTGCCGTCCTTCAGCGCCTCGGTGGCGTCGCCGCAGCCGACCACGGCCGGCACGCCCAGTTCACGGGCGATGATGGCGGCGTGGCAGGTGCGCCCGCCGCGGTTGGTGACGATGGCCGAGGCCCGCTTCATGACCGGCTCCCAGTTCGGGTCGGTCATGTCGGCCACCAGCACGTCGCCCGGCTGCACGCGTTCCATCTCGCTCGGGTCGTGGATCACGCGCACCGGACCGGCGCCGATCTTCTGGCCGATCGCGCGGCCGCTCGTCAGCACCGTGCCCGAGCCCTTGAGGCTGAAGCGCTGCTGCGAATCGGTCGCCTTCTGCTGCGACTTCACGGTTTCCGGACGCGCCTGCAGGATGTACAGCTTGCCGTCGCGGCCATCCTTGCCCCACTCGATGTCCATCGGGCGGCCGTAGTGGTTCTCGATGATGACGGCGTACTTGGCCAGCTCGACGACTTCGGCGTCGGTCAGCGAATAGCGGTTGCGCATCTCGATCGGCACGTCGACGGTGCGCACCGAACGGCCGGCCTTGGCCTCGCTGGTGAACTCCATCTTGATCAGCTTCGAGCCGATGTTGCGGCGGATGACCGGCGACTTGCCCTGCGCGAGCATGGGCTTGTGCACGTAGAACTCGTCGGGGTTGACGGCGCCCTGCACCACGGTCTCGCCCAGGCCGTAGCTCGAGGTCACGAAGACCACGTCCTTGAAGCCCGATTCGGTATCGATGGTGAACATCACGCCGGCCGCGCCGGTGTCCGAGCGCACCATGCGCTGCACGCCGGCCGACAGCGCGACCTCGGCGTGGGTGAAGCCCTTGTGGACGCGGTAGGAGATCGCGCGGTCGTTGTACAGCGAGGCGAACACGTGCTTCATCGCTTCCAGCACGTTGTCGATGCCGACCACGTTCAGGAAGGTCTCCTGCTGGCCCGCGAACGAGGCGTCCGGCAGGTCTTCGGCGGTGGCCGAGGAACGCACGGCGAAGGACACCTCGGTATCCGAACCGGCCACGAGGCGCTCGTAGAAGTCGCGGATCTCCTGTTCCAGGCGCGGCTGGAACGGGGTCTCGACGATCCACTGGCGGATCTCGAGGCCGGCCGCCGCCAGCGAACGGACGTCGTCGACGTCCAGGCCATCGAGGCGCGTGGCGATGCGCTGCGCCAGCGATGGTCCTCCTTCACTGTGCTCGAGGAAGTCGCGGAAGGCGTCGGCCGTGGTGGCGAAGCCGCCCGGCACGCGCACGCCGGCTTCGGCCAGCTGGCTGATCATCTCGCCGAGCGAGGCGTTCTTGCCGCCGACCGACTCGACGTCGGTCATGCGCAGGTTCTCGAACGACGCGACGTAGACCTTTGAGGCTTGATCAGGCTCCTTCAATGCTGCTACAGACAGGTTGGTCATGGTGATACACCCTTACTTGAGATAGAAACCTGGTGGGCACTTCCGTGCTGTGCTGGCCGGCGGAGCGTTCTTGTTATTCTGGCCGCCGTGCAGCACAATGCAGACCCGTTGCCGAGCATTTTAACCCGTGAGCGGCCGATTCACACCGCACAATCCTGCAACTTTGTCACGACGACTGAGCAAGACGACACCATGAACGCAGAATCGAACGTCCCCTCGACACCCTCCTCACGCACCGTGTTCTTCGTCTCCGACGGCACCGGCATCACGGCGGAGACCTTCGGTCACGCGGTGCTGAGCCAGTTCGAGATGCGCTTCCGGCAGATCCGCCTGCCCTTCATCGACTCGATCGACAAGGCCCACGACGCCGCGCGCCGGATCAACGACAGCTTCGCGCGCGACGGCCAGCGCCCGATCGTGTTCTCGACACTGGTGAAGCACGACCTGTCCAGCATCATCCGGGCCGCCAGGGGCATGCACATGGACCTGTTCCAGACCTTCGTGTCCCCGCTCGAGCAGGAACTGGGCGTGAAGTCGACCCACACCATCGGGCGCATCCACAACGCGGTGGACACCGAGGAGTACAAGAACAGGATCGAAGCGATCAACTTCTCGCTCGCGCACGACGACGGGCAGTCGCACAAGAACCTGGCGGAGGCGGACGTGATCCTGGTCGGGGTCTCGCGCTCCGGCAAGACGCCGACCAGCCTCTACCTGGCGATGCAGTACGGGCTGAAGGCGGCGAACTACCCGCTGATTCCCGACGACTTCGAGCGCGGCAGGCTGCCCTCCTCGCTGCCGCCGTTCAAATCGAAACTGTTCGGCCTGACCATCACGCCCGAGCGCCTGTCCCAGATCCGGAACGAGCGCCGCGCCGGCAGCAAGTACGCGTCGATCGAGAATTGCCGCTACGAGGTGAACGAAGCGGAAGCGATGATGAAGCGCGAGGGCATCCGCTGGCTGTCGTCGACGACCAAGTCGATCGAGGAGATCGCCACGACTATCCTGCAGGAAATCAAACCCGACCGCCGCGAGTATTGAGGCGGTTGTACGGACATCTCCGTGGCGGCCCTAGAAAAAGTGCCGCCAGTCCTCGAGCCAGCCAGGATAGGCGGCCGCTTCCATCGGATTGGCGATGTGATACCCCTGCGCATAGGTGCAGCCGAGGTTCTGCAGGAAGTCCCAGTCCTGGCGGGTCTCCACGCCGACCGCCACCGACATGCGGTCGAGGCTGTGGGCCAGGCCGAGGCAGGAGCGCAGCACGGTGCCCAGCGGGCGGCGCTTGGAGGCGCCGTCGACGAAGCTGCGGTCGATCTTCAGCTCGGTGAACGGAATGCGCGCCAGCAGCTGCAGGTTGGAACGGCCGGTGCCGTAGTCGTCGATGGCCAGGCCGAAGCCCATCATGCGCAGGCGCACCAGGCGCTCGATGAAGTGGGGGTCGGTGTTCAGCACCGACGATTCCGGCATCTCGAAGGTCAGGTATTCCGGCGCGATGCCGTGGCGCTGGACGCAGGCGGTAATCTGGCGCACGAAGGCCGGATGCGCCAGCGTTTCGGGGGCCAGGTTCAGCGAGATCGGCACCGGAATGCCCTGCTCCTGGAACCAGCGGCAGCGTTCGGCGGAGAGCTCGATCATGCTCCAGTCGAGGAAATCGACGCGGCCGTTCTGCCCGAGCGCGTCGATGAAGGCGGCCGGGCCCAGCACGCCGTGCTCGGGATGGCGCCAGCGCGCGAACGCTTCCAATCCTTTCACCTGGCCGGTCGCGAGCTCGATCTTGGGCTGGAAGAAGGGTTCGAACTGGCGCTTCTGCAGGCCGATGCCGATGTCCTGGAAGCTGAAGCGCGGACCCTCGGAACGGGCGTCCGGGCGCGCCAACGGGGTATAGTTGTCGAGCAGGGGTTTCAGCTTCGCGGCCGTGACCGGCTTGGCGATGGTGCCCAGCAGGTCGAGGCCGAAGGCCTGGGCCAGGGTCTCCACCGAGAACAGCAGGCTGGCCGGCTGGGCCCCGGTGACGACCAGGCGCAGGCCGCCGCCCATCGCGCCCAGGTGGCGCAGCAGTTCCAGTCCGTCCATGCCGGGCAGCGCCAGGTCGACGATCGCGACGTCCACCTTCGGGCCGATACCGCTGCCGACCTCGAGGCGCTGCAGCGCCAGGTGCCCGTCCGGCACGTCGGTGACGCGGCTCGCGCCCAGCTGGCCGAGCAGCTCCACCAGCGCGCGGCGCTGGGCCGGGTCGGCTTCCGCCACCAGGAAATGCAAATGCGCGATGTCCATCTCTACTCCACTCTGTCCGTCCTGGCCGCGGGCCCGGCTCAGTCCGGAGCTTACCCCGAAGCCGGCCCCGGCGTCTATGCCGGCCGGGTCTGCTGCTGGCGCAGCCCTTCGAAGAAGCACACCGCGGCGCAGGCGGCGACGTTCAGCGACTCCACCTTGCCGGCGTGCGGCACCGCGACCCGGTGCGTGGCCAGCTC
>DAMCRY010000262.1:0-5929 GCA_032115075.1 Massilia sp.
GGCGTGGCCACCGGCGGATGGCAGAGGAAGCGGCCCGGGCGGCGCCACCAGCCCTGGCCGCGCAGCACCGGGTGCGACAGCGGGGCGCCCGAGGACAGTTCCTTCATCATCTTCGCCAGGGCGGTCGGGCGCGGCATCGGCGAACGCACGTCGAACGGACCCGGCTCGTAGTAGCCCTTGTTCTGGGTGACCAGGCTGTTCCAGTCGAAGGAGCCGAGCAGCGACCAGACCGTGACGGCGCGCACGTCGACGCCGTTCTGCCTGGACTGCTGGGCCGCTTCCCAGATCTCGAGCAGCCAGCGCAACTGGTCTTCGCGGTTGGCGTCGATGTGGGCTTCGGTGATCGCCAGCGGGATGCCGTAGCGGTCCCAGGTCTCGCGGAGCAGCGGGGCGATGCCCGGGGTCGGCGTGGCCAGCACGCGCGAGGCCTCGATGTCGGCGCAGGGGATGCCGTCGGCGACGCCGCGGTGGTGTTCCGGGAAGCGCTCCGGGCGGTGGTCGAGCCAGCGCTCGGAGGTCACGTAGTAGTTCACGCCCATGATGTCGGGCGGGCAGGGGTTCTCGCGGAACCACAGGAATTCTTCGGCGGGGATGCCGGTCTTGAGCAGGTACTTCCACAGCTTGTGGTGTTCGTCGACCATCCCGCACAGCAGGTCCCAGGCCAGCCAGCGGCGCTCGTTGTAGAACTCGGCGACGTGGGCCAGCTCGGGGGTGGCGTAGGTCTTGCCGAGGTCGTCGGTCTGGACCAGCTTGGCGTCCGGATTGACGGCGCGGATGGCGCGCATCGACAGCACCACGGCGCGGCACTGCACCAGCAGGGCTTCGATGAAGGTGCGGTCGTCGCGGCCGTGCGGATACCAGACGCCGTACAGGCCGGCGAAGCGGGCGGTGGTGCAGGGCTCGTTGACCGGGGTGTAGTACTCGATCCAGGGATAGCGCGCGGCAACCGCGCCGGCGTATTCGGCCAGGCGTTCGGCGAAGGCCGGGTCGACCAGGCTGGTGTCGCGCGGGCCGCTGCCGTGGTGGACCAGGCCGGCGATCGGGGTGACGCCGGCTTCGCGCAGGGCGTTCAGGCGCTCGTCCGGCCAGCGCCAGTCGGCCTGGTCGAGGCCTTCGGGGGCGGTGCGTTCCCATAGCACGGGATAGCGGATGGCACGGATGCCGGTGGACGCGAAGCGCCCGATGTCGCAGGCGCGGCCGGCGTGACCATTACGGTCGAGCTGGCTGAAGTACTCGTCGCGTACGCGGTTGACCGTGCATTCGAGGCCGCCCCAGAGTTCGAGGGGGCGGGCGTGGCTGTTCGTGCTCTTTTTTTCAATCATCAATTTCACCAATATTAATTTTCTAGCAACAAATTCCCTGCAGCTCGGCGTCCCGGAATAAAAAGTGTCGAAAGGGAGCCGTGGCCACGGGCCAGGGACCGGAAGCGGTTGACATCGGCGCGCCAACCTGCAACCATGCGGTCCATGAATTTTCCGAAAGCACATCACTTTTGCTTGACCTGGTGGCGCCGCTCCTAGCGTGCGGCCACAGGAATGATGTGCATTTCGACTAACGCCGCCTCGATCCGGGTGGCGTTCGCTTTTTCGGCGCAGGCGGATCGGGGCACAGACAAGGAAACCCGATGAGCTCCCCGACCGCTTCTACCTCTACCTCCGCTTCCACGCCGATCATCCTCACCGGCGACCGCCCGACCGGTCCGCTGCACCTCGGCCACTTCGTGGGCAGCCTGCGCAACCGCGTGACCTACCAGGATACCTACCGCCAGTTCGTGATGCTGGCCGACGCGCAAGCGTTGACCGACAACATGGATGACATCGGTAAGGTACACCGGAACGTGGTCGAAGTGGCGCTCGATTACCTTGCCTGCGGCATCGACCCGGCCCGCACGACCATCCTGATCCAGTCGCAGATCCCGGAACTGACCGAGTTGACCTTTTATTACCTGAACCTGGTGACCGTCGCGCGCCTCGAGCGCAACCCGACCGTGAAGCAGGAAATCATCCTGCGCGGCTTCGAGCGCGACATCCCGGCCGGCTTCCTGACCTACCCGGCCAGCCAGGCCGCCGACATCACCGCCTTCAAGGCCAGCGTGGTGCCGGTGGGCGAGGACCAGATCCCGATGATCGAGCAGTGCAACGAGATCGTGCGCAAGTTCAACCGCACCTATGGCGGCGACAAGGACATCCTGGTCGAGTGCAAGGCCATCGTGCCGGAAGTCGGCCGCCTGCCGGGCATCGACGGCCGCGCCAAGATGAGCAAGTCGCTGGGCAACACCATCAACCTGGGCGCCAGCGCCGACGAGATCCGCGCCGCCGTCAAGCAGGTCTACACCGACCCGCTGCACCTGAAGGTATCCGACCCGGGCCACCTGGAGGGCAATGTCGCCTTCATCTACCTCGACGCCTTCGACACCGACAAGGAAGGCCTGGCCGAGATGAAGGCGCACTACACCCGCGGCGGACTGGGCGACAGCGTCGTCAAGAAGCGCCTGGAGGGCATCCTGCAGGACCTGCTGGCGCCGATCCGCGCCCGCCGCGAAGAGTACGCCAAGGACCGCGGCCAGGTGCTGCAGATCCTCAAGGAAGGCACCATGAAGGCGCGCGAAGTGGCGGCGCAGACGACCGACGAAGTGCGCAAGGCGCTGGGGCTGTCGTACTTCTGATTGCTTGTAGTGATCGTTCCGCTTGAAGCGCGCTGAACCGTAGGGTGGTCGGCTCTGCCGGCCACCCTACGGGTATCGTGATTCGATACCCGGCGTACCGCCGCGCACCTCCCTTGCGTTCCAAGGTGGAATAGCCTGCGCACCAGTGGCATTCTGCAGCCTTTATCGTCACTGGAGGTTTTCCCATGAGCAAAGGCTTGCGCCTGACCGAGAAATGGATGCAGCGCGCCCTGTGGCTGGTCGCGTTCGCGTTCGCCGCCTTCCTGATCGGCCTGGGCGGCAAGATCGTCGCCAACCTGTGGGACGTCGAGCAGCCCTTGAGCCTCGAGCAGTTCATGGACCCGGCCCAGGTCGCCGCCCTGCGCGCCGAGCAGGAGGCGGCGGAAGGCCGGCGCGACGCCGCCCAGCTGCTGCTGGAGCAGACCAGGCACAAGCACGAGGTGGCGCAATCCAACACGCGCTCGGCGCGCGAGACCTTCGACAACTGGCTCGCCACCCGGCGCGCCACCGCGCGTCCCGACCAGGATCCCGAACTCCTGAACCGCACCCGGGCGCTCGACGCGCTCGAGGCCGAGGAGCGCGCCGCGCTGGCGGCCGTCGAGGGGCAGCAGCAGGTGCTGCTGGATGCCAGCCAGGCGCTCGAGCGCGCGCAGGCGCGCTGGAAACGGCTGGAAGAGCCGGCCTACACCGCCTGGGTCAAGGCCTCCACGGCCAAGGAATTGCGGGTCTTCCTGTACTGGCCGGCTGGCTGTTCGCCCACAAGCGCAAGGGGCAATACTGGCCCTTCGTGTGGGGCTTCATCATCTTCGCGCTGTTCGCCTTCTTCTTCGAGCTGGTGCCCTACCTGCCCAGCTACGGCGGCTACGTGCGCTACATCGTCGGCATCCTGGTGACCGTGCTGGCCGGGCGCTACGCCATCGTGTCGCTGCAGCGCTACCTGGCGCGCCAGAAGCAGGCCGAGGCGCTGCCCGACGTCGAGCGCAGGCAGACGCTGCGCTACGACACCGCCCTGGCGCGGCTCGGCAAGGGCGTGTGTCCGGGCTGCGAGCGGCCGGTGGATTTGAAGGATGCGAAGATCGACTGGTGCCCGCATTGCGGGATCGGGCTGTTCGATCGCTGCGGGTGCTGCAGCACGAGAAAGAGTGCGTTCGCGCGGTTTTGCTTTTCTTGTGGGACGGCGGCGAATACGTCGCTGGCGGATTGAGCCGGCCAGACGCCCCCGTCCACCCTTCGAAAGCCTTGCCCGGCGCTCAGTCGCGCAGGTCGGCGGGGACCTTGCCGCCGTTGGCGGCCAGCTTGTTCATCACCTGGCGGTGCAGCCAGATGTTCATCGAGGCCGAGTCGCTGGTGTCGCCGGTGTAGTGCAGCTCGGCGGCCAGTTCCTTGCGGGCCTGCAGGCTGCTGTCCAGGCCGAGCAGCTTGAGCAGGTCGACGATCGAGGTGCGCCAGTTCAGCTGCTGGCCGGACGACTGCTGCATCTGGGTGAGGATCTGCTCGACGTCGACCTGCTGGATGGCGGCAGGAGCCGGGGCGGCCTGCGGCTGGGCTTGCGCCTGCGGTTGGGCCTGTGGCTGGGCTTGCGGCTGCGCCTGGGGCTGGGCCTGGGCTTGCGGCTGCGCCTGGGGCTGCGCTTGAGGAGCCGGTGCGGCGCCGCCCTTGTTGGCCGGGTGCGAGGACGGGAAGATCTTGTGGAAGATATTGCTCAGGATGCCCATGTCATCTCCTTGCTGGGTGGTGGTGGATTGGGGGCGCATGCGCTGCGCCACGTGGCCGAGGGCCAGCGCCAGCGCGGCGCCGCCGATGGCCTTGACCAGGGTCGGGTGCTCGGCATAGAAGTCGCTCATGCGGTCGACGATGCCGGGGTTCTGCTTCTCGGCCTGCTCGGCCAGTTCGCGCACCTGCTCGGGCGAGACCTGCGAAGCCTGTTCCGGCGTCACCTTGTTGCCGCCGCCAAACATCTTGCCGAACACGCCTCCGGCGACCGAGGACAGCAGCCCCGGGTTCGCCGAGCCCAGCAGCTGGTTCAGCATGCCGGCGCGGCCGTTGGCGTCGCTCTGGCCGAACAGCTGGCTGACCAGCTGGGGGAAGGGCGGGGTCTGGTCCGAGCGCAGCGCGTTGGCCACGCCTTCGGCCACGGTCGCGCGCGGCGCGTTCTGGGCCACGCGGTCGAAGTCGTCCGCGGCCCGGGCCGGATTGCCGCCGCCCAGGTATTGCGACAATAAATTGCCTAAGTCGAATGCCATCTGGTTCTCCTGCTCGTGAGTCGGTGAAGGTAGAGGGTAGGCTGTTTGACACGGTTTCCTCTGTTCGCTACCCCACCGTCGGACGCTGGATGAGCATTGCATGGGCGTCTAAGCGGTTCCTTTGCCGGATGGACACCGGAGCTCGCGGCAGGTTAAGCTTTATCGCATGCCCTACCTGCCGCTCCTGCTGTTCGCCGCCGTCTACGGCTTCGCCACCCTCGCCTGGGACCTGCCCCTGCTGGTGGGCGGCGCCTACCTGGCCGTCAGCCTCGGCTGCTTCGTGGCGTATGCGATGGACAAGTCGGCGGCGCGCGCGGGCAACTGGCGCACGCCGGAAGCGTATCTGCTGCTGCTCGGCCTGGTCGGCGGCTGGCCCGGCGGCCTGCTGGCGCAGCAGTGGCTGCGCCACAAGACGTCGAAAACCTCGTTCCAGTGGAAATTCCACCTGAGCGTGGCCGTGAACCTGGTCTTGTTCGTCTACCTGTCCCGGCAGTTCGGCACGCCGGCCAGCGCCTGACCCTTGCACGGAGAAATCGCGCATGTGGCCCTATCCCCGGATCCTGGCGCACCGCGGCGGCGGCACGCTCGCGCCAGAGAACACCTGCGCCGGCCTGCGGCGCGGCATGGATTTCGGTTTCCGCGCCGTGGAATTCGACGTCATGCTGGCGCGCGACGGCGTGCCGGTGGTGATGCACGACCCCTACCTGGGCCGCACCGTGAGCGGGGCCGGCCATGTGTTCGACTACGACGCCCTGGAGCTGGCCGGCATGGACGCCGGCAGCTGGTTCGGGTCCGACTACCGCGGCGAGCCGGTGCCGTTGTTCGTCGAGTTCGCCCGGTTCTGCAAGGCCAACGGCATCTGGATGAACATCGAGATCAAGCCGGCGCGCGGCTTCGATGTCGAAACCGGCGAGACGGTGGCGCGCCTGGCGCGGGCCATGTTCGCCGACGAGCTGGCGGCGGGCGAGACGGCGCGCGCGCCGCTGCTGTCCTCGTTCAGCTTCGCCGCGCTGGAGGCGGC
>DAMCRY010000263.1:0-234 GCA_032115075.1 Massilia sp.
TGGGGGCCTACTGCAACGTCTTCGCCATCGAGAGCTTCATGGACGAACTGGCGCAGGCGGCGAATGCCGACCCGGTCGCCTTCCGCCTGCGCCACCTGGACGACCCGCGCGCCATCGAGACCGTGCGCATGGCGGCCGCGAAGTTCGGCTGGGACGGCTACAGGCACACGGACCGGCGCGCGGCAAGGCGCGGACGCGGCTTCGCCTTTGCCCGCTACAAGAACCTGGCGGCCT
>DAMCRY010000263.1:458-5885 GCA_032115075.1 Massilia sp.
GCTGGAGCAGCTGCGCTTCGACGCCAGTCGCACCTTCAGCCAGGACTGGGCCGGCTATCCGATCCTGCGCTTCAACCAGGCGCCCGACCGGGTGGCGGTGCACCTGCTGGACCGCCCCGGCCAGCCCTTCCTCGGCACCGGCGAGGCGGCCCAGGGCCCGGCCGCGGCGGCGATCGCCAACGCGGTGGCCGACGCCTGCGGCACGCGGGTGCGGGATTTGCCGCTGGACCGCGCGCGCATGCGGGCGCTGGCGGCGCGGGGCAAGGCCTAGTTGACCGCCTTCCAGAACATGTACGCCGCCAGCGCATACAGGATCACCGCGAACACCTTCTGCAGCTGGCGCACCGGCATGCGGTGCGCGGTGCGCGCGCCGATCGGCGCCATGGTCACGCTGGCCAGCACGATGATGGCCAGCGCCGGTAGGTAGATGAAGCCGAGCGAGTGATCGGGCAGGCCCGGCTCGCCCCAGCCGAAATAGATGTTGGAGATGGTGCCCGAGAGCGCGATCGGGAAGCCCAGCGCCGCGCTTGTCGCGACCGCGTTGTGGATGCGCACCCCGCACCAGGTCATGAAGGGCACCGAGACGAAGCCGCCGCCGGCGCCCACGATGCCCGACAGCGTGCCGATGAAGCCGCCGGTCGCGAACATGCCCGGCGCCTTCGGCAGGGTGCGCGAGGCGGCCGGCTTCTTCCCGACCAGCATCTGGGTCGCCGAGAACGCCACGAACACGCCGAAGAACATGGCGAGGACCGAGGAGTCCATCTGCTTGCCGATCCAGGGCCCGATCCAGGAGCCGAGCAGGATGCCCGGCGCCAGCAGCTTCACCACCGGCCACAGGACGGCGCCGTGCTTGTGGTGGGCGCGTACCGAGGACAGGGAGGTGAACAGGATGGTGGCGAGCGAGGTGGCGATCGCCATGTGGATGGTCAGTTCCGGCGCGATGCCGCGCGCGGTGAAGATCATCGTGATGAAGGGGACCAGCACCATCCCGCCGCCGATGCCGAGCAGGCCGGCCGCGAAGCCGCCGAAGGTTCCCATGGCCAGCAGGGCCAGGATCAATCCGGGGTCCATCAACGCTTCCCTTCGCGCAGCAGGCCGACGACGGCGTTCCACTGGCCCGGCGTCACCGGCGACACCGATAGCCGGCTGCCCTTCTGCAGCAGCACCATGTCTTCCAGCGCCGCGATGGTGCGCATCTCGGACAGCGGCAGGTAGCGCCCCTGCTCCAGCGCGCGCACGTCGACCGAGATCCAGCGCGGGTTTTCCGGGGTGGCCTTGGGATCGTGATAGGGAGAGGACGAATCGAACTGGGTCGCGTCCGGATACGGCGTGCTCGCAACGATGGCGATACCGGCCACGCCGGGCACCGCGCAGCTGGAATGGTAGAACAGGATGCCGTCGCCGACCGACATGGCGTCGCGCATGAAGTTGCGCGCCTGGTAGTTGCGCACGCCGAACCAGGCCACGGTCCGGCCCGGCGCGGCCAGGACGTCGTCGAAACTGACTTCGTCCGGCTCGGATTTCATCAACCAGTAGCGCATGCAAACTCCATCGAACAATAAAAAAGCGGCTGCGTACCAAGGTGCGCAACCGCTCGTGTGTGTAGCCCCGCCTGTGTCGTTATTGCCGGCATCCCGAACCAAAAGGCTCAAGGTGGTCGCAGTCAGCTCGATTTCGGGTTCGTCAGACTAGTGACGCTCGCGCCCACCAAGCATGTCCCACAACCTATGCGAAAGAATGGTTCAAGGAATATATGACAAATCTCGAACACCGCAGGGTAGAGCGCAGTTTACTCTGTTGGCCGAGCATGTCAACCGATTCCGAACTCAGGCCGGTTTTTCCTGCGATGCCAGCGCCGCGTCGAGGACCGTGTGCATGGCCTCGAGCTTCTGCTTGACTTCCAGGACCGACATGCCGGCCAGCGGTCCCTGCGGCGACTTGACCGACAGGAACTCGGCGGCCACGCTCAGCGCCGCCATCACCGCGATGCGGTCGGTGCCGCGCACCTTGCCCGAATCGCGCAGCGCGCACATCTTGCCGTCGAGGTAATGGACCGCTTCGCGCAAGGTACGCTCTTCGCCTTCGCGGCAGGCCAGGCGGTAACTCTGGCCCATGATGGTGCAATCGAGATGAATCATCGGGTAGCCTCGCTTTCCGCGCCGGCGTCGGGCGCGGTGTCGGCGCCGTCGGCATTGTCCGTGTCCGCCTCCGGCTGCGGGGGCGGCGGCAACTGGGCGAGCAGCGCCTCCACGCGCTGCTGGGCCAGGCCGAGGCGCTCCTTGAACGCGGCGTTCTCGGCGGCGAGCAGTTTATTGGCCTGGCGCCATAACTGATTCTCGGCGCGCAGCGACTGGGTCAGCTGGGCGAGCCGGTCGATTTTGTCGGAGAGGTCTTGGAATTCGGAAATCATTCGACACTATAGGACTGAGATGGTTTTTCCGTCAACCGAATCGCGGCGCCGTCCTGCCCCCCGGCGAGGAGGAAGGCGGCGCCGCGCAAGGCGTGCGGCACGTGGTCGGCAGGCAGTGTACCCTGCCCGGCTATCGTGCGCGAGGTCTGGCACGCCAAGGGGCCAGCTCTCCATTACATTGCGTGCGCTCAAAAATGTCGGTTCGTTCCCACACACTTGCGCTTGAAATGGGGTGTTATGATCCCTATAATTAGCACTCGTTAGTAGAGAGTGCTAACAACGGCATTCCCGAATTCTCTTGCCCCCGCCTTGGCGCGGCGGCATTTAATAGCTAGTCAAACCACTGAAAAATAAGGAGTTTTGCATGAACCTTCGTCCTCTCCACGATCGCGTCATCGTGAAGCGTCTCGACCAGGAGACCAAGACTGCATCCGGCCTGATCATCCCTGACGCGGCCGCAGAGAAGCCGGACCAGGGCGAGATCCTCGCCGTCGGCAACGGCAAGGTGCAGGAAAACGGCCAGGTTCGTCCGCTGGAAGTGAAGGTCGGTGACCGCGTCCTGTTCGGCAAGTACTCGGGCCAGGCCGTCAAGGTCGATGGCCAGGAACTGCTGGTCATGCGCGAAGAAGACATCATGGCCGTCGTGGCCCAGTGATCGTCGACCGATCCGCATCCCTCCTGTAATACACATTCACGAATTCATTCGGAGAACAAGAAATGGCAGCTAAAGAAGTAGTGTTCGGCGACGCAGCGCGCGCCAAGATGGTCGAAGGCGTCAACATCCTCGCCAACGCAGTCAAAGTCACCCTGGGCCCGAAAGGCCGCAACGTCGTGCTGGAGCGCTCGTTCGGCGCCCCGACCGTCACCAAGGACGGCGTCTCGGTCGCGAAAGAGATCGAACTGAAGGACAAGCTCATGAACATGGGCGCGCAGATGGTGAAGGAAGTCGCCTCTAAAACCAGCGACAACGCCGGTGACGGCACCACCACCGCGACCGTGCTGGCGCAAGCCATCGTCCGCGAAGGCATGAAGTTCGTCGCCGCCGGCATGAACCCGATGGACCTGAAGCGCGGCATCGACAAGGCCGTCGCCGCCACCGTCGAAGAACTGAAGAAGATCGCCAAGCCGACCACCACCTCGAAAGAGATCGCACAAGTCGGCGCGATCTCGGCCAACTCGGAAACCTCGATCGGCGAGCGCATCGCCGAGGCGATGGAAAAAGTCGGCAAGGAAGGCGTCATCACCGTCGAAGACGGCAAGTCGCTGAACGACGAGCTGGACATCGTGGAAGGCATGCAGTTCGACCGCGGCTACCTGTCGCCGTACTTCATCAACAACCCGGACAAGCAGGTCGCCGTGCACGAGAACCCGTTCGTCCTGCTGTGCGACAAGAAGATCTCGAACATCCGTGACCTGCTGCCGGTGCTGGAGCAAGTCGCCAAGGCCGGCCGTCCGCTGGTGATCGTCGCCGAAGACATCGAAGGCGAAGCGCTGGCAACCCTGGTGGTCAACAACATCCGTGGCATCCTGAAGACCGTCGCCGTCAAGGCCCCGGGCTTCGGCGACCGCCGCAAGGCCATGCTGGAAGACATCGCCATCCTGACCGGCGGCCAGGTGATCGCCGAAGAAGTCGGCCTGACCCTGGAAAAGGTCACCCTGAACGAGCTGGGCCAGGCCAAGCGCATCGAAGTGGGCAAGGAAAACACCATCATCATCGACGGTGCCGGCCAGGCTGAAGCGATCGAAGCGCGCGTCAAGATGATCCGCGTCCAGATCGAAGAAGCGACCTCGGACTACGACCGCGAAAAACTGCAGGAGCGCGTGGCCAAGCTGGCCGGCGGTGTTGCCGTGATCCGCGTCGGCGCAGCCACCGAAGTCGAGATGAAAGAGAAGAAGGCACGCGTGGAAGACGCGCTGCACGCTACCCGCGCTGCCGTGGAAGAAGGCATCGTCCCGGGCGGCGGCGTGGCCCTGCTGCGCGCACGTTCGAACCTGGACATCAAGGGCGACAACCCGGACCAGGACGCAGGCATCAAGATCGTCCTGCGCGCCATGGAAGAGCCGCTGCGCATGATCGTCCAGAACGCCGGCGACGAGCCGTCGGTCGTGGTCGCCGCCGTCATCAACGGCACCGGCAACTACGGCTACAACGCCGCCAACGGCACCTATGGCGACATGGTCGAAATGGGCGTGCTGGATCCGGCCAAGGTCACCCGCTCGGCACTGCAGAACGCAGCGTCGATCGCCGGCCTGATGCTGACCACCGACTGCATGGTCTCGGAAGTCGTCGAAGACAAGCCTGCCGGCGGCATGGGCGGCATGGGTGGTATGGGCGGCATGGGCGGCATGGACGGCATGATGTAATAGTGCACGACCTGTAAGGGGGACCGGCGCGGGGTTTTCTCCGGCGCCTGCCCTGTCCAAAAGCCTGCAAGGTTCACCTTGCAGGCTTTTTTTCATGGAGAAGATGATGACCAAGGTGAATGCGGACGAACTGGAGAACGCGATGATCCTGATGGACGCCCCCGGCAGCGGCGAAGCCTGGGTATGCCGGACAACCGGCAAGGTCCACATGCGCTCCGACATGCTGGACCTGCCGGAAGCGGTGCCCGATGACGTCGAGGACGAAGACAAGTACGTCCCGGTGCCGGGACTGAAGCAGCTCGACCTCGGGCAGGCGCTGGTGTCCGATTTCGTGGCGGAGCACATGCCGGACGCCGAGGACGAGGTGCGCCAGATCTTCCGCCGCTCCGGCGCCTACCGGCGCTTCTCGCACCTCGTGGACGACCGCGGCCTCACCGACCGCTGGCATGCCTTCCGCGACGAACGCACGCGGGCCGCGATGCGCGAATGGTGCGAGGACAACGGCCTGACGCTCGCCTCCTGACCTACAAAAGCAGGGTCAGGTCTGACATTCGGACACAAGCTGAGCAATAAAGTCACACCTTTCTATTCCACATGGCGAGCGGGACATGACCCGTCTTCTCCAGTTGAGGTCGTGTCCGAATGTCAGACCT
>DAMCRY010000264.1:0-5885 GCA_032115075.1 Massilia sp.
GACGAGCCGGCGCGCAGCGTCCAGGCCGCCCAGGCCGGCGGTTCGCCCTTCGACTTCGCCGGGCCGCTGGTGCTGGACACCACGCGCGCGCGCGCGCTCGGCTACCGCTTCGGCCACACCGACGAGTGGCTGGACGACACGATCCGGCACCACGATCTGGCCTTCGTCTGAGGCCCGCCACCTCGCAAGAAAAATGGCCCGGATATCCGGGCCATTTGTATTCACGCTGCGTTCAGCGCTTCATTCACCTCTTCACTCAGCGCTTCGCCTTCTCGCGCGCCACCCAGAACAGCAGCGCGATGATCGCCGCATACGGAATCAGGGTCAGCAGGTTCGCGTCCGGCCCGGCGAAGAAGGGGTTCGATGCCTCCGCCCATTTCGCCATGGTGCTGTCGAAATCGGTCAGCACGCCGGCCGTGATGGCAATGATGATGCCGGCCAGCGCGCCGCCGGCGATATAGCCCGACGCCAGCAGGGTGCCCCAGCTGCGGTCGCCGGCCGCCTGGCGCTCTTCCTCGTTCAGGTTCGCGTACTGCGGCAGCTTGTTGTTGCGGCGGTCGACGATCCAGCGGATCAGGCCACCCACCGCGATCGGCAGGGTCGACACCAGCGGCAGGTAGACACCGACGGTGAAGGCCAGCGAGGCGATGCCCGCCATCTCGAGCACCACCGAGATCATCACGCCGAACAGCACCAGGGTCCAGGGCAGTTGCTGGTCCAGGATGCCCTTGATGATATAGGACATGAGCACGGCCTTGGGGGCGTCGTACTTCTTCACCTCGGTGCCGTCCGGACGAGTCTTGTGCGTGCCGTTGATGCCCGGGTCCACCAGGTAGGCGACCTTGCCGTCGTCCGCCACCAGGTACTTGCCGGCCGGGCCGCCGACGGTATCGAGCTTCTGCCAGACCTTGTAGGTGTTGGCGTCGCTCGCTGCCTGCGGGCCCTGCAGCTGCGCGGTCTGGGTCAGCTTCGAGGCGTCCACCGTCAGGTTCGGCGCCACCTGGGCGGCCGGCACGTAGACGGTGCCGGCGTCGTTCAGCTTGAGCAGGATCGGGCCCAGGATCAGCGCCGACGCGAAGGCGCCGCACAGGATCGCGTACTGCTGCATGCGCGGGGTCGAGCCGACCAGGAAGCCGGTCTTCAGGTCCTGCGACGTCGTGCCGGCGTTGCTCGCGGCGATGCAGACGATGGCGCCGACCGACAGCGCGGTCACGTAGTACTGGCCGCCGGTCCAGCCCATCACCAGGAAGATCAGGCAGGTGAAAAGCAAGGTCGCCACGGCCATGCCCGAGATCGGGTTCGAGGACGAGCCGACTTCGCCGGTCAGGCGCGAGGACACGGTGGCGAACAGGAAACCGAACACCAGGATCAGCAGCGCGCCGAGCAGGTTCATGTGCAGCGGGGTCGCCACCGTGATGATGGCGATGATGGCCAGGCAGCCGATCAGGACCCATTTCATCGGGATGTCGCGGTCGGTGCGCAGCGAAGCGTCGCCGGCGCTCGATTGCTTGACGCCGGCCAGGCCCGCGCCGAGGCTCTTCCAGATCATCGGCATCGAGCGCACCAGCGAGATCAGGCCGGCAGCGGCCACCGCGCCGGCGCCGATGTAGAGCACGTAGGCGTTGCGGATCTCGTCCGGCGACATGTCGCGGATCAGCGTGGTGCCCGGCGACAGCGGCACCGTCAAGGCGTCGCCGAAGAACTTGATCATCGGGATGAGCAGCAGGTAGGACAGCACGCCGCCCGCCGCCATCGTGAAGGCGATGCGCGGGCCGATGATGTAGCCCACGCCCAGCAGTTCGGGCGAGACCTCGGCGCCGGCCGAACCGCCCTTGAGCGGCGCGCCGAATTCGAAGTTGACGGTATCCTTCCAGCCCTTGAGGGACACGCTCAGGGTCTTGTACAACAGGCCGACGCCGAAGCCGCCGAAAATGATGGCGGCGCGGCGGCGCGCATCCTTCTCGGCATCCGAGCCGGCCTCGCGCACCTCGCCCGCCGCGTCGCGCGAAACGTCGGTGGCGGCGGCCTTGAGCACCTCGGCGCAGGCCGTGCCTTCGGGGTACTTCAGTTCGCCGTGCTTGTCGACGATCATGGTGCGGCGCATTGGGATCATCATCAGGATGCCCAGCAGGCCGCCCAGCACGCCGACCAGCATGACGCGCGAGATCTCCAGGTCGAAGCCGAGGATCAGGATCGCCGGCATGGTCACGCCCAGGCCGAAGGCCAGCGACTCGCCGGCCGAACCGGCGGTCTGCGTGATGCTGTTCTCGAGGATGGTCGATTCGCGCGCGCCCATCTTGCGCGCAAGGCCGAACAGGGTGATCGCGATCACTGCGACCGGGATCGAGGCGCTGACGGTCAGGCCGACCTTCAGCACCAGGTACAGCGAGGACGCGCCGAACACCATGCCCAGCACCACGCCCATGATCAGGGCGCGCAGGGTCATTTCGGGGAGGTGGGCGCCGGCCGGGATATAGGGCTTGAAGCCGGCCGCGGTCTTGTCCGGGGAGTCGTAAGGCATCGGGGTTCCTTCGGAAGGGATACTTTGGTGAAACTGAATGCGTGACTATCGCATATGCCGAAATGGAAGGAAAGCGGTAATAGAGCAATTTTAGGCGGTACAATGCCCCGACGACATGCCGTGCCGCGGTGCAGCATCGGCGGCAATGCACCCGCAGCGACACCTCGGCAGTAAGACCTCGGCAGTAAGACCTCGGCAGTAATACCGCGGTAGTAATACCTCGGTAGTAATACCTCGGTAGTCAACCTCAGTAGTAATACAGCGAGAACAACGTAGTGACCAAGCCTACCCAGCAGCCGGCCCAGCGCTCCGGCACCCTGCGCCGGATCCGCGGCATCCTCTTCCTGCTCCTCGCGGCCATGCTGCTGGCCGCCGCCGGCGCCGCCGTCTACGTGATGACGGCGATCCTGCCGAACGTGCCGAAGATCGATGCCGTCCTCGACTACCGTCCCAAGATCCCGCTGCGCGTCTACACCGCCGACAATCACCTGATCGGCGAATTCGGCGTCGAGCGGCGCGACTTCGTCCCGATCGACAAGATCCCGGCGCGCATGAAGCAGGCCCTGCTCGCCATCGAGGATGCGCACTTCTACCAGCACCACGGCATCGACTGGCGCGGCGCCGCGCGCGCCGTCGTCACCAACCTGCGCGAAGGCTTCGGCGCCGGCGGCGCCTCCACCATCACGATGCAGGTGGCGCGCAACTTCTTCCTCACCAAGGAAAAGGTCCTGTCGCGCAAGTTCACCGAGATCGCCCTCGCCTACCGCATCGAGGATGCGCTGAGCAAGGACCAGATCCTCGAGCTGTACATGAACCAGATGTTCCTCGGGAACCGCTCCTACGGTTTCTCGAGCGCGGCGCGCAGCTACTTCGGCAAGTCGCTCGACGAACTGACCCTGGCCGAGACCGCGATGCTGGCGGGCCTGCCGCAGAACCCCTCGCGCCACAACCCGGTCGCCAATCCGAAGCGCGCGCAGCAGCGCCAGCACGCGGTGCTCGGACGCCTGTTCCAGCTCGGCCAGATCAGCGAGGCGGAGTACCGCCAGGCGCTCGCCGAACCGCTGCGCATCCGGCGCGGCGGCCAGGTCTTCGAAACCAAGGCCGACTACGTCGCGGAACTGGCGCGCCAGGCCGTATACGCGCAATTCGGCGAGGAAGCCTACGAGCGCGGCATCGTCGTCACCACCACCATCCTGAAGGCCGAACAGGACGCGGCCTACGAATCGGTGCGCCGCAACGTGATCGACTACGACCAGCGCCACGGCTACCGCGGCCCGGAAGCGCGCATCGAGCTGCCGCAGGACCCGGCCGAGCGCGAGGAGGCCATCATCGAGGCCCTGCAGAAGCGCCCGCTCAGCGACGGCCTGCTGCCGGCCGTGGTCGTCGCCGCCTCGCCGAACCAGGTGAAGGTGGAACTGCTCAGCGGCGACGAAGTCACGATCGGCGCCGCCGGCCTGAAGTTCGCGGCGCGCGGCCTGGCGGCGAACGCGAAGGAAAGCGTGCGCATCGCGCCGGGCGCGGTGGTGCGCGTCACCCGGGCCGGCAAGGACGGCTGGGCGCTCACCCAGGTGCCGCAGGTGGCTGCCGCCTTCGTCGCCCTGGACGCCGAGACCGGTGCCTACCACGCCCTGGTCGGCGGCTTCGACTACAACCTGCAGAAATTCAACCACGTCACGCAGGCCTGGCGCCAGCCCGGCTCCACCATCAAGCCCTTCGTGTACGCGGCGGCGCTCGACAAGGGCTACTCGCCGGGCACCCTGATCCTCGACGAACCGCTCGACATGCCGGGCGAGAACGCCGGCGCGACCTGGTCGCCGCAGAACGACGACGGCGTCTACGACGGCCCGATCACGCTGCGCCGGGCGCTGACGCGCTCGAAGAACATCGGCAGCGTGCGCCTGATCCGGGCGCTGGGCGTCGACTATACGCACGGCTTCCTGGGCCGCTTCGGCTTCGACCTGGCCAAGCACCCGAAGAACCTGACGCTGGCGCTGGGGACCGGCGCCGTCACGCCGCTGCAGGTGGCCGGCGCCTATGCGGTGCTCGCCAACGGCGGCTACCGCGTCAGGCCCTACCTGATCTCGCGGATCGTCGACGGCGACGGCACGGTGCTGGTGGAGAACATGCCGCCGATGCCGCGCCTGGATGCCGACCGGGTGCTCGACCCGCGCACCGCCTTCGTCGCCGACAGCATGCTGCGCGACGTCACCCGCTTCGGCACCGGCGCCGCCGCCTCGCAGAAGCTGGGGCGCATCGACATCGCCGGCAAGACCGGCACCACCAACGACGCCATCGACGGCTGGTTCGCCGGCTACGGCGGCAAGGTAGTGGCGGTGTCCTGGATGGGCTACGACGAGCCGCGCTCGCTGGGCGGGCGCGAGTTCGGCTCCACGCTGGCGCTGCCGATCTGGATCGACTACATGCGGGTGGCGCTGGCCAAGGTGCCGCATCATTCCCCGCCGCTCGAGCCGGAGGGCGTGCTGCAGGAGAACGGCGACTGGGTCTTCGAGGAATACCTCGACCGGCCGGAACTGCGCGCGATCGACGTGGAGCTGGCCGTTCCGGGCGACGCGGGACCCGGCGCGCCGGAGCAGGACCCGGCGACCGGCGAAGAACCACTGCCCGGCGCGCCGCACGCCCCCATGGCGCCGCCGCCCCCACCCCCGCCGCCTCCGCCGCCCAACACCGTGTTCTGATGCTATGCTGGCCGGGTTTGCGCAAGCTTCGTTCGGCTTGCGGGAACCTGGCAGCCGTCCACGGGTCTGTTACCGGACGGTCCACGTCCTACAACCTTCCCGAGGAGATCAGCATGGCCTATGTCGACGGTTTCGTCCTGCCCCTTCCCAAAGCAAACCTCGATCGCTACCGCGAGATGGCCGAGCTGTCGGCCACCGTCTGGCGCGAGCACGGCGCGCTGGAATACCGCGAATGCATCGCCGACGACGTCAAGCCCGGCAAGCTGACCTCCTTCCCGCAGAGCGTCGACCTGCAGGAAGGCGAGACGGTGGTATTCGCCTGGATCGTCTACGAGTCGCGCGCCAGGCGCGACGAAGTCAACGAGAAGGTAATGAAGGATCCGCGCCTGGCGCCGATGATGTCGCCCGACGGCCTGCCCTTCGACGGCAAGCGCATGTTCTGGGGCGGCTTCGAGATGTTCGTCGACCGCTGAGCTGCGCCGTGGCGCCGGGCGGGCCCGCCTGCCGCTTCCCTTAAGCCCAGGCGTCGATGATCCAGTCGGTCAGCTTGCCGCCGGCCTGGCGCGGCAGCGCCTCGCCGAAGGAAATCGCGGCCGGGCGCTCCGGCGTCGACAGGCGTTCGCCAATCCAGGCCGACAAGGCGGCGCGCAGGGCGGGCGTATCGTCCG
>DAMCRY010000265.1:0-5859 GCA_032115075.1 Massilia sp.
TGGCGCATCCGCAAATGGGTCGGCATCAACGTGGAAGTGGACGCGGAAGTGGACGGGGACGAGCCGCCGGCCTGAGGAATCAGCTTGCGGCGCCGATGATTTCCCGCAGGTGGCGCTCGATCGCGTGCACGTGCGCGTCGTGCTTGCCGAGTTCGCGCAGGGCGCGCGCCAGCTCCAGCAGGTATTCGCTGTTCGGGCCGCTGGGGCCGCGCGCCGCCGCGATCTGGCGCGCGATGTCGCGTTCGCTCGCCGGGCCCAGCCAGGCCGCGTTCTCGTGCGTGGCGATGTAGACGATGCCTTCGGCCGTGCCGCCGTCCTCGAAGGTCATCCCGGTGGCCAGGCGCAGGTAGCCGTTCTTCTCGCGGTGGTCGAGGTGGGCGAATTCCTCCGGCGTGACCAGGTAGGCCATGCCGTGGCAGGTCGCGCCTTCATCGGGGACGAGCGTCACGACGCGGCCGGGGGCGGTCTCGGTGCCGCGGTGGTCGTGCGAGCCCTGGTAAAAGCGGCGGCTCCAGCCCTGGATGCTGGCCGGGCGGCGTTCGAGGAAGGGGAAGTCGGCCTTGAAGATCAGGGAGCCGTAGCCGAACAGCCAGACGCTGGCGTGGCTGTCGAAACGGTCCATCAGGCGGTTGATCTCGATGGTGTTGAGGGACATCGGTGGCAGGACAAACGGGAATGCGCGCTATTGTAGCGCGCAGTGCGCCTCACGCGCACCGCGCCGGCTCCGGCACTGGGGTGCGCTTCGGCGTCCGGAACGCATACCAGGGGAAGGCGCGGCGCAGCGCGACCACCTCGCCGGCATCCGCGATGTCGTAGCCGGGCAGGTCGGCGGTCAAGGCCTGCCACTCGCTGCGCCGCAGCAGTTCGCGCAGCTTGCTGATGGGCGGCCGGTCCACCGCCTCCTTCAGGCAGACGAAGTAATACTGCTCGCGGACGAGCGGGACGAAGCCGAGTCCGAAGGCGGCCGCGGCGGCCTGGATGCCGAAGCCGGCGTCCGCCACGCCGGCCGCCACGCTGGTGGCGACGGCGAGATGGGTCGGTTCGGCCGTGCCGAAGCCCTCGATCGCGTCCGGGTCGACCCCGGTCTTGGCCAGCAGCTGCTCGATCGTGACGCGGGTGCCGGATCCTGCCTGCCGGTTCACGAAGCGGACGCCCCGGCGCGCGAGATCGGCCATGCCCGCGATGCCTTTCGGATTCCCGGCGGCCACCATCAGGCCCTGCTGCCTGCCGACGAAATTGATCAGCTTGTGGCGCCCCGGCTTGAGCACGGACTTGAAGGCCTTGTGCGTGAGGCTGCCGGGCGCATGGTCCTCGCTCACGTGGAAGCCGGCCAGCATGCACTCGCCGCGCGACAGGGCGGCGATGCATTCCAGGCTGCCGCGGAACTGCAGGTCCAGGTGCAGCTTGGCTTCCCGCCCCATGAATTCCTTCAGGCGCGGCAGGGCCAGGTCATGGCTGGCGAACATCGGGATCACGTGCGCCTGCGGATCGAAGGCCAGCGCGAATTCGCGCTCCATCTCGGCGACCAGGTTCTCGACCTGGGGCAGGACGCGCATCTTCGCGCGCCGCTCGGCGAACAGCAGCTTTTCGCCGAACGGGGACAGGCGCGCGCGCTTGCCGCGTTCCCAGACGATCAGCTCGGCCTGCAGCGCGGCCTCGAGGCGCTTCAGTTCGCCCCAGATGTGGCGGTAGGACAGGCCGACCCGGGTCGCCGCCGCGCCCACCGATCCGCAATCGTGGATGGCGGCCAGGATGTCGAACAGGGGATTGCCGAGCTGCGCGACGTTGGTGGCCTTGTCGTCGAACGTGTATGCCAGGTTGATGCGCAACATATGCAAACTTGTTCATATTGAAAGTTTTTCAGTATAGCTTAGGATGGCGCATCCACCCGGCGCCAACCTTGGCTTCATGACAAAACACGAGAAAAGGATCACCATGCGTTTCCTGAACAAACAGCTCGCCCTGCTGGGCTTCCTGCTGGCCACCGCCGCGCCGGTCCTGGCCCAGGGAGTGATCAAGCTCTCGACCACCACCAGCACCGAGAACTCGGGCCTGCTGCGGTATCTGCTGCCGAAGTTCGAAAGCAGGACCAATTCGAAGGTCAACGTGATCGCCGTCGGCACCGGCAAGGCGCTCGAGCTGGCGAGGAACGGCGACGTCGACGTCACCCTCGTCCATGCCCGGGCGGCCGAGGACAAGTTCGTCGCCGAAGGCCATGGCGTCGACCGCCGCGACGTCATGTACAACGACTTCATCCTGGTCGGCCCGGTCAGCGATCCCGCCGGCATCAAGGGCGGCAAGGACGTCCTCGCGGCGATGAAGAAGATCGTCGACAGCCGCGTGCGCTTCGTCTCGCGCGGCGACAATTCCGGCACCGACCAGATGGAAAAGGCCTACTGGAAGCAGATCGGCACCCAGCCGCAGGGCGCCGCCTATATCTCGGCCGGCCTGGGCATGGGTGAAGTGCTGAACATGGCTGCGGAAATGAGGGCCTACACCCTGACCGACCGCGCCACCTACGTCGCCTACCAGGCCAGGACCGGCCTGCAGATCGCGGTCGAGGGCGACTCCAGGATGTTCAACCCCTACGGGATCATCGCCGTGAATCCGGAACGCCACAAGCACGTCAACTACAGGGGCGCGATGCAGCTGGTCGAGTGGATGACCTCGCCTGAAGGGCAGGCCTTGATCGCCTCGTTCAAGGCGGGCGGCGAACAGGTCTTCTATCCGTCCGCGAAGGCGGCCAAGTGATGTGCGCCGGGCGCCGGCGCCTGAAGCGGCAGCGGCGGCTCGAGGTCATCATGGTGCCGAGGCTGGCGTCGCAGCAGGCGCCATGCGCCGCACGAAACCGTCGAGGAAGTCGATGAAGCTCTGCGCCGCCGGCGACAGCGCGCGGCCCGGCCGGGTATAGGTGAAGAAGCGCCGGCTCAGCACCGGTTCCTCCAGTGGACGCAGGACCAGGCCGTAGAGCGTGGCCAGCGGCGCGGCGTACGGCATGCACACCGTCACGCCCAGCCCGGCGGCCGCCATCGCCAGCGCCGTGGTCATGAAGGTGACTTCGTTGGCCGGTTTGAGCGGCGCCTCGCGCAGGGCCGCGTGGACGTCGTCCAGCAGGCGCTCGGTGAACTGGCCCTGCAGCGAGATCATCGGGTAGCGCGCCATGTCCTGCCAGCTGATGCGCGCCCGGCTTTCCAGCGCGTGGCCCTGCGGGAACACCACCGAAAAGGGCATCTCGAACAATAGCCGGGCGTCGAGCGGCGGCGCCGGTTCGCGCTCGGGGCCGATGCCGAAATCGGCCTCGCCCGAGAGCACGCGTGCGATCACGCCTTCCACCGCCGTGTCCTTGAGGCGCACCACGATGTCCGGGTAGCTGGCGCGGTAGGCGGCGATCGCCTCCGGCAGCAGGGTGCAGGACAGCAGCTGCGGCGCGGCGATGCGCACGATGCCCTTCTTGAGGCTGGTGTGCTCGGCGACGTTGGCGAGCGCGCCGTCGAGGTCGTCGATCATCTGGCTGAACAGGGGGTACAGCTCGCGGCCGATGTCGGTGAGGGTGATGCGCCGGGTGCTGCGGTCGATGACCTTCGCCTCGAGCGTCTGTTCCAGCTCCTTGATCAAACCGGAGAGCGCGGACTGCGTCACGTGCAGGCTCTGTGCCGCGAGCGTAAAGTTGCCGGTCTTGGCCACGGCGACGAATGCGCGCATCTGGCGCAAGGTGGGATTCATAAGATAGTCTGATAAATCGAGCGGAAAATACTGTTTGTATGATAGTTTGATTTGGATTGTAATGGCGGATAGCCTGTAACCTAGAAGGAATCGCAATGAAACTCGCCTCACTCAAACACGGCGGCCGCGACGGCACCCTGGTCGTCGTCAGCCGCGACCTGGTCACCTGCCAGGCCGTCCCGAAGATCGCCCGCACGCTGCAGTGCGCGCTCGACAACTGGGAGGAAGTCGCGCCGCAACTGAAGAAAGTGTACGAGCGCCTGAATGCCGGCACCGCCGACAAGGCCGAGTCCTTCATCGAAGAGGAATGCCATTCGCCGCTGCCGCGCGCCTACCAGTGGTGCGACGGCTCGGCCTACATCAACCACGTCGAGCTGGTGCGCAAGGCGCGCAACGCCGAGGTGCCGGCTTCCTTCTACACCGATCCGCTGATGTACCAGGGCGGCTCGGATTCCTTCGTCGGCCCCTGCGACCCGATCGCGGTGCTGTCGGAAGAGTGGGGCGTGGACCTGGAGGCCGAGGTCGCGGTGATTACCGGCGACGTGCCGATGGGCGCGAGCGTGGAGGAGGCGGCCGCCGCGATCCGCCTGGTGATGCTGGTGAACGACGTCTCGCTGCGCAACCTGATCCCGAACGAGCTGGCCAAGGGCTTCGGCTTCTACCAGTCGAAGCCGGCCAGCGCCTTCTCGCCGGTGGCCGTCACGCCGGACGAGCTGGGCGAGGCCTGGGCCGGTTCGAAGCTGCACCTGCCGCTGCTGGTGACCCTCAACGACGCGCCTTTCGGCCGTCCGAACGCGGGCGAGGACATGACCTTCGGCTTCGCCGAGCTGGTCGCGCACGCGGCGAAGACGCGCGAGCTGGGCGCCGGCAGCATCGTCGGCTCGGGCACCGTGTCGAACAAGCAGGGCAGCCTGCACGGCTCGAGCATCGCCAACGGCGGCGTCGGCTACTGCTGCCTGGCCGAGGTGCGCATGTACGAGACGATTGAACAGGGCAAGCCCGCCACCCCGTTCCTGGCGTATGGTGACACCGTGCGCATCGAGATGGTCGACAAGGACGGCGCCAGCATCTTCGGCGCCATCGACCAGGAGGTGGCGCCCTATCACCGGAAGGACACGCACCGGAAGGACACGCATCGGAGGCAGGCATGAAGCTCTACACATACTTTCGCAGCTCGGCCGCGTACCGCGTCCGCATCGCGCTCAACCTGAAGGGCCTGGACTACGAAGCGGTGCCGGTGCACCTGCTGCGCGACGGCGGCCAGCACCTGCTGGACGGCTACCTGGCCGTGAACCCGAGCGGGCTGGTGCCGGCCCTGCAGGACGACGCGGTCACGCTCACGCAATCGATGGCCATCCTGGAGTACCTGGAAGAGGTGCACCCGATGGTGCCGCTGCTGCCGCGCGACGCCATCGGCCGCGCCCGCGTGCGCGAGCTGGCGCAGATCGTCGCCTGCGACATCCACCCGGTGAACAACCTGCGCGTGCTGAAGTACCTCGTCAGGCAGCTCGGGCACGACGAGGCGGTCAAGACCGATTGGTACCGCCACTGGATCATCGAAGGCTTCCGCTCGCTCGAGGCGCACCTGGCGCGCAACCGGGGCACCGGCGCCTTCTGCCACGGCGACACCCCGACCATCGCCGACTGCTTCCTGGTGCCGCAGGTGTTCAATGCGCAGCGCTTCGACATCGACGTGACGGCCTACCCGACCATCGCGCGCATCAACGAGCTGTGCGTGGACCTGCCGGCGTTCAAGGCCGCGCATCCGGCACGGCAGCCGGACGCCGAGTGAGGATGCCGGCCTAAGCGGCAGAGGCCGCCAGTGCGCATGGTCCGCGCGCGGACCAACCCACTACGATGCGCCAGCCACGCGGGGGAAGCTTGCGGGTCCGCAGGGCGCGGACACGGGCGCCGCGATAGCGACGCAAGCGACGAGGTATCTCAACAGCCGGCCGGATTGGCGGATGGCCGGCGTCCGGGCGCGGTCGAACGGCAAGGTGTCGCCACCCGGCGCACCGCGCCTGCCGAAAGGATGCCCGTGATGACCTCCCACCGACCCGCGCCCGCGAGCAGGGCGCCGTTTCGCTCCGGCCTGTCGCGCCGGACCTTCCTCTCCAGTACGGCCGGCTTGGCGGC
>DAMCRY010000266.1:0-5806 GCA_032115075.1 Massilia sp.
GCGCTGCACCAGCAGCTCGATCACGCTGGCGTGCGCCCCGATGAAGGCGCCGCCGACGCCGGCCGCCTTGCCGAGGGTGCCGATGTAGACAAGGTTGGGCGAGCGCAGCCCGAAATGCTCGAGCGCGCCGCGGCCGGTGTCGCCCAGCACGCCGAAGCCGTGGGCGTCGTCGACCACCAGCCAGGCGCCGTAACGCTCGCACAACGCCAGGATCCGGGGCAGGGGAGCCAGGTTGCCGTCCATGCTGAAGACGCTGTCGGTGACGACGATCCTGGTGGCGGCCGTACTGGCGACCAGCTGCTGTTCCAGCGCGGCGACGTCGCCGTGCGGGTAGACGCTCACGCCGGCTTTCGCCAGGCGGGCGCCGTCGATCAGCGAGGCGTGGTTCAGGGCCTCAGAGAAGATGGCCGCATCGGCGTCCGCGCCCAGCGCGGTGAGCACGGCCAGGTTGGCCATGTAGCCGGTGCACAGGTAGAGCGCGCGCGCCTGCTCGATGTACGGTGACATCCACTCGCCGAAGCGTTCTTCCAGCAGCGCATGTGCGCGGCTGTGGCCGCTGACGAGGTGGGAAGCGCCGCTGCCGGCGCCATAGCGTGCGGCGCCTTCCTGCAGCGCCGCGACCACGGCGGGGTGGGAGGCCAGGCCGAGGTAGTCGTTGCTGCAGAAGGCCAGCATCTCGCGCCCGTCGACCAGCTGGCGCGGGGCGCAGGGACTGTCGGCCACGCGCAGGCGGCGGATCAGGCTTTGCGCGGCCAATGCGTCGAGCTTGCGTTCGATGCCTTCGATCAGGTCCATCATGCTCATCCCGCGATCACCGATTCGAAGACCTTCTGCGTGTTCGCAGCGAGCGTCGCGATATCGTCGTCACCGAGCACGTAGGGGGGCATCAGGTAGACCGTGCGGCCGATCGGGCGCAGCAGCAGCTCGTTTTCGACGGCGCTGGTGAAGAAGCGGCGCGCGAAGGTCGAGGCGCGTGCCGGGTCCGGCTCCACCGCGTCGAAGGCGAAGATCATGCCGCGCTGGCGGAAGTGGGTCGTGCGCTCGTGCTCGGCCAGCGGGGCCAGCGCGATGGTGAGCTTGGTCGCCAGCTCGCGGTTGCGATTCAGGACGTCGTCTTCCTCGAAGATCTCGAGCGTCGCCAGCGCCGCGCGGCAGGCCAGCGGATTGCCGGTGTAGGAGTGCGAGTGCAGGAAGCCGCGCGTGATGTCTTCGCTGTAGAAGGACTGGTAGATCTCGTCGCTGGTGAGCACCAGCGACAGCGGCAGGTAGCCGCCGCTGATGCCTTTCGACAGGCACAGGAAGTCCGGCCAGATGGCGGCCTGCTCGCAGGCGAAGAAGGTGCCGGTGCGCCCGCAGCCGACCGCGATCTCGTCGGCGATCAGGTGCACGTGGTGCTGGTCGCACAGCTCGCGCAGCAGTTCCAGGTAGAGCGGGTCGTACATCGCCATCCCGGTGGCGCACTGCACCAGCGGTTCGACGATGATGGCTGCGATCCGGTCGCCGCGCGCTTCGAACAGCGCGCGCACGTCGTCGATGGCGCGCCGCGCCACGTCCTGCGCCGATTCGCCCTCCTGCGCGTTGCGCGCGTCTGGCGCGCTCACCACATGAGAGGCGCGCAGCAGCGGGCCATAGGCATCCTTGAACAGGGGGACGTCGGTGACCGACAGCGCGCCGATGGTCTCGCCGTGGTAGCTGCCCTGCAGGCAGACGAATTCCTGCTTGCCTGGGTAACCTGCATTGCGCCAGGCGTGGAAGCTCATCTTCATCGCGATCTCGACCGCCGAAGCGCCGTCCGAGGCGTAGAAGGCGTGGCCGAGGTTGTGGCCGGTGAGGGCGGCCAGCTTTTCCGACAGCTCGATCACCGGCTCGTGGGTGAAGCCGGCCAGCATCGCGTGTTCCAGCTTGTCCAGCTGGTCCTTCAGCGCCGCGTTGATGCGCGGGTTGGCGTGGCCGAACAGGTTGACCCACCAGGAGCTGATGCCGTCCAGGTAGCGGCGGCCTTCGTGGTCGTAGAGCCAGGGGCCCTTGCCGTGGCTGACCGCGATCAGCGGCACCTCCTCGTGGTGCTGCATCTGGGTGCACGGGTGCCACACGCTGCGCAGGCTGCGTGCGATCCAGTCGGAAGAGGTTTGCTGCTTCAAGATGATTCCAGTATCTAAATCTACAACGTTAATTCAGCCAGGTCGGCTTGCGCTTCTCGAGGAAGGACGCGACGCCTTCGCGGCCCTCGTTCGAAGCGCGGATTGCGGCGATGCGCTTCGCGGTATCAAGCAGCAGCGCGTCGCCGACCGGCTGGCCCACGACCTCGCGCACGAGCGTTTTCGCTTCGCGCACCGCGTTGGGGCTGTTCGTCACCAGCGACTTCACGATGCCGGCGACCGTCGCGTCCAGCGCGTCCGCCGCCACGACTTCATGGGCGAAGCCGATGCGGCGCGCTTCGTTCGCGTCGAAGCGCTCGGCGGTAAGGAAGTAGCGGCGCGCGGCCTGCTCGCCCATCGCCTTGATGACGTAGGGCGAAATCGTCGCCGGGATCAGGCCCAGCTTCACCTCGGACAGGCAGAAGTGCGCGACCTCGCTGGCGACCACGATGTCGCAGGCCGCGACCAGGCCCATGCCGCCGGCGTAGCAGTCACCCTGCACCTTGGCCACCGTCGGCTTCGGGCACAGGTAGATGGTGCGCAGCATGTCGGCCAGGCGCGCGGCGTCTTCCTGGTTTTCGCTGTGCGAGTAGCCGGCCATCTTCTTCATCCAGTTCAGGTCGGCGCCGGCGCAGAACGCCGGCCCGTTCGCCGCCAGCACGATGGCGCGCACCTGCTCGTTACGTCCGAGTTCGTCGAAGGCCAGCGCCAGCTCGGCGATGGCGTGCTCGTTGAAGGCGTTGCGCAGTTCCGGGCGGTTCAGCGTGACGGCGGCGACCTTGTCGTCGATGGAGATGGTGAGGGTCTGGTATTCCATGATGTTTTTCCTCGCCCCTTACATGCGGAACACGCCGAACTTGGTGTCTTCGATCGGCGCATTCAGCGCCGCCGAGAGTCCCAGGCCCAGCACGGTGCGGGTGTCGGCCGGGTCGATGACGCCGTCGTCCCACAGGCGTGCCGACGCATAGTAGGGGTGGCCCTGGTGCTCGTACTGTTCCTTGATCGGCTGCTTGAAGGCCGCTTCTTCTTCGGGCGACCACTGGCCGCCCCTGGCTTCGATGCCGTCGCGTTTGACGGTCGCCAGCACCGAGGCGGCCTGGTCGCCGCCCATCACCGAGATGCGCGCATTCGGCCACATCCACAGGAAGCGCGGCGAGAAGGCCCGGCCGCACATGCCGTAGTTGCCGGCGCCAAACGAGCCCCCGATGATGACGGTGAACTTCGGCACCGAGGCGGTGGCGACAGCAGTCACCATCTTGGCGCCGTTGCGGGCGATGCCTTCGTTTTCGTACTTGCGGCCGACCATGAAGCCGGTGATGTTCTGCAGGAAGACGAGCGGAATCTTGCGCTGGCAGCACAGCTCGATGAAGTGCGCGCCCTTCAGCGCCGACTCCGAGAACAGGATGCCGTTGTTGGCGATGATGCCGACCTTCATGCCGTAGATGTGGGCGAAGCCGCAGACCAGGGTCGTGCCATACCTTGCCTTGAACTCGTCGAATTCGCTCCCGTCGACCACGCGCGCGATCACTTCGCGCACATCGAAAGGCTTGCGGGTGTCGACCGGGATCACCCCGTACAGTTCTTCCGGCGCATACTTGGGTTCCACGCTTTCACGGAGTGCACCCTGGACCGGCTTGACGCGGTTCAGGTTCGACACGATGGTGCGCGCCAGCGACAGCGCATGCAGATCGTTCTGGGCCAGGTGATCGGCCACGCCCGACAGGCGGGTGTGGACGTCGCCGCCGCCCAGGTCCTCGGCGGTGACGACTTCGCCGGTCGCGGCTTTCACGAGCGGCGGGCCGCCCAGGAAGATGGTGCCCTGTTCCTTGACGATGATCGATTCGTCGCTCATCGCCGGCACGTAGGCGCCGCCGGCGGTGCAGGAACCCATCACGACCGCGATCTGCGGGATGCCCTTGGCGGACAAGTTCGCCTGGTTATAGAAAATGCGGCCGAAGTGGTCGCGGTCCGGGAACACGTCGTCCTGGTTCGGCAGGTTGGCGCCGCCGGAGTCGACCAGGTAGATGCAAGGCAGGTGGTTCTGCTCGGCGATCTCCTGGGCGCGCAGGTGTTTTTTCACCGTCATCGGATAGTAGGTGCCGCCCTTGACGGTGGCGTCGTTACAGACGATCACGCATTCCTGGCCTTTGATGCGGCCGATACCGGTGATGATGCCGGCGCTCGGCGCAGCCCCGTCGTACATCTCGTAGGCGGCCAGCTGGGAGAACTCGAGGAAGGGCGTGCCCGGGTCGAGCAGCATTTGCACGCGGTCGCGCGGTAGCAGCTTGCCGCGCGCGACGTGCTTGGCGGATGCCGCCTCGCCGCCGCCCTGGGCCATCTGCGCGACTTTCGCGCGCAAATCGTCCACGATCAGCTGCATGGCCGCCGCATTTGCCTTGAAATCTTCACTGCGCGGGTTGAGTTTGCTCTCGATCTGGGGCATTGCCGTCCTCTGTCTCTGCTGTTTGTGTTTATTCTGGGAAACTTCCGTCCAGATAGAACCAGCGCGGCGCCCCGGTCGTGGGATCGGGCTCGCGCAGGAAGCGGCTCACTTCGTGCAGCCGGTGCGCCCGTCCACCCACCTTGAAACGGGCGACGAATTCGACGGTATCGCGGTCTGGATCGTCCGGTGAATTTACTTTACGTTGACGTAAACGTAAAGCAGATTTTACCTCAAGACCCAGCCAGCGGATTGGCTCTTTCTCATCGATGATGGGATCAAGCGGACGGGTGCTCGGATGCCAGGTCGCTAGCAGGTAGGGCTCGTTTTTCAGCGTATACGCCGTGTAGCGCGAGCGCATCAGGGCCTCCGCCGTGGGCGGCAGGGCGCTGCCTTCGATGAAAGGGCCGCAGCAGGCGGCCAGCGAGGGACCGCCGCAGGGGCAGGCCTCGGGTATGGACGTTTTGGACATGGCCGCCATTATCCGCCATTCCCCGGCGGGGCGGCGACTGCCTAGTTTTTAAGCGTCAAGCCTTCGAGGCTGAACGGCGGCGCCTCGCCCTTGATCGCCCCGGCCAGCAGGCTGGCGCTGCCGCAGGCGAAGGTAAAGCCGAGCGGTCCGTGGCCGACGTTCAGCCACAGGTTGTCGTAGCGGGTGGCCCCGATGATCGGCGCGCTGCTCGGGGTGGCGGGGCGCAGGCCGGCCCACACCGACAATTTGGAATAGTCGGCCGCGCGCGGCATGGTTTCCTTCACCTGGCGGGTCAGGCCGTCGACCCGTTTCGGGTTGTGGCTGAGGTCTTCGCCGACCATGTCGACCATGGCGGCCACGCGCAGTTTGCTGCCGATGCGTGCGTACAGCACCTTGCGCTCGAAGTCGGTGACGCTGATTTCCGGCGCCACGTCGTCGGCGCGGATCGGCGCCGTCAGGCTGTAGCCCTTCAATGGATACAGCGGCAGGTCGATCCCGACCGTGTCCGACAGCGTGCGGCTCTGGATGCCGGCGGCCAGCACGTAGCTGTCGGCGCGCAAGATGCCGCCGTCGTCGAGTTCGATGCCGGAGATGTTGCCGCGGCCTTTGCCCCGCTCGGCCAGCAAGCGCCGCGCGGCGCCGTGCACGAAGCCCGCGAAGCGCGGATGGGCGCGCAGGCGCTCGGCCAGGGCCTGGCAGAAGGCGTGGCAGTCGGCCACCGCTTCGCCGCTGTTGTAGATGCCGCCGGCCAGCAGC
>DAMCRY010000267.1:0-5794 GCA_032115075.1 Massilia sp.
GCCGGGCTGGCGCTCCAGCATGCTGCGCACGTGCGCCAGCACCTTGGCGCGCTGGGCGTCGTCGAGCGCATCGTTTACCGTCAGCCAGGTTTCCCGCAGCGCCAGGTCTTCGGCCTGGGTGGCAGCCGCGTCGGCGTCGAGCGGCGCGCCCAGGCTGCGCAGGTCGGCGGCATTGTCCGCGCTCAGCGTCTTCGCCGTGGCGTCCAGCGCTTCGCGCCGCTCCTTGCGCGCCCGCAGGATGGTGCGCGTCTTGCGCTCGCTCTGTTCCCATAGCAGCCGCTGGTTGTCGTTCAGGGCGAGTTCCTTCTTCACCTCGGGAAGCTGCATGAGCAGTTCCTCGGCGCGCCAGTCGGCGATGGGGATGGCCCTGGCGGCGGGCAGGGAGAAGAGCAGGGCGGCGGCAAGGGCAAGCGGCAGGCGTTTCATCGGCAGGTCCGGTAGTGAGAGGAAGCGATTGTCTGTTGCCTGACCGTAAAGCGCGGTTAGTCAGCTGTAAGGAAATGTTGCTACTTACACAGGTCGCCAGGCCAAAGGCCAGAGTCGACCCGGCGCAAGGACGGTCATCGATACCCGTCCGGCATGAAGTGCCGCCGGCGGGCGCCCCGAGCACACGTTCGGGGCAAGCCGCCGATATACTCCAGTGAGCACATCACTTGGGAGGAAGTATGCCAGGCTATTTTTTACGTAGTGCCATCGTAGTGACCCTTGCCTGCTGGACGCTCGCCGCCCAGGCGGCGGAACCTGTGCAGCCTGTGGTACGCAGCACGACGCAGCTCGAGGCCGTCCTGGCGTCTGGGCAGCCCAGCCCGCTCGATGCCCTGACGCCGTATGGCAAGCGGCGCTTCCTCGAATCCCTGCGCTGGAGCGAGAACGGCGTCGCCCGCTTCCAGGCGACAGCCCTGGTGCGCGAGCTCGACCCGCGGCAGCTCGCTGCCGTGCTGGCCTTCGTCGGTGCGGATACCGAGCTTCCCGCGCTGCTGGAGGAGCTCGACGGCGCACCCCTGCGCATGCCGGCGCCGTCGGCGGATGCCGAAGCGCGCCTGGCGGCGATCGTGCGGGCCGCGCAAGCGGACGCGCACGCCAGGGGCACGGCTGTCGAGTCCGCAGCGAAGGGCGATTTTTCGCAACTGGAGCGCCGTTACATGGCGCTGTTCGGGCACCACGTCACCGAAACCAGGCTGCGCGAGATGCACCCCGCCGACCTGCAGCCCTACTTCGACGCCGCCGTGCTGGCGGCGCGCGAGCGCAATGCCAAGGCGCCGCTGGCGCCGGTCTACGTGAAGTGGGCCGACCCCATGCGCCATCTCCTGATGATCCACGGCGAGATGCGGGAGCGCAAGATCGATACCCGCCGCACGATCGATGCCACGGTGCTGCGCAGCCTGATCCAGGCCCGCGCATTCGACCTTGCCCGGGAATTCATGGCCGACAAGCCGCACCTGCGGGATACGCGCATTCCCGCAGTGCACGACCCGCTCGGCTCGGACTTCGACGGCCGCGGCGACACGCGCATCGCCCGCGCCGGCTCCTGAGCCGGCCGGCGGCGCGCTACCGCGCCGCCTCGTAGTCGAGGGTATCCGGATCGCGGTCCATCGGCGTCGGCGCCCCCAGCAGCTTGAGCCACACGAAGCCGGCGATGCCCGCCGCCAGCGACGCCAGCAGGATCGCCATCTTCGACGCGTTGATGGTGTCCGGCGCGCCGGCGAAGGCCAGGTTGGTGATGAAGATCGACATGGTGAAGCCGATCCCGCCCAGCAGGCCGGCGCCGATCACGTGGCGCCAGGCCAGGTCGAGCGGCAGGCGGCACAGGCCCAGCGCCACCGCCGCGAACGTGAACAGGACGATGCCGAGCGGCTTGCCCGCGACCAGCCCGAGCATGATGCCCAGGCTGTTGGCCGACAGCAATTCCTGCGCCCAGCCGGCGCCGATCACGATGCCGGTATTGGCCAGCGCGAAGATCGGCAGGATCAGGAAGGCCACCGGCTTGTGCAGGACGTGTTCGAGCCGGTGCGAGGGCGAGGCCACGTCGTCCTCCTTGTGCGAAAACGGAATCGCGAAGGCCAGCAGGACGCCGGCGATGGTCGCGTGCACGCCGGATTTCAGCATCAGGAACCACATCAGCGCGCCGCCGACGAGGTAGGGCAGCAGGGCCATCACGCGCAGCACGCGGTTCATCATGACCAGCACGGCGAGCACCGCCAGGGCCCCAAGCAGGTAAGCCATCGAGAGGCCGGTGGAATAGAACAGGGCGATGACGATGATGGCGCCCAGGTCGTCCATCACGGCCAGCGCCGTCAGGAAGATCTTGAGCGAGGCCGGTACACGGCTGCCGAGCAGGGCCAGCACGCCGAGCGCGAAGGCGATGTCGGTCGCCATCGGGATCCCGACCCCGGGCTGGGTGGGCGTGCCGTTGTTGAAGGCGAAGTGGATCAGCGCCGGCACCGCGATGCCGCCGCAGGCCGCCAGGATCGGCAGCAGGGCATTGCGCAGGTCGGACAGCTCGCCGTTGTACAGCTCGCGCTCCAGTTCCAGCCCGATCATCAGGAAGAAGATCGCCATCAGGGCGTCGTTGACCCAGTGTTCGATGCTCAGGCCGGCGACGACCTGGTGCCAGAAGCCGAGCCAGGCAGGGCCGGCCGGCGAATTGGCGAGCGCCAGCGACAGCAGCGTGCACAGGATCAGCACGATGCCGCCGGACTTGCCGGAAGCGAAAAAGGCCTGGAAGGTAGCGGAGAGGCGGCGTTCGACGTGCATCATGCGGCCTCCGGGGCGGCATGGCGGACGAAGAAGATCGGGAAGGAGCGGATGCAGGGACGGGCGAAGGAAGGGATGGCGGTCATGTGGTCGCAGGATGGTCGCAAAAAAGCCGCGTGGCGGCCCGACCATCGCGCATCCTGCCGTACCGGAGTACGAACACCCGCGTCCAGTATAAACGATGTTCCGGCCCGTGGGGGCCGGAACGGCAAGCGGATCAGCGGCCGGTCGTCGGCGCCGGCGCGGTGCTGCCGGCCGACGCGTCCACCGGAACGGCGGCGCCGCGCTTGACCCAGTAGTCGGCATTGTCGATGCCCAGCGCCACCGGATCGAAGACCGGATCCTTGCCCTGGGCTTTCTGCGCCTCGTAGTCGCGCAGGCACTTGAAGGCGACGTTACGCAGCAACAGGATGGCCGCGATGTTCAGCCAGGCCATCAGGCCCACGCCCAGGTCGCCCATCGCCCACGCCGCGTCGGCGGTGCGGATGGTGCCGTAGAAGGTCGCGCCGATGATCGCCAGCTTCAGCAGGAAAGCGATCCAGGGGCGGCCGGTCTTGCGGTTCAGGTAGGCGATATTGGTTTCGGCGATGTAGTAATAGGCCACGATCGTCGTGAAGGCGAAGAACAGCAGCGCGATGGCGACGAACAGCGAGCCGAAGCCCGGCAGGATGTTCTCGAGCGCGGTCTGGACGTAGCCCGGACCGGCGGCCACGCCCTGCACGCCGGTGAACATCGGGCTGCCGTCCGGCGCCTGCACGTTGTACTGGCCGGTGATGAGCAGCATGAAGGCGGTGGCCGAGCACACGAACAGGGTGTCGACGTAGACCGAGAAGCCCTGCACCAGGCCCTGCTTGGCCGGGTGGCTCACTTCCGCCGCGGACGAAGCGTGCGGGCCGGTGCCCTGGCCGGCTTCGTTCGAGTAGACGCCGCGCTTGACGCCCCACTGGATCGCCATGCCGATGATGGCGCCGAAGCCGGCGTCCATGCCGAAGGCCGAGCTGAAGATCAGGGCCAGCACGCCGGGCAGCTGCTCGATGTGCAGGGCCACGATGATGCAGGCCACGACGATGTAGCCGAGCGCCATGAAGGGCACCACGTATTCGGCGAAGCTGGCGATGCGCTTGACGCCGCCGAAGATGATGAAGGCCAGCGCCATCGCCAGCAGCACGCCGGTGATGGTGGTGTCGACGCCGGCCGCGGTCTTGAGGCTTTCGGCGATGGAGTTGGCCTGCACGCCCGGCAGCAGCACGCCGGTGGCGAGGATGGTCACCAGGGCGAACAGCACCGCATACCACTTGATGCCCAGGCCCTTCTCGATGTAGAAGGCGGGGCCGCCGCGGAACTGCTTGTCGATCGATTCCTTGTACACCTGGCCGAGGGTGGATTCGACGAAGGCCGAGCTGGCGCCGAGGAAGGCCACGGCCCACATCCAGAAGACCGCGCCCGGTCCGCCGAAGGTGATGGCGGTGGCGACGCCGGCGATGTTGCCGGTCCCGACGCGGCCGGCCAGGGTCATGGTCAGGGCCTGGAACGAGGACACGCCCTGGTCGGAGCTCTTGCCGTCCATCATCAGGCGGGTCATCTCGCGCACGTGGCGCAGCTGCAGGAAGCGCGAGCGGATCGAGAAATACAATCCGGCGCCCAGGCAGAGCGCGATCAGGGCCGGGCTCCAGACCCAGGCGTTCAATTCGTTAATCCACTCGTTCATTCGTTCATCCCCAGTATTACGTGTTTTGCGTGATATGCATGCGTGATCGATCGGTGCCGGGAACGCTGCCCAGCCCCTTGTGGATTGCAACGATACCCGAAGAATTATCTAATTCCTATCGTTATTTTTTGCTGCGTTGCCGCGTGCCGCATGGCGATGCGCGCCACCCGGCGCGGCGCCACGGATTGGAGCACGGCGGCACGCTTTCGGTGCACGGTTGCGTCAATGGAGCTTGATCGGCGCGACCGTCGTGCCCTCGCGCACCTCGATCGCCGCATCCTCGAACGCGGGCGGACCGAAGCGCCCGGCGGCGTCGCGGCTGAAGCCGTAGTCCTCCTTCGGGACGCCGATGAAGTTGCGGTCCAGCTCCCGGTTCCCGTTCTCGTCGTGGTAGGCGAGCACGGCCCAGGTGCCGGGCGGGACGTCGTTCACCTTGAGTACGGTCTCGCCGGCCTGGGCCGGCGCCGAGGCGCTGTAGGCGCACTGCTTGAGGAAGCGCTCGCGGTCGCAGACGGCGACGTTGATCTTGCCCTTGGCGCCATTGACGCCCGAGACCCGGACTTCGACGGTGGCCGCGCCGGCCTGGCAGGCCAGCAGCAGTCCGAGGGCGAAGGAGGCGGTGTGTGCACGAAGCATGGTATTCCTTTCCGATCTAAAAATGACAGTCCGTACCGTCGATGAACCGCGCATGCGCGGGAACGGCAATGGTGCGGCGCGGGGCTTGTGGTAGGCTCTTGTCATTCCTGCCACCTTTCTCTGCCGCCCGCCATGCTGCTCAATGCCCTCATCGTCGTGCTCACCGTCGTGCTGATGGAAGTGTTTTCCATCGTCGCGCACAAATACGTGATGCACGGCTTCGGCTGGGGCTGGCACAAGTCGCACCACGAACCCCGCACCGGCTGGTTCGAGAAGAACGACCTGTATGCGGTCGTGTTCGCGGGCGTGGCGATCGCCCTGATCTGGTTCGGCACCGAAGGCGCATGGCCGCTGCAGTGGATCGGCGCCGGCATGACGGCCTACGGCGCGCTGTACTTCGTCGCCCACGACGGCCTGGTGCACCGGCGCTGGCCTTTCAGCTACACGCCGCGCAGCGGCTACCTCAAGCGGCTCTACCAGGCGCACCGCATGCACCACGCGGTGGAAGGCCGCGAGGGCGCGGTCTCCTTCGGCTTCCTGTACGCCCCTCCGGTGGCCAGGCTCAAGCAACAGTTGCATGCGCTGCACCGGGGTGCGCCGCAGCGTCCTGCCCGGGCTCCACGGCCGGACGCCGCCACAGCCCCGCAGGACGCAGACCCGCGCCCGGCGCGCGAAAACGCGAACTGAGCGCCGCCG
>DAMCRY010000268.1:0-5784 GCA_032115075.1 Massilia sp.
CAGCGCCAGGATGTTGGTCTGGAAGGCGATGCCGTCGATGACCGAGATGATCTCGACGATCTTGCTCGCCGAGCTGTTGATGTCGCCCATGGTGGTGACCACGCCGCCGACCACCTGGCCGCCGCGGGTCGCGATATCGGTCGCGGTTTCCACCAGCGCGTTGGCCTGGCTGGCCGCGCTGGCGTTCTCGCGCACCGCGCCGGTCAGTTCTTCCATCGAACGGGTGGTGCGGTCCAGGCTGGCCGCCTGCGATTCGGTGCGGCGCGCCAGGTCGGCGTTGCCGCTCGCGATCTCCGAGCTGGCCAGGGCGATGGTGTCGGCCGACGCCTTGATCTCGGCCACCAGGGTCGCCAGCCGGCCGCGCATCTCCTTCAGCGCCACCAGCAGGCTGGACCCGTCGCCGGCCTCGATGCGGATCTCGGTCGACAGGTCGCCGCCGGCCACCGCCTGCGCGATCTCGCGCGCATAGGCCGGTTCGCCGCCGAGCTGCTGCCAGATGGTGCGCACCACGAACCAGGACACCACGGCCAGGCAGGTGATCACCACCAGGGCGGTGGCGATCATCGACAGCACGACTTTCTGTACGCTGTTCTTGCTGTCCTCGATGCCGGCCGCGAACTGGCGCTGGGCCGCTTCGTTGACCTTGGCGAGGTCGCCGTTGAGCACCGCGAGGGCCGACTGCATCTCGCCGACCACGGGCTGCGGGTCGCCTTCCTCCATCTCGAGCATGATGCGCGCGGCCGACAGCGCCGGCGCATAGTAGGCGTCGAATTCCTTGCCCAGGCGTGCCCCGGCCTCGGCCTGGCCGGGGATCTGCGCGAACTTGTCCAGCCGCGCGCGCAGCGCCTTGGCCTGCTCGCCGACCTGGCCGATCTTGTCCTTGTCGCCTTCCGCGACCGCGTCCTGCAGGCCGTCGGTGACGGCGGCGACGTCGAGGATGAGGCCTTTGGAGGCATCGAGCACCGGGTAGTCGACGCTTGCCGTGGTGGTGATCGACGCCAGCGCGCCGTTCGCGATCACGACGCTGGCGCCGGCGCCCAGGCCGAAGATGATGGCGGAAATGAGGGGCAGTGCCCAGATCCTGCGCTTGATGCTCATGGTGGTGTCTCCAGACTGCGGAAACCGCCGCCGGCGCGAGGCCGGGCGGCGGGAGTGCCTGATGGGTGGTGCGGCTGCGTCTGCAGCCGCTTCCAGTCCGCTTTCAGTCGCTTATTGCGCCGTGTAGACGACCTTCACGCTGCCGTCCACGGCGCCCTTGTCGATGTAGCCGATCGCCTTCGGGTTGGCGGCGACGGCGGCCTTCACGGCGGCGCTGTCGGCGACTTCCTTCGGCATCGTGGCCTTGCCGGTGAAGACCAGCTTGGACCACAGGGCCTTGGCCTGGGCGGCATCCTTGCCCGCGACCTTCTTGTAGAACTCGGCGCGGACCGGGCTCGCGTCGGCCTGGTCGACCGGCGTCATGGCCGAGGATTTACCCAGGAAGAACTGGGCGACCTGCTCCTTCGTCATCGCCGATTCGGCGGCCTTCGGGTTCACCACCACCACCACTTCGGCCAGCGCCGACGTGGAGAACAGGGCGGCGGCCGCGGCCAGGCTTGCAATCATCTTGTTCGTCATGGCCGGCTCCTCAGAAAACGAAGTCGAGGGCGACGGCGGCGACGGTCACGCTGTCGCGGAAGCCCGGCTGGGCGTTCACGAACAGGCCGCTGCCGTTCTTCGGCTTGACGCGGTCGATCTGCGCCTTCAGCGCGACCGAGCTGGCGAAGTCCCAGCGTACGCCGATGGTGTCGGTCGACTGCTCGCCCTGGCCCACGCCGGTGTTCGGCAGGCGGCGCACGCCGGCGCCGAGCTGTTGCAGGGTCGGGGTGCAGGCCGCCGGGAAGCCGGCCGGGCAGGCCGCCGGCACGGTGTTGGCGATGGCGCTGTCGATCTTCACGCTGGCGTGGCTGACGTAGGGCAGGATGCTGCCGATGCGGTAGCCGCCCATCGCGTACCAGGCGGTGGTGTCGTTGACGTAGGTCTTGGTCTTGCGCTTGGCGAACTCGGTCTGGATGACGATGTTGTTCCAGTCCATGGCCAGGCCCAGCGAGCTGAACGAAGCGCGCTTGTCGCGGGCTTCGATCTCGTCGGCCAGCGGCGCCAGCGCCGCGATGCGGTAACCGGCGCCGGCGGCGCGCAGGCCGGCCACCAGGGTGTTCAGCGAGGTCGAATCGTCAATGCTCAGCTTGCCGGTGGCGTGGCCGGCGCGCAGGGTGAAGGGACCGTGCTCGGCGCTCACGTTGAGGGCGGCCAGGCGCTTGCCGCGGGCATGGATGCCGCCCGACAGCGGGGACTTGACGTTGCCGTAGGCCAGCTGCGAGGTCACGGTGGTGTCGCCGAAGCCGTGCTGCCAGGTGACGTCGACGCCGTCGACGCTGTTGAACGGCACCTGCGAGTAGACTTCCGCCGGCGGACGCAGCATGGTGTTGGCGTAGCCGACGTTGCGGTAGTCCGAGATCATGAACACCGGCAGGCCGACGCGGCCGATGCGCACGCTGACCTCGTCCGAAATGCGGGCCTTGGCGAAAGCCCAGCTCAGCTCGGCGCCGAAGCCTTCTTCGGCATCCTTGCGCACCAGGCCCTGGGCGGTCAGCGACAGCCAGCTGTTGACCGGCATGTCGGCCTGCAGGCCGAGGTTCGAGTCGATGCCGGTGCGGAAGTCGCGCGAGGAACCGGAGACCTGGTTCGGACGAGCGAATTCGGCGCGCTCGGTGTCGGCCCAGGTGAGGGCGCCGGTACCGAAGCCGCTGACTTTCACTGCCGGGAAGCCGGAGGAGGCATCTTGCGCATAGGCGGAGGAGACTGCCAGCGGAAGTGCCAGCAGGGTTGCGATTGCGTGTTTCTTGATCATTTGTTGTTGCATTTCTTTACATCAGCTGCTCGGGAGGGAAGGCGCCGCACAAGGCAGCAAAAAGGGCCAGCGCCGTGTTGACCGGAAATCATTCTATCCACCGAGCAATTTTTACAGCAACCAAAATGATTACAATTCAAGACAATTAGTGTCAGTGCACTAACTTGATGTTGTTGTTTTGAAACAGCGCGTTGTCAGTTGAGTATGGTCAGTTCCACCAGTGGCAGGTCGAGCCCGCCGCCGGCAGCTGCGCCTGCATGGCGCCGTGGATGATGCCGGCCCGGACGGCTTCATCGGCATCGAAGATGCGGGCATTGCCCGTGAGGTTGCCGCGGATGTCGGTCGCCACGCCGGCCGCCGTGGTGGCGTCCAGGAAGATGCGGGCGTAGCGTTCGGCGTCGAAGTCGAGGCAGTCGCGCCATTCGGACACGCGTGAGTGGTCGGCCGCGACCAGGCTGCCGAAGCCCCAGTGCAGCGGATGGATCAGGAAGCGCGTGCCGGGGCAGGCGTAGCGCTTCTGGCCGGCAAGGAAGATCACGACCGCCACCGATTCGACGCTGCCGATATTATGGGTGGTGAGCGGGACCGGGAGCGACTTGAGGAAGAAGTAGAGCGCGAAGCCGGCCGTCATGTTGCCGCCTTCGCTCGACATGTGCAGTGCGATTTCGGTGGCGCCGTTCTGCACGGCCTGCAGGCACAGGTTGCGTACCGTGCAGGCGGAGTTGTGGTTGATCGGTCCGATGAAATGAACGATGTGCAATGCCATGGCTTCTCCCGACGCGATGAGCTCCAGCATAGCGGTTTTCGCCGCGGCGCCGCGTCCGGCTGGCGCCGCGGCGTCCTTGCAGCCTGGCTAGCTGCCCCGGTAGGTCGAATAGGACCAGGGCGTCATCACCAGCGGCACGTGGTAGTTCTGGCTGCCGTCGGCGATGCCGAAGGCGATCGCGATGCGGTCGAGGAAGCGTGGGGAAGGCAGAGTTACCCCCTGGGCGGCGAAATAGTCGCCGGCATGGAACACCAGTTCGTACTGGCCGGGTCGCATGGCCTCTCCCTCGAGCAGCGGGGCGGCGCAGCGGCCGTCCGCATTCGTCCGGTCCGTCTTGAGCAGGGTGCGGCGGTCGCCGTCGAGCGCGTAGAGCTCGATCTTCACGCCGGCGCCGGGGCGGCCGTGGGCGGTGTCGAGGACGTGGGTGGAGAGTTTTCCCATGCGGCTCCCATATGTGCAGGATGAGTTGGAGTATGCGGTCCATCATATACCGTTGTGCTTCCTGCAATATATGATCCTCCTTATACCGTCATCTTGTGGACGCCATGGATACGAATTCGCCCGATTCCCGCTACCCGCGCGACCTGGTCGGCTACGGCCGCAATCCCCCGCATCCGCGCTGGCCGGGCGGAGCCCGGATCGCCCTGCAGTTCGTGCTCAACTACGAGGAGGGCGGCGAGAACTGCGTGCTGCACGGCGACCCGGCCTCGGAAACCTTCCTGTCCGAGATCATCGGCGCGCAGGCCTTCCCGATGCGCCACATGAGCATGGAGTCGCTCTACGAATACGGTTCGCGCGCCGGCTTGTGGCGGGTGCTGCGGCTGTTCGAGGCGCGCGGCCTGCCGCTGACGGTGTTCGGGGTGGCGATGGCCCTGCAGCGCAATCCGGAAGCGGTGGCCGCCTTCCGCGAACTGGGGCACGAGATCGCCTGCCATGGCCTGCGCTGGATCTCCTACCAGAACGTGGACGAGGCCACCGAGCGGGCCCACATGCGGGAAGCGGTCGAGATCATGCGCGCGCTGACCGGAGCAGCGCCGCTCGGCTGGTACACGGGGCGCGATTCGCCGAACACGCGCCGGCTGGTGGTCGAGCACGGCGGTTTCGCCTACGACGCCGACCACTACGGCGACGACCTGCCGTTCTGGCAGAAGGTGGTGGTGGCGGACGGGCGCAGCGTGCCGCACCTGGTCGTGCCGTACACCCTCGACACCAACGACATGCGCTTCGCCGCCATGCAGGGTTTCAATTCCGGCACCCAGTTCTTCGACTACCTGAAGGATGCCTTCGACGTGCTGTACGCCGAAGGCGACCCCGACGGCCTGGACCGGCCCAGGATGCTGTCGATCGGCCTGCACTGCCGCCTGGTCGGGCGGCCGGCGCGCGCCGCGGCGCTGGCGCGCTTCCTCGATTACGTGCAGGGCCACGAGCGGGTCTGGGTCGCGCGCCGCATCGACATCGCGCGGCACTGGAAAAGCGTGCATCCTTTCCTAGAATGAAAGCGTGACGGAATCCATTGGATATACGAATATATTGATAAGCATTATCAGGATAGTCTTATAAGTCGAGTGCGCCCCGGTGGTAGCCTTCCGCCCTTGCACGAAAGCCAAGCCCCGAAAGCCAAGCCCATGCCAGAACCGATCCGATTCGTTTACCGCGGCGCCGTCCATGAAGTGCGGGACGCGGCGCCCACGCAGACCATCCTGCAGCATCTGCGGGAGGATCTGCATTGCACCGGCACCAAGGAAGGCTGCGCCGAGGGCGACTGCGGCGCCTGCACGGTGGTGATCGGTTCGCTGGAAGGCGGCGAGCTCGCGCTGAAGGCGGTGAATTCCTGCATCCAGTTCACCCCGACCCTCGACGGCAAGGCCCTGTTCACGGTCGAGGACCTGCAGGCGGCCGACGGCGCCCTGCATCCGGTCCAGCAGGCCCTGGTCGAGTGCCACGGTTCGCAATGCGGCTTCTGCACGCCGGGGTTCGCGATGTCGCTGTGGGGCATGTACCTGAAGCAGGAAGGTCGCCCGCCTTCGCGCTGCCAGATCGACGATGCGCTGTCGGGCAACCTGTGCCGCTGCACCGGCTACCGCCCGATCATCGACGCGGCCCGCCGCATGGTCGAGCTGCCGCCCGC
>DAMCRY010000269.1:0-5762 GCA_032115075.1 Massilia sp.
GCGCATCCGCGCGCTGCCGGAGGGGCAGGCCTGCCGCCTGGTCGCGCGCACCGGCTACGGCCAGGACGCGGACCGGGCGCGCAGCCAGGCCGCCGGTTTACAATAGGCGCTTTTCGAACAACAGGAGAAGCACGTGAGCGATCTGCGCCAGGAATTTATTGCATTTTCGGTCGAGGCCGAGGTATTGAGGTTCGGCGAGTTCACGACCAAGGCCGGACGCCTGTCGCCGTACTTCTTCAACGCCGGCCTGTTCCACGACGGCGCGACGCTCGGCAAGCTGGCGCAGTTCTACGCCCAGACCCTGCTCGACTCGGGCGTGGAATTCGACATGCTGTTCGGCCCGGCCTACAAGGGCATCACCCTGGCGTCCGCCACCGCCGTGGCGCTCGCCGCCAAGGGCCGCAACACCTCCTTCGCCTACAACCGCAAGGAAGCCAAGGACCACGGCGAGGGCGGCACCATCGTCGGCGCCAAGCTGGCCGGCAAGGTCGTCATCATCGACGACGTGATCTCGGCCGGCACCTCGGTGCGCGAATCGGTGGACATGATCCGCGCCGCCGGCGCCGAGCCGGCCGCCGTGCTGATCGCGCTGGACCGCATGGAGCGCTCCGGCAAGGACGGCGCGCTGTCCGAGCACTCGGCGGTGCAGCAGGTGGCGCAGGAATTCGGCATCCCGGTGATCTCGATCGCCAACCTGGACGACCTGTTCACCTACCTGTCGAACGGCAGCTCGGCCGCGGACCTGGGCGCGCACAAGGATGCCGTAGCCGCCTACCGTACCCGCTACGGCGTGTAACGGCAGCCGGGCCGCCTTGCGGGCTGCTATTCGTTCGGCTTCGCCTTTGCCTTGTTGATCAAGAACTTGGCGAGGGCGTGGTAGGCGGGAAGCGAGGTGGGATCGTTGGCCGTGTTCCCCGCTTGGGGATGGCTGGCGAACCGTGCGATGACCATCTCCGCCGCCGGGTCGATGTAGAGGGCCTGGCCATGGACGCCGCGCGCCATGAAGGCCCCGTGCTCGTTGTGCGTCACCCACCACATGCTGCGGTAGGTCCACCCCTCGAGCAAGGTGTAGCCGGCCTTGGCGAACCGGACCGGATCGCCGCCGCGCCGGAGGTCCTGCACCGCGGCCCGGGGCACGATCTGCTGCCCGTTGTAGCGCCCCCCATTGCGCATCATTTCCCCGAACTTCGCCAGGTCGCGCAGGCAGGTGTTCAGCCCGCCGCCCGCGAACGGCGTCCCGATCGAGTCGACCGACATGTAGGCATCCTGTTCGGCGCCCAGCCTGCTCCAGATGCGCTCCGAGAGCAGCTGCGCGACCGAACGGCCGCTCACCCGTGCGAGGACCCATCCGAGCGCATCGGTGTTGGCGGTACGGTAGTGGAAGGCCTCGCCGTGCACGCCCTCGGGCTGGACGGTCTGCAGGAATTCGTAGTAGGAGCGGGGCCCCTTGTACTCCTTCGGCTTGGGCAAGGGGTTGCCGGCCGCGGCGTGCATCCAGACTTCCGCCTTCGGATCGGCATAGTCCTCGCTGAAACGGATGCCGGTGGTCATGTCCATGGGCTGGCGCACGGTCGCGCCGCCGAACGCGGAGGCCTTCAGTTCCGGGACATACTCGGCAACCTTGCGCGCCGGATCCAGGGCGCCCTCGGCCACCATCATGGCGGCCAGGGTGCCGACGAAGGTCTTGGTAACCGACATGGCGCCGTGCTGACCTTCCGGCTTCAGGACCCCGAAGTAGCGCTCGTAGACCATGCGGCCCCGGTGCAGGACGACGATGCCGTCCGTGTAGTTCGCAGCAGCGCATCGCGCCAGGTCATCGGGCGGTCGCTGCCGATGGGCAGGAAGCGCACCGCGTCGATGTCGTCGCGCAGCGAACGCTCGAGCTGGAGCGGCGCACCCAGCCCGCGCGAGACGTTGACGGTAGGCATCAGCTGGCGGAAGTTCGACACGCTCCAGCGCAGCGCGGGAAATTTGAAGTAACTTCCGTCGTCGAAACGCAGGATGCGGTCGGGCGGCGGCGGCGAGCCGACCATCCAGCGGAGCCGGGCCGGTTCGGATTCGATGGCGTCGGGAACTTTGTCGTTACTTGCGGCGGCTGGCGCCAGCAGCACGGCCGCCAGCATGGTTGCCAGCGCTGGCGGTACAAAGGGTCGTGGTCCGTATTGCATGTTCCGCCCCCATCTCGACTCGGTTCATCAAGGATGCCTGGCCCAGCTCAGTATAGGCAAAAGCGTCCGATTTGCCAGTCCTTTTGGCCCCGATGTTCGCGGTTGGACGCCCGGCTTACCCTGCTTACTGCGCTTCGTCGGGGTCGAGCACCACGAAGGAAGCCTTGCGCATCGCGCTGCCCGGCTTCCAGGGCGGATTGATCACGGTGATGTCGCGTACGCCGAAGCGAGCGAAGCCTTCGACCGAATAGGTCCAGCCGAGCACGTTCGGATCGTCGGGGTAGCGCGCCTGGTAGCGCTCCTGCTGGCCCAGCGTGGACAGGTCTTCGCGCATGCCCAGCGAGCGCAGGTAGGCGCGCTCCTGTTCGCTATTGGCCTTGATCGATTTGTCGATGTCATCCATGAACGCCTTGCGCTGCGCGGGCGGCATCGCATCGACCATCGACTGGGTAGCCTTGTCGAACTGAAACTGTCCACTGCTCGGGCCGCCGTGGTAGCCGATCACCGCGAAATTGCTGACCACTTTCCGCCGCGCCGCGGGGAACACATAGTTGGCGCAGGAAGAGAAACAGAATTCCAGCACCTTGATGTCGAGCTGGCGTTCGCGCACCCAACGCCCGAGCGCGATGCCCGCGTTGACCGGCCCGCCGACGCTGCGGATCGACAGCACCGTCGGCTTGCTCGCGAGGCTGTCATAGAGGGCGAACAGGCGCTTGTTCGCATCCTCGTTCAGCCCACCCATGTAATTCAGTTCGCCATTGCCGAGATAGACCTGGGTCGCCTCGTCGGCGGCATGGACATGGGTGCTCGCGGCGAGCACGGACAGCAGGACGGAGAGGGCAGCGTGGCGCATCGGTGGCTTTCGAAAAAGAGACCCTGCGATTATAGGGAGTGCGCATCCCTCGAAATATCACCGATGTCCACGCGAGAACAGTGCCACTGGTGCCGACATATCCGACCCTGAGGCCGTGGCGCCCCACACGCTGAGGCGCCAGGCGAAAAAAAACCGGAGCAGGCTCCGGTTTTGGGGAGACGGAATCGATCAGCCCGCCAGCTTCTTCTTCAGCAGCTCGGTCACCTGGGCCGGATTGGCCTTGCCCTTCGAGGCCTTCATGGTCTGGCCGATCAGCGCGTTGATCGCCGCTTCCTTGCCGGCGCGGTACTGCTCGACCGACTTGGCGTTGGCGGCCAGCACCTCGTCGACGATCGCCGCCAAGGCGCCCGTGTCCGAGATCTGCTTCAGGCCCTTCTGCTCGATCACGGTATCGGCCAGGTTCTCGTCCTGCGACTTGGCTTCCCACATGGCGGCAAACACTTCCTTGCCGGCCTTGTTCGAGATGGTGCCGTCGGCGATGCGCTTCAGGAGCAGGGCCAGCTGGGCGGCGCTCACCGGCGAATCGTCGAGCTCCACGCCTTCGCGGTTCAGGGTCGACGAGACGTCGCCCATCATCCAGTTCGCCGCCGCCTTGGCGTTTTCCTTGCCGGCAGCGGCCACCACGGCTTCGTAGTAGGTCGCCATCGCCTTGGAGGAGGTCAGCACCAGGCTGTCGTATTCCGGCAGGCCGTAGTCGCCGGTGAAGCGCGCGCGCAGGGCGCCCGGCAGTTCCGGCATGTCCGCCTTGACGCGCTCGATCCAGTCCTGGCCGATCACCAGCGGCGGCAGGTCCGGGTCCGGGAAGTAGCGGTAGTCCTGCGCGTCTTCCTTGGTGCGCATCGAGCGGGTCTCTTTCTTGTCCGGGTCCCACAGGCGGGTGGCCTGGATCACCTTGCCGCCGTCCTCGATCAGCTCGATCTGGCGCCGCACCTCGTAGTGGATCGCCTCTTCCATGAAGCGGAAGGAGTTCAGGTTCTTGATCTCGCAGCGGGTGCCGAATTCCTTCTGGCCGACCGGGCGCACCGAGACGTTGACGTCGCAGCGGAAGGAGCCTTCCTGCATATTGCCGTCGCAGACGCCCAGCCACACCACCAGCGAGTGCAGGGCTTTTGCGTAGGCCACCGCTTCGGCCGCGCTGCGCATCTCCGGCTCGGACACGATCTCGAGCAGCGGCGTGCCGGCGCGGTTCAGGTCGATGCCGCTCATGCCGGCATAGTCCTCGTGCAGCGATTTGCCGGCGTCTTCCTCGAGGTGGGCGCGGGTCAGGTTGACGGTTTTCGTCTCCAGCTTGCCGTCCTTCTCGTAGGCGAAGCTGATGGTGCCGCCCTGGACCACCGGGTCCTCGAACTGGCTGATCTGGTAGCCCTTCGGCAGGTCGGGATAGAAGTAGTTCTTGCGGGCGAAGACCGACTGCGGCGCGATCTTCGCGCCGACGGCCAGGCCGAAGCGGATCGCGCGCTCGACGGCGCCGCGGTTCAGGACCGGCAGCACGCCCGGCAGCGCCAGGTCGACCGGGCTGGCCTGGGTGTTCGGCTCGGCGCCGAAGCGGATCGAGCTGCCGCTGAAGATTTTCGAGTTGGTCGTGAGCTGTACGTGGTTCTCAAGACCGATGACGACTTCCCATTGCATAGTTGTTCTCTTTTCTGTTCGCTGTGCCTGCTGCGTGTTGCTGTTCTTCTGGGCAGGCACCGGTTGAACGCGCGGACGGCGAAGCCGTCCACCCTACGGGTTCGTGGCCTTACACGCCTTCCGGGGCGCGGGTATGCCAGTCGGTGACCTGCTGGTACTGGTGCGCGATGTTCAGCAGCTTGGCCTCATTGAAGTAGTTGCCGATGATTTGCAGGCCGACCGGGCGCTTGGCGTTTTTCTCTCCGTCGCCGAAACCGACCGGGATCGACATGCCGGGCAGGCCGGCCAGGCTGGTCGACAGCGTGTAGATGTCGGCCAGGTAGTTCGCCACCGGGTCGTTGGCCTTGCTGCCCAGGTCCCAGGCCACGGTCGGGGCCACCGGGCCCATGATCACGTCGCACTTGTCGGCGAAGGCGGCCTGGAAGTCGTCGGCGATCAGGCGGCGGATCTTCTGCGCCTGCACGTAGTAGGCGTCGTAGTAGCCGTGGCACAGCACGTAGGTGCCGACCATGATGCGGCGCTGCACCTCGCGGCCGAAGCCTTCGGCGCGGGTTTTGCGGTACATGTCCTGCAGATCCTTGTACTCGGCGGCGCGGTGGCCGTAGCGCACGCCGTCGAAGCGCGACAGGTTCGACGAGGCTTCGGCCGGGGCGATGATGTAGTAGGTCGGGATCGACAGCGCGGTCTTCGGCAGCGAGATGTCCACCAGGATCGCGCCCAGCTTCACGAACTGCTCCAGTGCGGCGCGCACCGCGCTTTCCACGTCGGCGGCCAGGCCCTCGCCGAAGTATTCCTTCGGCACGCCGATGCGCAGGCCGGTGAGCGGCTGGTTCAGGTCGCGGGTGTAGTCCTCGGCGACGTTGCCCTGTTCGACGGTCAGGCTGGTCGAGTCGCGCTCGTCGAAGCCGATCATCTCGTTGAGAAGCAGCGCGCAATCCTCGGCGGTCTGGGCGATCGGGCCGCCCTGGTCCAGCGAGGAGGCGAAGGCGATCATGCCGAAGCGCGACACGCGGCCATAGGTCGGCTTGATGCCGGTGACGCCGCAGAAGGCGGCCGGCTGGCGGATCGAGCCGCCGGTGTCGGTGGCGGTG
>DAMCRY010000270.1:0-5754 GCA_032115075.1 Massilia sp.
GCGCCGGCTTGTTGGCGACAGCGGCCAGGGCGTCGCCCTTGGTCACGCGGCCGTCGCGGCCGGTGCCGGTGGCATCCGAGGCGCTCAGGTTGTTGTCGGCCAGGATCTTGGCGGCGGCCGGCATGGCGACGTCGCCCTTCGAGCCGGTCGCTGCTGCTGCCGGAGCGGCCGGAGCGGCGTCGATCGGGGCGTTCGGGGCTGCCGACGGGACGGCCTTCACTGCCAGCGGGCTGGTCTGTGCCGAAGCTTCGGTATCGATGATCGCGATGACTTCGCCGGACACGACGGTGGCGCCGTCGGCCTTGATCAGCTGCACGATCACGCCGGCGCTCGGGGCCGGCAGTTCCAGGACCACCTTGTCGGTCTCGATGTCGATCATGTTTTCGTCGCGGTCCACCGACTCGCCGACTTTCTTGTGCCAGGACAGCAGGGTCGCTTCAGCAACCGATTCCGACAGTTGGGGGACCTTGACTTCGATTTGTGCCATTTGTGTGTAGCTCCGTTAAATATTCTGTGCAAAAGCCCCGGGCCGAAGCCCAGGGCGTGGTGTGTTTTTCTTCTTACTTGGTCAGGATGAAGCCCTTGAGCTTCGAGAACGCGGTTTCCAGCAGTTCCTTCTGCTGCGCCACGTGCTTGTCGGCGTAGCCGACGGCAGGCGACGAGGAAGCGGCGCGGCCGGCGTACGACAGGCGCTGGCCATCTTCCATGCTTTCGAAGATGTTGTGCTGGATCTGGAACCACGGACCCTGGTTCTGCGGCTCGTCCTGGGTCCACACCACTTCGGTCGCGTTCGGGAACTTCTTCAGTTCTTGCGCGAACGACTTGTGCGGGAACGGATACATCTGTTCGATACGGATGATCGCCACATCGTTGGCGGCGCGCGCCTTGCGGGTGTTGACCAGGTCGTAGTAAACCTTGCCCGAGCAGACCAGCACGCGCTTGACCTTGCTTGCATCGATCTTCTCGTCCACTTCGCCGATGACGGTCTGGAAGCCGCCCTTGGCCAGGTCGGTCAGCGGCGAGCCGGCGTCCTTGTTACGCAGCAGCGACTTCGGCGTGAAGATCACCAGCGGCTTGCGGAACTGGCGCACCATCTGGCGGCGCAGCAGGTGGAAGATCTGGGCGGCCGTGGTCGGCTGCACGACTTGCATGTTGTTGTCGGCGCACAGCTGCAGGAAGCGCTCGATACGTGCCGACGAGTGCTCCGGACCCTGGCCTTCGTAGCCGTGCGGCAGCATCATGGTCAGGCCCGAGGCGCGGCCCCACTTCACTTCGCCCGAAGCGATGAACTGGTCGATGACGACCTGGGCGCCGTTGACGAAGTCGCCGAACTGGGCTTCCCAGATGGTGAGCGTATTCGGTTCCGCGGTCGAGTAGCCGTACTCGAAGCCGAGCACCGCTTCTTCCGACAGCACCGAGTCGATCACGGTGAAGTTGGCCTGGTTGTCCGAGACGTTGGCCAGCGGCAGGTAGATGCCCTGGTCCCAGCGCTCGCGGTTCTGGTCGTGCAGCACGGCGTGGCGGTGCACGAAGGTGCCGCGGCCGGCGTCCTGGCCCGACAGGCGGATCGCGTAGCCCGAGGACAGCAGCGAAGCGAACGCCAGGTGCTCGCCCATGCCCCAGTCCAGGTTCATCTCGCCGCGGCCCATGGCGGCGCGGTCGTTCAGGACCTTCTCGACCAGCGAGTGCGGCTTGAAGTTTTCCGGCACCTTGGTGATGCGTTCGGCCAGGCGCTTCAGTTCGGTCAGCGGCACGGCGGTGTCGGCGGCGTCGGTCCACTTCTTGTTCAGGAACGGCGCCCAGTCGACGGCGTACTTGTTCTTGAAGTTGGTCAGCACCGGGTCGACCGTGTGCTTGCCGGCGTCCATGGCGGCGCGGTACTCGGCGACCAGCTGGTCACCGCCTTCGGCCGGGATGGTGCCCTGGGCGGCCAGCTTCTCCGCGTACAGCTTGCGGGTGCCCGGGTGCTTGGCGATCTTCTTGTACATCAGCGGCTGGGTCAGGGCCGGGGTGTCCTGCTCGTTGTGGCCCAGCTTGCGGTAGCAGACGATGTCGACGACGACGTCCTTGCCGAACTCGGTGCGGTAGTCCATCGCGATCTGCGAGGCCAGCACGACCGCTTCCGGATCGTCGGCGTTCACGTGCAGCACCGGTGCTTCGATCATCTTGACGACGTCCGAGCAGTAGATGGTCGAACGGGCGTCGCGCGGGTCCGAGGTGGTGAAGCCGATCTGGTTGTTGATGACGATGTGGACGGTGCCGCCGGTGCCGTAGCCGCGGGTCTGCGCCAGGTTCAGGGTTTCCATGACCACGCCCTGGCCGGCGAATGCGGCGTCGCCGTGCACCAGGATCGGCAGCACTTCCTTGCCCTTGCGGTCGCCACGGCGTTCCATGCGCGCCTTGACCGAGCCTTCGACGACCGGGTTGACGATCTCGAGGTGGGACGGGTTGAAGGCCAGCGACAGGTGGACCGGGCCGCCCGGGGTCGAGATGTCGCTCGAGAAGCCCTGGTGGTATTTGACGTCGCCCGCCGGCAGGTCGTCGGCGTGCTTGCCTTCGAATTCTTCGAACAGGTCGGCCGGGCTCTTGCCCAGGGTGTTGACCAGCACGTTCAGGCGGCCGCGGTGGGCCATGCCGATGACGATTTCCTGCACGCCTTTTTCACCGGCGCGCTGGATCACTTCGTCCATCGAGGCGATGAAGGATTCGCCGCCTTCCAGCGAGAAACGCTTGGCGCCGACGTACTTGGTGTGGAGGTAGCGCTCCAGGCCTTCGGCCGCGGTCAGGCGCTCGAGGATGTGCTTTTTCTTTTCGCCGTTGAAGGTCGGGGTCGAGCGGATCGACTCCAGGCGCTCCTGCAGCCAGCGCTTCTCGGTCGGGTCGCTGATGTACATGAACTCAGCGCCGATCGAACGGCAGTAGGTGTCGCGCAGCATGTTCAGGATCTCGCGCAGGGTCGCGGTTTCCTTGCCGAAGTAGGTATTGCTGATATTGAAGACGGTGTCGAGGTCCGCTTCGGTGAAGCCGTAGAAGGCCGGATCGAGTTCCGGCAGGGGCGGACGCTCCTGGCGCTGCAGCGGGTCCAGGTTGGCCCAGCGGGAACCGAGGTAGCGGTAGGCGGCGATCAGCTGGGTGACCGCGACGCGCTTGCGGCCCAGTTCCGGATCCTGCGTGGCGCTGACGGTGCGGATCGGGCCCTGCTTCGCGCGTTCCGCGAACGAGGCGACGACCGAGGAGTGCACCACGTCGGGGCGGTTCGAACCGTCCACGGCAGGCACGTGCTGCATCTGGTCGAAATAGGCGCGCCAGTTTTCCGGAACCGATCCCGGATTGTTCAGGTAGGCCTCGTACAACTCTTCCACGTACGGCGCGTTACCGCCGAACAGGTAGGAGTTGGCTGTTTGTTGCTGCATCATTCTTGCTCACCTTTCTTCGCGCTTCGCGAGTGTGGGGCGGGTTAATCTAACCTTCCGCGACACGGCCTGACCGGTTAGCGGATCGCACTTACTACATCAAGTTGTGGGGGAAGGACGAATTCCAGGGACGGCGCTGCGCCGTCCTGCCAATTAGCGCTGGGTATTGTAACGCAAGCTGGTATGAGAGGCGGACCCGGCCTCCATAAATTATTTATTTCTATTTGTAAAGCAACATGATCCGGTTGACCACGTAAATGATAATCGTTATCATTTGTGGATGAGCTCAACCGGTCCTACCACTTCCACCCCGGCAACGTCGGCCCAGCCGGCAACTTCCGCCCTGCCGGGCGCGCGCCGCGCCGTCTACCTGAAGCAGCTGCACCAGTGGCACTGGATCAGCTCGGCCATCTGCCTGATGGCCATGCTGCTGTTCAGCTTTACCGGATTCACCCTGAACCACGCGGCCCAGATCGAGGCCAAGCCGGAAGTCACGCGCCTGAAGGCCACCCTGCCGGAACCGCTGCGCGCCCAGCTGGAACAATACGCCCTCGACCACGTCGACGCCGAGGTGCCGCTGCCGAGCGAGATCGCGGACTGGGCCAGTTCGGCCTTCCCGGTCGACGTGCGCGGCAAGCGCGCCGAGTGGAGCGAGGAAGACGCCTACGTCGCCCTGCCCCGCCCCGGCGGCGACGCCTGGCTGCGCATCGCCGTGGACGGCGGCGCCGAGTACGAGGCGACCTCGCGCGGCTGGATCTCCTGGCTCAACGACATGCACAAGGGCCGCAATACCGGCGCCGTGTGGAGCTGGTTCATCGACATCTTCGCGATCGCCTGCGTGATCTTCTGCGTCACCGGTTTCCTGATCCTGAAATACCATGCGGCCAACCGTCCCTCGACCTGGCCGGTGGTCGGCTTCGGCGTCGTGCTGCCGGCGGTGATCGCCCTGCTGTTCGTGCACTAATTTATCAGTTTAGCCAATAACTAACCCTTATATATAAGGTAATCCGATGAAACTGTCCCACTCGCTTGCCCTGACCTTGCCGCTGGCATCCAGCTGGGCCATGGCCGCCGACCTGTCCGTCAAGTTCGAGCTGCCGCGCCTGAACGTGGCCGAGTACCACAAGCCCTACGTGGCGATCTGGATCGAGAAGGCCGACCAGTCGGTCGCTTCCAACCTGGCCGTGCTGTACGACCTCAAGCTGAAGAACCGCGAAGGCGAGAAGTGGCTGAAGGACCTGCGCACCTGGTGGCGCAAGGCCGGGCGCGACGCCACCATGCCGATCGACGGCGTCAGCGGCGCGACCCGCGCGCCGGGCGTGCACACGATGAAGTTCGACGGCGCGAAGAGCGGGCTGGACAAGCTGCCGGCCGGCGACTACACGCTGGTGGTCGAAGCCGCGCGCGAGTCGGGCGGACGCGAAGTGGTCAAGCTGCCCTTCAACTGGGCGGGCAAGGGCAAGGCCAGCGCGAGCGCGGCCGGCAAGGACGAACTGGGCGCGGTGTCGCTCCAGATGCAATAACGACGAACGAAGCACAGCGACAAACAAACACAACAGGAGCAATCCATGAAACAAACCCGCCTCACCAAGACCCTCGCCCTCGGCCTGATGTTCGCCGGCCTGTCGATGACGGCCCAGGCCCACAACGCCTGGCTGCTGCCGAACGCCGTCATGGTCGACTCCAAGGAAGCCTGGGTCTCGCTCGACGCCGGCATCTCGAACCAGCTGTTCGAGTTCAACCACGCCCCGCTGCGCCTGGACAACCTGACGATCACCGACCCGGACGGCGTGGCTACCCGTGCCGAAGGCGCGGTGCTGGGCAAGTTCCGCAGCACGCTCGACCTGCGCCTGCCGAAGGACGGCACCTACCGCCTGGCGATCGTCAACCACAACGTGATGGGCAGCTACAAGCTGAACGGCGAGACCAAGCGCTTCCGCGGCGCCCAGGGCAGCCCGGGCGCGCAGGTCCCGGCCGGCGCCACCGACGTCCAGACCACCACCGTGCTCGCGCGTATCGAGACCTTCGTCTCGGCCAACAAGATGAACGAGACGGCCCTGAAGCCGAGCGGCGTCGGCCTCGAGATGATCCCGGTCACCCACCCGTCCGACCTGCGCGTCGGCGAGCCGATCAAGCTGCGCTTCCAGCTCGACGGCAAGCCGGCGGCCAACCTGGCCTTCAGCGTCATCCCCGGCACCGCCAAGTACCGCGGCGCCTCGGGCGAACAGCGCCTGAGCACCGACGCCAAGGGCGAAGCCACCTTCACCGTCCCGGCCGCGAACATGTACTGGCTCAACGCCACCTTCCCGGGCGGCGAGCGCAGCGGCCCGCCGCAGGCCGG
>DAMCRY010000271.1:0-5726 GCA_032115075.1 Massilia sp.
CAATGCCTGCAAGACGTTGCGGCCGGTCATGCCTGGCCCGATCGAGGAAACGGTGACGCCAGCGAAAGGCCGTATTGCGGTGCACGCCGACTTGCGTGGCCGCGCCCCGCACGGATCGCGACGCGAGCAGCGTGACCAGGTAGTCAAGCTATCTTTCGCGCAGGCGCAGCCGGGCCAGGGGCGTGTCGAAATGGGGTGCGCGCATGGCCGGTTCCTGTCGATGGACACGGCGGTTCGACCGTGAAACAGCTCGGCAGTTCCGGCTCATCCATATCCGTCGGTGACAGCGCCAAATGAAAACACCCCGCAAGCGCAGGCTTGCGGGGTGTGGGGTGACCATCTCGCACAGGCGCAGCCGGGGCTGCGCCTGTGGCTTGCGGCTACGAGGGCCGCAAGCGCTACACCGATCGATTACTTGAAGCGGTGGTTGTACTCGATGCTCAGCTTCAACGAGCGTGGCGCGGTGAAGTAGGTCGGCATCTCGTAGGTGGCGACACGCGCCAGATCACTGTTGTACGCCTCGTTGACCTTCTGGATCGACTGGTCGTTGAAGACGTTGTACAGGTCCGCACGCAGCGACAGGCCCTTCAGGAACACCGGCTTGTAGACCACGTTCAGGTCCATGGTCTTCTCCCATGGCAGGCGGCCCAGGGTGCCGCGTTCCGACAGCACGTTCTTGTCGCCCGTCTCGCCGAAGCAGTAGTGCGACGCCGAGTTGTAGTTGTAGTGGTCGTACTCAGGCGTCTGGGTGTACGGGTTCGCGCCGGAGCACGAACGCGGACGGCCCGAAGCCAGCAGCAGGTTGGCGCCGACGGTGACTTCCGGGGTGACGTCGTAGAAGCCGTAGGCCTTGATCTGGTGCTTGCGATCGTTCGGCAGCAGGCCGTAGGCGCCGACCATCAGCTCCGGGTAGTCCCAGGTCTGGGTTGCCGCCACGTCGCCCTGCGCGCTCACGGTATCCGACAGGGTCTGGCCTTCGGTATTACCCTTGTTGCGCGACAGGGTGTAGGTCATCTTGGCATACCAGCCGTCGCGGTACGGACGCTCCAGGAAGAAGTCCAGCGCGGCGTAGGTGCGCTTCGGCTTGTCGAAGCCCAGTTCGCCCTTCGACAGGTGGACGTCGGTGTAGGTGCCGTTGCCCGCGTAGTCGACCAGGAAGCGGTTGTCGCGGCCCGGGTTGAACGTGGCGCAACCGAAGCCGGCCCAGTTCGAGGTGTCGATGTTGTTACGCTCGGCGTAGGCTTCGAACGGACGCGCGTCGCAGGTGTCGTCGATGGTCGACTTCAGCTTGCGGTAGGTGAACTTGGCGCCGAAGTTGAGGGTCGGGCTCCAGGCGCGTTCCATGCCGACGGTGAACTCGTCCTGGTAGGCCGGTTTCATGTCCTGAGCGGCGACGACCTTCGGATCCTTGGCCTGGCCGTACTCGTTGTTGTTCGACATCGGCTCGGTCAGCTGGGTGATGCCGGTCGGCAGGCCGTTCGCATCCACACCGTTGTAGGTGTAGTACTGGAAGGTGTACAGCGAGCCGTTGGCGCCGCGCAGGGCGACCATGGTCGGGATCTGGATGGTGTAGCGGCCGATGCTACCGAAGACCTTGAACGAGGCGTCGCCGTTCACGTCCCACGACACGTTGGCGCGTGGCGCGTACTGGTTCTTCATCTCAATGTACTTGGTGTTGTCCTGGTTCGCGTTGTAGAAGCCTTCGCGACGCAGGCCGACGGTCACCAGCACATCCTTGGTTGCCTGCCAGCGGTCTTCCAGGTACTGGGCGTCCTGGCCGGCATAGGCGTTCGAGACGGTCGAGTACTTGATGTTACGGACGTAGTAACCCTGGGCGGCGTAGCCGCCGTACGGCGCCAGCGCCGGCAGGGAACCGCCGGACACCACGATCGACTGGTTCGGGCTCGGGCTGCGCTGGTACTGCCACAGGCTGCCGCCCGCGTAGGCTTCGCCGGCGCCTTGCGACACCGCCTTGTTGTTGTCCACGCCGGCGCGCAGGGTGTGGTCGCCCAGCTTGTATTCGAGGTCCAGGCGCTTCGAAGTCACCTCGTCGGTGGAGCCGCTCAGCGGAATGGTGCCGGTCACGCGCTGGCCGCTGACGTAGCTCAGGCCAGGCACGCGGTTGGCCACCGGCGCCGACATCTGCGCGATGGTCGGATCGTAGCCGGTCGGCTCGTAGATGTGCTCCGCCTTGGTCTTGCCGTACAGGACGTTGATCGTCAGGTCTTCGGTGATGTTGCCGATGTAGCGCAGGCTGTTCAGCTTGCCGCCGTTGGCGTGGGCCGGGCCGTATTCCTGGTGGATCGAGTTGGTGACGGTCGAACCCACGGCGCCGGTGGCGTAGTTGTACGAACGGTACTCGTAGTCGCTTTCCGGCAGGTCGCCGATGGCGGTGAATTCGACACGGTGGTTGTCGTTGATGTTCCAGTCCAGCTTACCGAAGTAGCGCTTGGTCGTGGTTTCCGCATCGCGCCAGCCCGACGTGCCCAGGTTGGTTGCCGTGGTGCTGCCGACGACCTGGTTCGCCTCCGACTGGGTCTGCTCCAGTGCGACGAAGCCGAACAGCTTGTCTTCGACCAGCGGACCGCCGACGTAGGCCGAGACCTGGGTCTGCTGCAGCTTGTTGGCCTCGCGGCGCAGGTACAGCGAACCGTCGGTTTCCGGGAAGGCGCCGGTGTTCGCGTAGTGCTGGTTGCGGTAGCTCGCGCGGGTCGATTTCGGGACGATCGACGCCATGGCGCCGGCTTCCCAGGTGTTGGTGCCCGACTTGGTGGTGATGTTGGTCACGCCGCCGACCGAACGGCCGAATTCGGCGCCGAAGCCGCCGGTCAGGATCTGTGCCTGGGCGATCGCGCCGAACGGCAGTTCCATCGCGCCCAGCTGGGTCAGCGGGTTGGTCGCCACCATGCCGTTGATGTAGTAGGCGTTTTCCGATGGTGCGCCGCCGCCGAAGCTGGCGCCTGCGCCGTAGCTCGGGTCGGCCCGCGTGGTGTTCGGCGCCAGCTGGATGATCGCATCGATGTTGCGGCCGATCGGCAGCTTCTCGAGTTCGCGTGCGGTGAAGGTGGTGCTGTTGGCCGAGGTGGAAACGTCGATACGGGTACGGCGGCCGGTCACCTGGACCGACTGCACGCCGCCGGCAACCGTGGCGCCGGCGAACTGGGCTTCGACGCCCTGGCCTGCCAGCACGTCGAGCTGGGTGGTGCCGACGGTGGCGCCGCCCTTCGTCACGGTGACGGTATAGCTGCCGATCGGCAGGCTGGTGACGCGGAAGCTGCCGTTCGCATCCAGCGTGGCGGTACGCGTCTGGTTGGTGTCGTTGCTTTTCAGTACGACGGTATCGGCAGTGCCAGGGGCAACTTTACCGAAGACCGAACCTGCGGCGTTCGACTGTGCCATTGCTGGCGGGACAACTGCGACAGCCAGGGCCGTGGTGCTGAAGGCGATGGACAGAGCGCGTGCTACTACGGTTCTTCTCAACATGTGATTCCCTAAATGTTGTTGTTACGGGGAGTCCCTTCTGACTGGCGGGCCACGACATCACCGGCGCGTGCCGCCTGCGCCAGCATGCCGCGTCTCTTGACCCGCCATGTTTCTCTCCCGATTAGGCAAAAGAGGAATATTCATTCCTCGTTTCACTGGACGACTCCAGTGCAACGCAAGCATAAAACCATAGGGAAAGTTGCGCCGTCAACAATAACTCTTAAAAATGTGCACAGTTACAACAGTTCACATTCACCCAACACCTAGGTGCGACGAATATCAGCAATCATTCAGTTTTTTCCAAATATTATTTGGCTAATTACCGTAAATACACCACAAGATAGGGTATTTACGATGAATTTCAGATTGTTCTGCCATACGTGAGAATTTCACGATTTTTTATAAAAATCATCCAAGAGTGTGTCATCGCTAAAAAATGTAAAACTGACGAATATGCTACCTGGATATTGACATGGCTCACTGTCGTAAAACTGAATATTTTAGTAAATACGTTTGTGTGGAATATTTACCCTCCTTCCGCCGCGCCCTGCGGAGGCTGGGCAATAACGCGGTAAAATAGCGCTTTTGCCGCGCACCGCAGGACACCCTCCCCGGCCGCGCCGCATGTCTCCGCTCCAGCCCAGCACCAGCCCTCAAGATGCTCCGAATAAACGAACTCAAACTCCCGCTGAACCACCCCGACGAAGCGCTGCGCGAAGCCATCCTCGCGCGCCTCGGGATCGCCGGCGACGACCTGATCGGCTTCACCGTGTTCAAGCGCAGCTACGACGCGCGCAAGAAGAGCGCTATCGTCCTGATCTACGCGATCGACGTCGAGGTGCGTGGGGAAGCGGCGCTGCTGGCGCGCTTCGCGCGCGACCAGTACATCCTGCCCGCGCCCGACACCGGCTACAAATTCGTCCCGGCCGCGAAGCCGGCGCCCGGCACGCCGCGCCCGGTCGTGGTCGGCATGGGTCCGTGCGGCATGTTCGTGGCCCTGATCCTGGCCCAGATGGGCCTGAATCCCCTGGTGCTCGAGCGCGGCAAGATCGTGCGCGAGCGCACCGTCGACACCTTCGGCTTCTGGCGCAAGCGCAAGCTCAACACCGAGTCGAACGTGCAGTTCGGCGAAGGCGGTGCCGGCACCTTCTCGGACGGCAAGCTGTACAGCCAGATCAAGGACCCGAAGCACTATGGCCGCAAGGTGCTGACCGAGTTCGTCAAGGCCGGCGCCCCGGAAGAGATCCTGTACGTCAGCAAGCCGCACATCGGCACCTTCCGCCTGGTGAAGATGGTCGAGCAGATCCGCGCCGAGATCACCCGGCTGGGCGGGGAAATCCGCTTCGAGACGCGCGTCGACGACATCTACGTGAGCGAAGAGAACGGCGTGCGCCAGGTCCAGGGCGTGCGCCTGTCGAACGGCGAGGAGATCGCGACCCGCCACCTGGTGATGGCGATCGGCCACAGTGCGCGCGACACCTTCGAGCTGCTGTACGAGCGCGGCGTGTATATCGAAGCGAAACCGTTCTCGATCGGGTTCCGGGTCGAGCACCCGCAGTCGCTGATCGACGTGTGCCGCTTCGGCCCGAACGCCGGCAACAAGCTGCTCGGCGCGGCCGACTACAAGATCGTGCACCACGCCTCCAACGGCCGCTCGGTGTACAGCTTCTGCATGTGCCCGGGCGGCACCGTGGTGGCGGCGTCGAGCGAGGAAGGCCGCGTCGTCACCAACGGCATGAGCCAGTACTCGCGCAACGAACGCAACGCCAACAGCGCCATCGTGGTCGGCATCACTCCCGAGGACTACCCGGGCCATCCGCTGGCCGGCATCGCCTTCCAGCGCGAGCTGGAATCGCGCGCCTACGTCCTCGGCGGCAGCAACTACGACGCGCCGGGCCAGCTGATGGGCGACTTCGTGCGCGGCGTGCCGTCGAAGGAGTTCGGTTCGGTGGTCCCCTCGTTCAAGCCGGCCGTGCACCTGACCGACCTGGCGCCGTCACTGCCGGACTACGCGATTCTCGCGCTGCGCGAAGCCTTCGTCGCTTTCGACAAGCAGATCAAGGGCTACTACAAGGAAGACGCGGTGCTGACCGGCGTCGAGACCCGCACCTCCTCGCCGATCCGCATCAAGCGCAACGACGCCGACCTGCAGAGCCTGAACACGCGCGGCCTGTTCCCGGCCGGCGAAGGCGCGGGCTACGCCGGCGGCATCATGTCGGCGGCGGTGGACGGCATCCGCGTCG
>DAMCRY010000272.1:0-5712 GCA_032115075.1 Massilia sp.
GCGTCGAAGCCGGCGCCGTCGTCGACGATGCTCAGGGTCAGGCAACGGCCCTTGCGCACCAGCGCCATGTCGATGGCGCGGGCGCCCGCGTGGCGCTCGGCATTGGTCAGCGCTTCCTGGGCGATCCGGAACAGCACCGTGCCCGCGGTCTCGGGCAGCGCGTCGACCGCGCCTGCGACGCGGAAGCGCACCGGCGTGCCCTGGTTCCGGCCGGATTCGCTGGCCAGGTGGTCGAGCGCCGGGGCCAGGCCCAGGTCGTCCAGCAGGGCCGGACGCAGGTCGTGCGAGATGCGGCGCACCTCGCCCAGCACCGACTTGACCTGCTCCACCGTGCGTTCCAGTCCGGCGCGCCCGGCCTCCCGCTGGGCCGGATCGCCATTCAGGCGGATGATGCCGGCCTCGAGCTGCAGCTTGACCGAGACCAGCGCCTGGCTGATCCCGTCGTGCAGGTCGCGCGACAGGCGCGCCCGCTCCTGTTCCTGCGAATCGACCACGCGCTGGGCCAGCGCCTTCAGCTTGGCGTCGGCCACGCGCAGCTCGCGCAGGTTCATCACCAGGCCGCCGGCGGCGATCGCCACCGAGGCCAGGATCGCCAGCGCGGCGATCCACAGCAGGGTCTCCTCGATGTTGCGGCGCTGCTGGGCGTCGACCTGGGCCAGTGCGCTTTCCACGTCGTCGAGGTAGATGCCGGTGCCCATCACCCAGCCCCAGTCCGCCACCGGCACCACGTAGCCGAGCTTGGGCGCCTGCCGGTTCGACGAGGGCTTGGCCCAGGTGTAGCGGTGGAAGCCGCCGCCGGCTTTCGCGCGTTCGATCAGGCGCTGGATGGTCGGCACGCCGTTGGCGTCGACCCAGTTCCACATGTCGGTGCCGACCAGCCCGGGCTGGCGCGGGTGCATCAGGTTCTTCCCCCGCATGTCGTAGACGAAGAAGTAGCCGTCGTCGCCGAAACTCAGGGAGCCGAGGATGCGCTTGGCCTCCTCCAGCGTGGCCGGGTCGCTGCGCCCCGAGCGCGCCAGGTGCCCGATCGACTGGCTGGCCAGCGCCACGTAATGACGCAGCTCGGCCTCCTTGCTGGCCAGGTAGGCGCGCTGGATGGTGGCGCGCTGCTGCTGGGCCAGCTCGACCGCCTGCTGGCGCACGAACAGGGCGATCGCGCACAGGGCCACGATCAGGGGGGCGATCGCGAGGACGATCACTTGTTGTCGTAATTTCATGGGTGTTCGTAGGGTGGTCGGCTGCGCCGACCACCCTACGGATGTCTTAACGGCGTGCATTTTAAGGCGGATCGGCCGGGCTCGCCTACGTAGGACTACGCAGCCCCTCCGTAATCATGCGCTTGTCGTGCTGATAATGATGCAACATACTTCGCGGTAGCCTGTCCAAAATTTCGCCTGCACAGTCCGTTCGAATGCCGGCCACAACAAATAATCAATCCATCCTCGGAGGAGCACCATGAAACGAATGTCGAGCATGCTCGGCTGGATCGCGCTATCGATCCTCGGCGCCTTTTCGCTCGGGTTCATCGCCGTCAAGCGCGGCGAGACCATCAATGCGATCTGGATCGTCGCCGCGGCGGTCTGCGTCTACCTGATCGCCTACCGCTTCTACAGCAAGTACATCGCCTACAAGGCGCTGGGCCTGGACGCCACGCGCCAGACCCCGGCCTATAAATACAACGACGGCCTGGACTACGTCCCGACCAACAAGTTCGTCCTGTTCGGCCACCACTTCGCCGCGATCGCCGGCGCCGGCCCGCTGGTCGGCCCGGTGCTGGCTGCCCAGATGGGCTACCTGCCGGGCATGATGTGGATCCTGGCAGGCGTCGTCTTCGCCGGCGCCGTCCAGGACTTCATCGTGCTGTTCATGTCGACCCGCCGCGACGGCCGCTCCCTGGGCGACCTGATCAAGTCCGAGATGGGCGAGATCCCCGGCCTGATCGCGCTGCTGGGCACCTTCATGATCATGGTGATCATCCTGGCCGTGCTGGCGCTGATCGTCGTGAAGGCGCTCACCGGCTCGCCGTGGGGCTCGTTCACCGTGATGGCGACCATCCCGATCGCGCTGTTCATGGGCCTGTACTCGCGCTATGTGCGCGTCGGCCGCATCGGCGAGATCTCGCTGATCGGCTTCGTGCTGCTGATGCTGGCCATCATCGGCGGCCAGTGGGTGCACGACTCGCCGACCTGGGGCCCGATGTTCACCTTCACCGGCACCGAACTGACCTGGATGCTGATCGGCTACGGCTTCGTCGCCTCGGTGATCCCGGTCTGGCTGCTGCTGGCGCCGCGCGACTACCTGTCCACCTTCCTGAAGATCGGCACCATCGTGGCGCTGGCGATCGGCATCCTGATCGTCGCCCCTGACCTGCGCATGCCGGCCGTGACCAAGTTCATCGACGGCACCGGCCCGGTGTGGTCGGGCAACCTGTTCCCCTTCCTGTTCATCACCATCGCCTGCGGCGCCGTGTCCGGCTTCCACGCGCTGATCTCCTCGGGCACCACCCCGAAGATGATCGAGAACGAGACCCACGCCCGCTTCATCGGCTACGGCGGCATGCTGATGGAATCCTTCGTCGCCATCATGGCGCTGGTGGCCGCGTCGACCATCGACCCGGGCGTCTACTTCGCCATGAACAGCCCGGCCGCCGTGCTGGGCACCACCGCGCAGTCGGCTGCGGCCGCCGTGTCGAACATGGGCTTCGTGATCACGCCCGAAACCCTGGAGCAGATGGCCAAGGACGTCGGCGAGCACTCGATCATCTCGCGCGCCGGCGGCGCCCCGACCCTGGCGGTCGGCATGGCCCACATCCTGTCGAACGTGATCGGCGGCCAGGCCATGATGGCCTTCTGGTACCACTTCGCGATCCTGTTCGAGGCGCTGTTCATCCTGACCGCGGTGGACGCGGGCACCCGCGCCGGCCGCTTCATGCTGCAGGACCTGCTGGGCGCCTTCGCCCCGTCGCTGAAGCGCACCGATTCGCTGCCGGCCAACCTGCTGGCCACCGGCCTGTGCGTGGCGGCCTGGGGCTACTTCCTGTACCAGGGCGTGGTCGACCCGCTGGGCGGCATCAACACCCTGTGGCCTCTGTTCGGCATCGCCAACCAGATGCTGGCCGCCGTCGCGCTGACGCTGGGCACCGTCGTGCTGTTCAAGATGAAGCGCGCCCAGTACGCCTGGGTCACCATCGTGCCGACCATCTGGCTGCTGGCCTGCACCCTGACCGCCGGCTGGCAGAAGGTGTTCTCGTCCGATCCGAAGGTCGGCTTCCTGGCCCACGCCAGCAAGTACCAGGCCGCGCACGACGCCGGCACGGTGCTGGCGCCGGCCAAGACCGTGGTGGAGATGGAACGCATCATCTTCAACGACTACGTCGACGCGACCCTGGCGGGCTTCTTCATGGTCGTGGTGGTGGCGGTGCTGTTCTACGGCATCCGCACCGCCCTGGCCTCGCGCTCGAGCGGCGGCCCGACCGCCAAGGAAACCCCGTACGTCGCGATGCCGGGCGCTTCCGGCGCGCAGGTGCAGTGATGTTCGGCGCCCTGCTCGACGCCGGCAAGACGGCAGGCAAGTACCTCGGGCAGAGCATGCGCCTGATGGTCGGCCTGCCCGAGTACGACACCTACCTGGCGCACATGGAACGCACCCATCCGGACCAGACGCCGATGACGTACGAGGAGTTCTTCCGCGAGCGGCAGGAAGCGCGCTACGGCGGAAAGCGGGCGACGTGCTGCTGACGGCGGCGCGTTGAACGGAGAAGGGACGCTGCGGCGTCCCTTTTTTCTTGGCCTTCTCTTTTCGCTGGCCCCTTCTTCCACTCGCCGTGAAACCGTCGTTCCGGCGAAGGCCGGAACCCAATGTCGTGGCGCCACGCGTATCAATGCCGAGTGGCACCACAATTCCGCCCGGACACCCTGTTGATATCCATCAACGCCCCCTTCCCCCATAACCGTATATTTTTTTCTTGCGGGAATTTGCATTCCGCAAAGGAGGCCCTGCTTCGTCCGTTGCAGGTCTGCTCCGCCGTGCCTGCGGGACCAGCATGCCGAATTTCGAGCGTTCCAGCCTGAACCAGAAGCTGACCATCATCTCGCTGCTGTCGACCGCGACCGCGCTGGCCTGCGTGTTCGTCGCCTTCGCGGCAACCTCGGTGGCCAACCACCGCAAGGACGAGGCGATGCAGCTGGCGACCTTCGCCCAGGTGATCGGTGCGTCCAGCGCCGACCACCTGGTGCTGCGCGACCGCCGCCGGGCGGTCGCCGCCCTGTCGGCCCTGTCGGCCAAGCCCGACATCTCGGCCGCCGTGCTGTACGACCGCCACGGCCAGCCCTTCGCCCACTATCCGTCCGACGGCGACTGGGAAGCCGAAGCGCTCGACAGCGTCGACGCGACCGCCCTCGCCGCCGCCAACGCCCAGGGCCGGCGCCTGCTGTCGCGCAGCATGCGCCTGTACCGGCCGGTACGCGACGGCGAGTTGCAGGTGGGCGTGGTGATGATCGAGACCGACCTGGTCGCCACCTGGATCGACGTCCTGGCCGGCCTGGCCGTGATGGGACTGGCGATGCTGGCCTCGCTGCTGGTGTCGGTGGCGATGGCGGGCCGCTTCAAGCGCAGCATCGCCGAGCCGGTGACGAAGCTGATCCAGGCCGCCCAGAAGGTCTCCAGCAGCCAGAACTACAGCCTGCGCATTCCCCACCAGCGCACCGACGAGCTGGGCCAGCTGATCGACAGCTTCAACACCATGATGGCCCAGATCGAGGACCGCGGCGCGGCGCTGCTGCACCATCGCGACGAGCTGGAACGCCAGGTCGGCGTGCGCACCGAGCAGCTGGAAAAGGCCAAGAACGCCGCCGAGGCCGCGAGCCGCGCCAAGAGCGCCTTCCTCGCCACCATGAGCCACGAGATCCGCACCCCGATGAACGGCGTGCTCGGCATGACCGAGATGCTGCTGGCGACCCAGCTCACCGAGGCGCAGCGCAACTACACCACCCTGGTCAAGCGCTCGGGCGAACACCTGCTGGTGATCATCAACGACATCCTCGACTTCTCGAAGATCGAGGCCGGCAAGCTGACCATCGAGTACATCAACTTCAACCTGTGGGACCTGCTCGACGACATCCACAACGTCTACACCCCGCAGGCAGCGGCCAAGGGCATCGGCTTCGACTTCGACATCGCCAACGACATCCCGGTGGCGATCTGCGGCGACCCGAACCGGCTGCGCCAGATCATGGCCAACCTGCTCGGCAACGCCATCAAGTTCACCGAGCAGGGCCGGATCCTGGCGCGCGTGCGCGTGGCCGGCGAGGACACCCAATCGGTGATGCTGCGCTTCGAGGTGCACGACACCGGCATCGGCATCTCGCGCGAGGCGCGCGCGCGCCTGTTCGAAGCCTTCTCGCAGGCCGACGATTCCACCACGCGGCGCTACGGCGGCACCGGCCTGGGGCTGGCGATCTCCAAGCAGCTGGTCGAGCTCATGAAAGGCGCCATCGGCGTCGACAACGCACCGAAGCAGGGTTCGATCTTCTGGTTCACGGTGAGCTTCGACAAGCGCCGGGTCGATCCCGATTCGCCAGCCTCGCCCGCCCACCGCCAGCACACCCTGGAGGGCCTGCGCGTGCTGGTGGTCGACGAGCAGGAAAGCAGCCGCGAGGACGTGGCGCAGCAGCTGCGGGCCTGGCGCGCCACCGCCGACGGCGCCGGCAGCGC
>DAMCRY010000273.1:0-5696 GCA_032115075.1 Massilia sp.
CGACCGCCGCGACGCCGCCATCCGCGCCTGCATGCGCCGCTTCGGCGTCGACAGCCAGCGCGCGCTGCGCACCGCCAGCATCGCCTCGCAGCTGGTCGAAAAGCTGGAGCCGGGCGAGGCCAGCCATCCCCACCTGTGCTGGAGCGCCATGCTGCACGAGGTCGGCCAGGCGGTCTCGATGACGGGAGCGCACAAGCACGGCGCCTACATCGTCGAACACGCCGACCTGCCGGGCTTCACCACGCGCGAGCAGCGCCTGATGCGCACCCTGGTGCTGGGACAGAAGGGCAACCTGCGCAAGATCCGGGAGTCGCTGGACGATGCCGGCCTGGCGCGCGCCGTGCTGGCGCTGCGCATGGCGGTGGTGTGCATGCATGCGCGGGCCGACGCCGATCTGGGCGGGGTGAAGCTGCGCATGAAACCGCGCATGGAGGGCACGCGCATCGAGATCGAGCTGCCGGCCGAACTGCTGGAGAAGCATCCGACGCTGGCGCCGTGGCTGGAGAAGGAAGAGGGCGCGTGGGGCGAGGTCGGGGTGTCCTTCCTGGCCCGCGTGGCCTGATACCGTTCCGCGCGTTCGGCCAGCCCGGCCGGGTGGAGCCGGCCACCCTACCTGAGCTGCCCGATGAAATCCGGCCCGACCACCAGCTTCACGTAGGGTAGCCCGTCGCTGTTCTTGTGCGTGATCCAGAACACCCCGGCCTTGCGGATCCGCCAGTCCTGCCTGCCGCCGCACAGCACCAGCGACGCCACCTGTCCGAGCAGCGGCTGGTGCCCCACCACCAGGGCCGGCTGGCGGTGCTCCGGCCAGCCGCAGGCCGCGACGATGGCCTCGGCGCTGGAGTCGGTCGACAGCGCCTCGAGCAGCTTGTAGTTGCGCCCCAGCGCCTCCACGGTCTGGACGCAGCGCTTCGCCGGACTGCTCAGCACCCGCACGTCGTCCGGCAGCTGGCGGTGCAGCCAGGCGCCGACGCGCGCCGCGTGGCGCCTGCCCTTGAGCGTCAGCGCGCGCTGCAGGTCCTTGTCTTCCTCCTCGGCGGGTTCAGCCTCGGCGTGGCGCCACAGGATCAGGTCCATGATCGTTCTCCTTGTTGGGATGGAGGCCCGCGCCGAGCGTCTCCATCAGGGTCTGCTGCGCGCTGACGGCCTTCTGGCCCTTGCGCGTCTTCTTGCGCCGGTAGTGGCCGTCGCTGCCCAGCTCCCAGGCGTCGGCGTTGTCCTTCAGGTAGGGGTGGAGTCCCTCGCGCAGCACGCGGCGCTTCAGGGCCGGCGAGCGGACCGGCACCGCCACTTCGACCCGCCGGAACAGGTTCCGGTTCATCCAGTCCGCGCTGGCGAGGTAGACGTCGTGCTTCAGGTCGTTGCGGAAGTAGAAGACGCGGGTGTGCTCCAGGAAGCGTCCGACGATCGAGCGCACCCTGATGTTCTCGGACAGGCCGGGCACGCCGGGCCGCAGCGCGCAGGCGCCGCGCACGATCAGGTCGATGCGCACGCCGGCGTCCGACGCTTCGTAGAGCGCCCTGATGACCGATTCGTCGGTGAGGGAGTTCATCTTCGCGATGATGCGCGCCGGGCGCTTGTTGCGCGCGATCGCGGCTTCCTCGCGGATGGCGCGCACCACTTCCTTCTGCAGCGAGAACGGCGCCAGCCACAGGCTGGTGAGCTGCTTGGGCCGGGTCAGGCTGGTGAGGTGGATGAAGACCTCGTTGACGTCGGCCGTGATCTCGTCGTCGCAGGTGAGCAGGCCGAAGTCGGTGTAGAACTTGGCGGTGGTCGAGTTGTAGTTGCCGGTGCCGAGGTGGGCGTAGCGCCGCAGGCCGTTTTCCTCGCGGCGCAGCACCAGGGCCAGCTTGGCGTGGGTCTTCAGGCCCACCACGCCGTAGACCACCTGGGCGCCGGCCTGTTCCAGGCGCTCGGCCCAGTTGATGTTGGCCTCCTCGTCGAAGCGCGCCATCAGTTCGACGATGACGGTGACCTCCTTGCCGCGCCGCGCGGCGCCGATCAGGGCTTCCATCAGGTCCGAGTTCATGCCGGCGCGGTAGATGGTCTGCTTGATCGCCGCCACGCACGGGTCGCTCGCCGCCGACTGGATGAAGTCGATCACCGGCTGGAACGATTCGAAAGGATGGTGCAGCAGCAGGTCCTGCCTGCGCAAGGCGGCGAAGATGTCGGGCCCGGCGGCCTTGGGCGGAAAGCCCGCGGTGAAGGGCGCGTACTTCAGCTCCGGCTTGTCGTTGGTGTTGACGATCTCCAGCATGCGCCCGAGGTTGACCGGGCCGTCGACCGCGAACAGGCGCGAGCGGTCGATGTCGAACTGCTCCAGCAGGAAGTTGGCCAGGTGCGGCGGGCAGGAACGGCCGACCTCGAGGCGCACCGCGAAGCCGTAGTGGCGGCTGTGCAGTTCGCTCTGCAGGGCCTGGCGCAGGTTCTTGACCTCGTCCTCGTCGACCCACAGGTCGCTGTTGCGGGTGACGCGGAACTGCGAGTACGACACCACTTCGCGGCCGGTGAACAGGTCGGCCATGTGGGCCTGGATCACCGAGGACAGCAGGCAGTAGGAGGCGCCCTTCTTGTCCGAGAGTTCGTCGGGCAGGCGGATCACGCGCGGCAGCACGCGCGGCGCCTTCATGATCGCGATCCCGGTGCCGCGCCCGAAGGCGTCCTTGCCGGCCAGTTCGACGATGAAGTTCAGGCTCTTGTTGACCACGCGCGGGAAGGGGTGGGCGGGGTCCAGGCCGATCGGCGTGAGCAGCGGGCGCACCTCGCGGTCAAAGAAGCCCTTGACCCAGGCGCGCTGGGCGGCGTTGCGCTCGCTCCGGCGCAGCATGTGGATGCCGTTCTCGGACAGGCGCGGCAGGATCTCGTGGTTGAACAGGCGGTACTGGCGGTCGATCAGCTGGCGGCACTCGAGGCTGGCGCGTTCCAGGGTGCTGGCCAGCGCGTGCGGGATGCCGTCGTGGCCGGCCTCCATCTGGTGCTGGGCCAGCAGGCTGGCCACGCGCACCTCGAAGAACTCGTCGAGGTTGCCCGACACGATGGTCAGGAAGCGCAGGCGTTCGAGCAGCGGGATGGCCGGGTCTTCGGCCTGGGCCAGCACGCGCCGGTTGAATTCGAGCAGCGACAGTTCCCGGTTCAGGAAGGCGCCGCCGTCGGCGAGGGTGCTTTTCATGTCCATGGGTCTGCGTCGTAGTCTTGGCCGGGGCAGTGTAGTTGGCCAATATGACAAGCCCGTTACACCTGCCGCATTTGCGTCGCTTTTGACATTTAAGCATCGCCAAAGCCTGGCCCCGTCCCGGCCGCGTATAACGTCCTCATCGCCAATCACCACAAGAGAAAGGGCTGACCGATGAAAGCGTTCGTGCGCGCCAACAAGGGCTTCCTGCTGTTCATGCTGCTGTTCGGCGTCTTCCGCACCGCGGTCGCCGACTGGAACCCGATTCCGAGCGCCTCCATGCGGCCCAACCTGCTGGAAGGCGACGTGGTCTTCGTGAACCGGCTGGCGTACAACGTCAAGGTGCCGCTCACCGACGTGGTGCTGGCGCGCACCGGCGAACCGCGGCGCGGCGACGTGGTGACCTTCGCCTCGCCGGCGGACGGCACCCGCCTGATCAAGCGGGTGCTGGCGCTGCCGGGCGACCGGGTCGAGATGCGCGACGAGCGGCTGGTGATCAACGGCGTCATGTCGGACTACACGCCGAACGAAAACGCGCGCGAGACCGCGCCGGAAGGGCCGATGGATGCGCAGCGCTACACCGAGGTGGTGGACGGCCGCAGCCACCGCATCCAGGTGATGCCGCAACGCGCGGCGCTGCGCGACTTCGGTCCGGTGACGGTGCCGCCGGACGCCTACCTGATGCTGGGTGATAACCGCGACAACAGCGGCGATTCGCGCTACATCGGCTTCGTGCCGCGCCACCTCCTGATCGGGCGCGCGGAGCGCATCCTGGTGTCGGCCGACTACCAGGGCAACTGGATGCCGCGCTTCGACCGCTTCGGGGCCTCTGTGCGCTGATCCCGGGGCCATGCCAGCCAGGTCGGCCAGGTCTGCCAGGTCAGCCAGGTCGGTCAAACGAGGGGGGCGCCGGAGCGTTCGCATGAAATCCAGTACAATCCCGTCCCCCGGACGCTTGCGTGTCGCAGTGCCGGAGAAGCTTTCCAGGCACTGTCCGATGGCAGTGCCTCAGAGGCTTTCCAGGCACTGCCATCGGGCAGTGCCCAGTTATTTCTCGGGTACTCCCATGCAACGACTTCTTACCACCATCCTGGCCTGCCTCGGCATGATCGGGGCCCTCGCCATCGACACCTACCTGCCGTCGATGCCGGCCATCGGCGCCGAATTCGGAGTCGGGCCCGTAGCGGTGCAGCAGACGCTCAGCGTCTTCCTGTTCACCTTCGCCTTCATGATGCTGTTCTACGGGACGCTGTCCGATTCCTTCGGCCGCCGTCCGGTGATCCTCTGCGCCCTGAGCCTGTACACGCTGTCCTCGATCGGGGCCGCCTGGGCCCCGACCTTCGGCTGGCTGCTGTTCTTCCGCGCCCTGCAGGGACTGTCGGCGGGCGCCGGCTCGGTGATCGGCCAGGCCATCGTGCAGGACCGCTTCTCCGGCGCCCAGGCGCAGAAGATGATGTCGCACATCCTGATGGTGTTCGGACTGGCGCCGGCGATCGCGCCGGTGCTGGGCGGCTGGCTGCACGTGACCTTCGGCTGGCGCGCCAACTTCGTGTTCCTGGCGCTGTTCGGCGCGGCCATGATCCTGGTGGTCGCGCGCATGCTGCCCGAGAGCCTGCCGCGCGAGAAGCGCCAGGCCTTCCACCCCGGGACCATCGCCCGCAACTACCTGATGGTGCTGCGCAATCCGCAGTTCCTGATGCTCTCGCTGGCCCTGGGCCTGGTGTTCGGCGGCCTGTCGCTGTACATCGGCGCGGCCGCCAACTTCGTGATGGAGATCCTCGGCCTGCCGGAGACGGCCTTCGCCTGGATGTTCATCCCGCTGATCGGCGGCATGGTGGTCGGCTCGGCCTGGGGCGGCAAGCGCGCGACGAAGGCGCCGCCGGGCCGCCTGCTGTGGATCGGCTACGGCGTGATGGCGGTGGCCTCGGTGCTGAACGTCGGCTACAACATCCTGTTCGCGGCCAGCGTGCCGTGGGCGGTGCTGCCGCTGGCCGTGTTCACCTTCGGCCTGGCCGTGGCCATGCCGGGCATCCAGCTCACGGCCATGGGCCTGTTCCCGCACAACCGCGGCCTGGCGGCCTCGATGGTCGGCTTCATCCAGATGATGTCCTTCGCCCTGGTCTCGGGCCTGGTGGCGCCGCTGCTGTTCGGCAGCGCCCTCAAGCTGGCCTGCGGCGCCGCGATCGGCGTGGCGCTCAGCTTCGGGATGTGGCGCCTGAGCCGGCGCTTCGCCGCCGCCGAAGCCGCGGCCTGATGGGGGACGGGCGGCAGGGAAGCCGGGATGGCGGCTGAGCGTCCGTTCTTCCTCCTGCTGCGCAGCCGGCGCGCCTGGTTCCGCCGGCAGTCCTTCGCCCTGTATCTGCGCTATGCGCATGCGCTGGGCGTGGCGCTGATGTTCTGCGGCCTGCTGCTGGTGGAGCGTCCGGCCCTGCTCGCCGAACCGATCCTCCATTTCTGGCGCGCGCCGGGCGGCCTGGCCCCGAACGCCGGCTGGGCCGCGACCTGGCTGGCCTGCGTCTACGTG
>DAMCRY010000274.1:0-5681 GCA_032115075.1 Massilia sp.
CATGTCGATCCACAACGTACCGGGCGCGAGCGCAGGCAGCGCGGCGGCGACCACCTCGCCCACCACCGGGCCGGCCTCGAGCATGGAAATGACGACCTGGGCGCCCTGCACCGCCTGGGCCAGCTCCGCCACCGGGTCCACCCCGCTGGCACGCAGCGCCTCGGCCTTGGCGAAAGTCCGGTTCCACGCGCGCACGGCGAAGCCGGCCTGGGCCAGGCGCGCCGCCATCGGGGCACCCATCAGGCCGATACCGAGGAAGGCGATGGTCGTCATCAGAACAGGCCGAGGAATTTCTTGGCGGTGTTCTTGCGGCCGGGGACGACGAGGTCGGTCACGCCCTTGTCGTTGAAGCCGTCCAGCAGCGCCGGGAAGCCCTTGCGGCGCACCAGCTGCAGCTCGGCGTCGTAGAGCGGCACGACGCAGTGGAAGTAGATGTCCCTGCCGTCGTGCTCGAGCGAGGCGAAGGCGTCCGGCGCCGAGGCCGGCGGCAGCAGGATGGCGCCGGTGAACTCGACGCCCTTGGCGTACGGCTTGGGCGGGGCGCCGTTCGGCACCGTGTGGCCGAGGCCGAGCCAGGTCGCATGCTGGTGCGGGTAGTGCGCCAGGTGGCGCAGCAGGGCGACCGGCCAGTACCAGCGTTCGTCCTGCGCCGATTGCTCGTCCAGTTTCCAGTCGCTCGGCAAGGCCATCATCAGTTCGGCGAAGGGCGGCGCGCCCTCCGGCACGGTCATCGGGCGGCTGCTCATGCCCGAGGTCACCAGGCGCAGGAAGGGCGTACGTTCGTTGGCGGGCACCACGTGGATGTCGACCTGCACCGGGTCGGCGATCGTGTCGTGGAACACGGTATCGATCCGCCCGAGGTGCTGCGCGATGTGCTCCGCCACGGGATCGGGCGGCAGGACGGTTGGGGTCACCTGCTGCTGCGTGGGGGCGGCGAGCGGGTACAGGGGGGTGCTGGTCGGTTCGGTCATGCGAGAAGGATAAGAGTTGCGTTCTGAGGGGCGTCTATCATACCGTCGGCGCACCGCAACGTGGCATCCGGCGAAAGATTGTTCTCGCTAGTACAATAGTGCATCGCACAATATGTATGCCCTGCCAAGAAAGCGAAACATGCCTAAATTTCAAACACTTGCCGTCGGTCTGAGCGCCGCCGCCGCCCTGCTGTTCGCCCAGGCTGGCCACGCAGCCGACGGTTTCGTCGATTCCGCCTCGCTCGAATTCGGCACCAACCCGGAACAGAAGATGCTGCGCGTGGCCGTGCAGAAGGACTGGGACAGCCGCTGGTTCGCCTCGAACGGCCGCCACCTGTCGGGCTACTGGGAAACCAATCTGGCCCTGTGGCGCCTGAGCGCCTACCAGAACGTCCCCGGCCGCCACAAGAACATCGCGGTGCTCGGCTTCACGCCGGTGCTGCGCTACCAGAACGACAACAAGCTCGGCCTGTATGGCGAAGTCGGCATCGGCGTCAACCTGCTGTCCACGCTGTACAAGAACGAGGACAAGGAACTGTCGACCGCCTTCCAGTTCGGCGACCACATCGGCGTGGGCTACACCACGGCGAAATGGGACTACAGCCTGAAGTTCCAGCATTATTCGAACGCCAGCATCAAGCGCCCGAATGCGGGCGCGAACTGGGTCGTCGTCAAGGCGGCCTACCGCTTCTGACAGGCTGCGGGGCGAGGCCCCGCGGTGATTTATGACACAATCGGGCCAGGGCGGGCGCCCCGGCCCGCCGTGTTCATGAGGCCCGATTGACCGATCCCAGCACGATCAAGCGCTACCTGCCGTGGCTCGTTGCGACTGCCCTGTTCATGGAGCAGCTCGACGCCACGATCGTCAACACCGCCATTCCCAGCATCGCGGCCAGCCTGCAGGTTACGCCGCTGAGCCTGAAATCGGTGGTCACCAGCTATATCCTCGGCCTGGCGGTCGGCATCCCGGTCAGCGGCTGGATGGCGGACCGGTTCGGCACGCGGCGCGTATTCTTCACCGCCATCTCCATCTTCACCGTCGCCTCCGTGCTATGCGGCCTGTCGCTGAACGCGCACATGATGACGGCCGCGCGCCTGCTGCAGGGACTGGGCGGAGCGATGATGATGCCGGTGGGACGGCTGGCCATCGTGCGCACCTTCCCCAAGAACGAATTGCTGGGGGCGATGAACTTCGTGATCATTCCCGCCCTCATCGGACCGCTGCTGGGGCCGACGATCGGCGGACTGATCGTCCACTGGACCTCGTGGCGCGTGATCTTTTTCGTCAACGTGCCGGTGGGACTGGCCGCGCTGTACCTGGTCTGGAAACACATGCCGGACTACCAGGGACACGAAAAGCGGCCGCTCGACATTATCGGCCTGATCCTGTTCAGCAGCGGCACGGCGATCCTGTCCTGGCTGCTGGAAGTGTTCGGCGAGCACACGCTCGATGCGCTGACGGCCGGCGCCCTGCTGGCGGTGTCCCTGGCGCTGCTGGGAACGTATGTCTGGCATGCCTTCCGCATCAAGCATCCGCTTCTGCGCCTGTCGCTGTTCAAGGTGAGGACCTTCCGCATCTCGGTGGCCGGCGGCTTCTTCACCCGCCTGGGCGTGGGTGGCCTGCCCTTCCTGCTGCCGCTGCTGTACCAGCTCGGCCTTGGCCTGCCGGCCTGGCAGTCGGGCCTGCTGATGATGCCGACCGCGGCGGCGGCGATGTGCATGAAGATGTTCGCCCCGAAACTGCTGGCGCGCTTCGGCTACCGCCAGATCCTCACCGCGAACACGGTCTGCATCGGGCTGACGATCGCCCTGTTCACCCTGGTTGGTCCGGGCACGCCCTTCTACGTCATCGTGGCGATCAGCCTGGCGCAGGGCTTCTTCAATTCGCTGCAGTTCTCGAGCATGAACACCCTGGCCTATGCGGACGTCGAGCCGCAGGATTCGAGCATGGCCAGCACGATGGCGAGCTCCTTCCAGCAGCTGTCGATGAGCTTCGGCCTGGCGGCGGGATCGATCGTGACGGCCTGGTTCCTGGGGCCGGTGGCGCAGGACAACCGCGAAGCGGTGTCGCAGGCGCTGCATCACGGCTTTGCGACGCTCGCGGTGATGACGCTAGTGTCCTCGGCGATCTTCTGGCGCCTGCGCCGCAACGACGGTGACAGCATCAGCCGCGGACAGATCAAGGTCCAGGAAGCGGCGCCGGTCGAGCGGGTAATGGATGCTTGAGCACGTCGGGCATGCAAAAAGCGGCGTCCGGAGACGCCGCCTTTGGGGGCTTCGCGCCGATCCTATGCGAACGGCAAATCTCCATGGGGCACCGGCGCCACGATCGTGACGCTGGGGTCAACGCTGTAGCCAGCACCGGCCCAATCCGTGGCACGGCCCTGGGCATCGTAGTTCTGGTGTCCATGGGTGGACGATGCGAAGGTCAGGCCGAGCAGGTTGTCGCTCACGCCCGTGCTGTCGTGGCGGGTGAAGACCACCTCCTTGAAGATGTATTCGTCGACCAGGCGCGGGCTCGCACTGCCGCGGGCGTACGCTTCCACCTCGACCGAGGCCAGGTGCGCGCCCGTGAGCACGTTCCTGAGCATCCAGGTCGGTATCGCGGCCGCCGTTGATACCGCTGAGCACATTGCCGCTGATGGCGGCGTCTTCATCGGTGACGAGATGGTCGTTGGCGGCCACTGGCGCATCGTTGACGCCTGTGACGGACACCTGCACGCGTCCCGATGCGGACATGGGCGCGGAACTACTGTGGGTCGTCCCATTGTCGGTCACGACGTAGTCGATCTGGTCGGCACCGAAGAAGTTTGCGTTTGGAACATACAGCAACTGTCCGGTCGCCGTAATCGAGACGGTGCCGTGCGCCGCCTGGGCGGAAGTAAGCCGCAACTGTTGTCCGCTCTCGTTGACGGGACCCGGGCTGTCGTTGGCGAGGACGTCGATCAGGACACTGCTGTCTTCGTCCAGGCTGGCGGTGTCGGTCACGGCGACCGGCGCATCATTCACCGGGGCGATCGTCAGCTGGACCGTCGCCGGGGCGGAGTAATCCTTGCCGTTGAATGCACGGTAGGTGAAGCTGTCGCTGCCGTGGTAGTCGGCAGCGGGCTGGTAGCTGAAGCTGCCGTTCGCATCGAGCGTCAGCGTTCCGTGCGCCGGGCCTGCCAGGAGTACGACGCCCAGGACCGCTGCATCGGGAGCGCTGTCATTGGCCAATACGCTCGGGAAGTGCAGCAAGCCCGCGTCTTCGTCGAGGGCGAACGCGTCGTCGCGCGCCACCGGGCGGGCTATCTGGAAAGAGACCGCGTCCAGCAGGAAATCGCTACCGTGCTTGACCTTGCCGCTGTCCGCATAGATGTCGCTGCCGAAGGATCCATCGCTGTTCAGGTAGCCGCCGTACGAGAAGCTGCCATCGGCCCGCAGCGCGCCGGCGCTGATTTCGACCGAATGGAAAGAAATGGTGGAGCCGAGCTGGACCAACTGCGTGCCGGAGGTAAACGAAGCTTTGACGAAGGACTCTCCCACGAGCATGCCGGCGGCATCGAACAGGCGCACGCGCGCGCCCTCGTCGTAGGCGGTACGGTCGTCGCCCGCAAAGAACGACGATAAGCTGATCGACACTGCCGATGCAGCTTCCGCCAGGACGAAACGCAAGCCCTCCGCGCCATCGATCTCCTGCTTGACGGTGGAGGTTGCTGCCGACTGCCCACTGACACCGAGGTCGCCTGCAAACATGTCGCCGCCCGCCAGCGAAGTCGGCAGAAGATCGGTGTATTTGATGGCCGACCAGGATTCGGTCAGGCTTGCCAGGTTCGCCTTTTGCTGCGCGATGACTCCGGCGCGCGACCAGGCGTTGACCCATTGTCCCCCGGCGCCGGTCTGGTTCGCTGGAGCCGCGCCGATGTCGATACGGCGGGCATCCGGGTCGAGAGTGCTGTTGACGAAGACTGCCATCATGCGCCCCGGCCCGGCCCGGCCCGGCGCGCGCGCGTGAGACGCAAGGCAGCGAGGGCGCCGGCCAGTAATGCCAGTGTGCCGGGTTCTGGGACCGACGCGGGATCGTCCGCCACGTTTACCGACACGTCATCGAGTACCCAATTGGTCTCGTCGTGGCGGAAGGAAAACGCCAGACTGGTGAGATTGGAGCTGGCAACGAAGGAAATGTCGTAAAACGTTGCCAGGGTAGCCAGTCTACTGTCGAGTACAACGGCAGGCTCGAGACCATCACCGATGGAGAGCTTGAACGAGGAGATGGTGTCGGAGTTGAATTCGCTACCGCCCAAATTGCTGAGCGAGAACTTCAGCGAGTAAGTCTGACCAGCCGTCGTCTGAATCGATTGGGAAATACCACCATAGCCGCCAAACGCGCCAAAGAATGCCGAGTACTCTCCGCTGTGCACATAATTCGGATCGTCGGCCACGAAGTCCAGCTCGGTCGAACCGATCTGCTGCCACCCGTCGAACCCGCCGCTTTCAAAACCACCATTGGTGACGATCCCTGCGTGCGCTGCACTTGCAACGACCATGCTTCCAGCCACCACCAAGGTGCCTATCTGTTTCAGGAAATTTTTCAAACTACCCCCAGTTTATTTATTGAAATACAAACTGAGAGAAAGCAATAATGAACCACGCTATAAGTATTTGATTTAGCAAGATATGAATCGACTACGGTTTCGTAGACAGTCCTGAGCCATAATTCTAGGCTTAAGG
>DAMCRY010000275.1:0-5676 GCA_032115075.1 Massilia sp.
GGCGCACCTGCGCGCCCCACTCTTCGAGCAAGGTTCCCAGCGCGGCGCCGTCCTGCCCGAACGGGGCGCACACCGCCGCGACCACGTTCCAGCCGGGCTTGCGCGGGTCAGTCATGGCCCGCGGCGCCGTGCCCGCTCACGCGCGGCACGCCGGTCAGCACGCCCTGGAAATCCTCCAGCCGCTCGCCCACCGCCACCCCGGCGCTGGTCAGGGAGAACTCGCGGATGCTGGTTTCGTGGCGGCCGGGGCGTTTCTTGACCACCGATATCGCCTTGCGCACCTCGCCTTCGGCTTCGAAGTAGCGCAGCAGGATCACGGTATCGCTGATGAAGCCGACGTCGAGCGTGTCGCGCACGTCCTGCAACAGGCCGGCCTCACCGACGATCAAGAGGGTCAGCACGCCCTGGTTCGACAGATAGCTGAGCAGCTCGTGCATCTGCAGCATCAGCGCCGCTTCCTCGTGCATGGTCTCGAGGTAGGAGTTCAGGCTGTCGATCACCACCACCGCGGCGGCATGGTCTTCCACCTGGCGCCGCACTTTCCAGATGAACTCGCCCGGCGTGATGCGCGACGGATTGATCCGTTCCCAGTACACCAGGCCGGCATCGATGGCGCCGGCGGCCTTCATCGACAGGCCGTTGGCGCGGTCCAGCAGCGTGTCCTTGGTCTCGTCGAAGGCGAAGTAGGCGACGTGCTCGCCGCGTGCGGCCGCCACGTTGGCGTACTGCAGCGCCAGCGAGGACTTGCCGGCGCCGGTCGGCCCGAGGATCATCGCCGAGGTGCCGCGCACCAGACCGCCGCACAGCATCGCGTCCAGTCCCGCCACCTCGCTGGTGATGGCTTCCCGGGTGCGCTGCGCCTGGTGTTCTTCCGCGATCAGGCTGGGGAACACGTAGACCTCGCGCGCCGTGATGGCGAAGTCGTGCCAGCCGCTCTGGAACTCGGCGCCGCGCATCTTGACCACCCGCAGGCGCCGGCGCGCCGCGCCGAATTCGCGCTCGCGCTGGTCGAGCGTGATCACGCCGTGCACGGTACCCTGCAGGTCGAACTGGCGCGGCTCGTCGGTCAGGTCGTCCATCACCAGCGTGGTGCATGCCTGCGTCAGCAGGAAGCGCTTGAGCGCGACGATCTGGCGGCGGTAGCGCATCGGGTCGTTGGCGACCATGCGCAGTTCGGACATCGAATCGATCACGAGGCGCGATGGTCCGCTCTCGCGGACGGCGTCGCAGATGGCGTCGATGGTCTGGCTCAACTCGGCTTCCGTCGGAAACAGCACGCTTTGCTGGCGCTCCAGCTGGGCTTCGGCCGGCACGACTTCGCGCAGGACGATGCCGTCCAGCGACCAGTCGTGGCTCCCGGCGGTGGCGCGCAGTTCCTCCACCGTCTCTGAAAGCGATATATACAGGCAGGACTCGCCCTTCTCGGCGCCGTCGATCAGGAAGCGCAGGCCAATCGTCGTCTTGCCGGTGCCCGGCCGTCCCTCGATCAGGTGGATGCGCTGTTTCGGCAGACCGCCGCGCAGGACGAGGTCGAGCTCGGGAATGCCGGTATGAATTTTCTCCAGGTCACTCATGGTGGTCTCGGTAACTGTTGTCATAGAAGAGCCAAGCATCAATCAATGCCATTTAGACAATGTTTTATGCATCATAACTCATCTTTACAGCCATCCGAGCACCAGCCCGGCTCCTGCTAACGCCAGACTGCGCCTACATGGCGGCCCCGTCCGCCAGCGCGCTCAGACGGCGTCCGGCCCGGTCTCGCCGGTGCGGATGCGGATCACCTGCTCGACGTTCTGCACGAAGATCTTGCCGTCGCCGATCTTGCCGGTGCGGGCCGCCTTGATGATGGCGTCCACCACCCCCTCGGCCATGCCGTCGTCGACCACCACCTCGATCTTCACCTTGGGCAGGAAGTCGACCACGTACTCGGCGCCGCGATACAGCTCGGTATGGCCCTTCTGGCGGCCGAAGCCCTTCACTTCGGTGACCGTCAGGCCGGTGACGTTCACTTCGGCCAGCGCCTCGCGCACTTCGTCGAGCTTGAAGGGTTTGATCACGCAGGTAATCTGTTTCATGCTTTGTCTCTCGCTTTTCAGGATTTAGTCGGGAATGTTGTTCAGGTCATCCATCCACACGGTGGCTTCGGAATCCGAGGGCGCGCGCCAGTCGCCGCGCGGCGACAGCGAGCCGCCGTTGCCGACCTTCGGCCCGTTCGGCACGCAGGTGCGCTTGAACTGGCTGGTCTTGAAGAAGCGCCACAGGAAGATCCCCAGGTTCTTCTTGATCGCCGCCAGCTCGTACTGGTTGCGCACGTTGGCCGCGTTCGGCCAGCGGCCCTGCTCGCGGTCGTGCCAGGCGCTCCAGGAAAGGAAGGCCACCTTGCTCGGCTTGAAGCCATAGCGCAGCGTGTAATACAGGTTGAAGTCCTGCAGTTCATACGGCCCGATGGTGTTCTCGGTGATCTGGGCCGGCTTGCCGTCCTTGTCGCCACCCGGCACCAGCTCGGGGCTGATCTCGGTGTCCAGGATCTTGAGAAGGACGTCGGCGCCATTCTCCACCACCGCCCCGGTCTCGGCCACCCAGCGCACCAGGTAGGAGATCAGGGTCTTGGGCACGCTCGCGTTCACGTTGTAGTGCGACATGTGGTCGCCCACGCCGTAGGTGCACCAGCCCAGCGCCAGCTCGGACAGGTCCCCGGTGCCGATCACGATCCCGTTGTGGAAGTTCGCGAGGCGGAACAGGTGGTTGGTGCGCTCGCCGGCCTGCACGTTCTCGAAGGTGATGTCGTATTCCGCCTTGCCCTCCACATAGGGGTGGCCGAGGTCCTTGAGCATCTGGATGCAGCTCGGACGGATGTCGATCAGCTGGGCGCTGCAGCCCACCGCCGCCATCAGGTCGTTGGCCTGCTTCAGGGTGCGTTCGCTGGTGGCGAAGCCCGGCATGGTATAGGCCAGGATGTTGGTGCGCGGCAGGCCGAGACGGTCCATGGCCCTGGCGCAGACCAGCAGCGCATGGGTCGAATCGAGGCCGCCCGAGACGCCGATGACCACCTTCTTGATGCCGGTGCTGGACAGGCGCTGGATCAGGGCCTGCACCTGGATGTTGTAGACTTCAAGGCAGCGCTCGTCGCGGCGCGCCGCGTCGGCCGGCACGTAGGGGAAGCGCTCGACGGTACGCTGCAAGGGCATGTCGCGCTCCAGCGGCAGGTCGAGCCCGAACTGCACCAGGCGGAACTTCGCCACCTCGTCCGCATGGCGGCGCACCGACTGCGCGAAGGTGGTGGCGTGCATGCGCTCGTTCGACAGGCGGTCCAGGTCGACGTCGGCGAAGATCACGTGCGAGTCGTCGCTGAAGCGTTCCGACTCGGCCAGCAGGTCGCCCTTCTCGTAGATCAGCGACTGGCCGTCCCAGGCCATGTCGTTGGTCGACTCGCCGCGCCCGGCCGAGGTGTACAGGTAGGCCGCCAGGCAGCGCGCGGACTGCTGGCTGACCAGCTGGTGGCGGTAACCGCTCTTGCCCACCACGACGTTCGAGGCCGACAGGTTGACCAGCACCGTGGCGCCGGCCATCGCCGCGAACGAGGATGGCGGAATCGGCACCCAGACGTCCTCGCAGATCTCGACATGGAAACGGAACAGCGGCAGGTTCTCGACCTCGAACAGCAGGTTCGGCCCGAAGGGAACGGTGGCGCCGAACAGGTCTATTTGGTCGACCGCCGCGCAATCGGCGGCGCTGAACTGCCGGGATTCGTAAAACTCGCCATAATTAGGCAGGAAACTCTTGGGCACCACGCCCAGTACCCGCCCATTCGCGACCACGGCCGCGCAGTTGAAGAGCTGGTGGTTGACCTTCAGCGGCAGGCCGACCACCAGCGCCAGCGGCAGGGCCTTCGAGGCCTCGATGATCTTCGCCAGGCCATCGAGGCAGCCGTCGAGCAGCGCGCGCTGGTGGAACAGGTCTTCGCAGCTGTAGGCGGACAGGCCCAGCTCGGGGAAGGCGACCAGCACGGCGCCGCCGTCGGCGGCCTGGCGCGCAAGACTCAGGGTCTGCTCGACGTTGAATGCCGGGTCGGCGATGCGGCAGCGCGGGATGGCGACGGCGACGCGGGCGAAGTGGTGCGTATAGAGATTGAAGAATCGTTTGTTCATTGCTGAGTCTTTCATGTGCCAGCCGGCGCCGGGATGGCCGCAGTGAGGCCGACGGGGCCGCAGCTCATCAATTCCTTGTACGGATGTCATTTTGAATTATCGCACGCATATCGTTTCTTCTCTTTCGGAAATCGGGCAGGCCCGCTGGGACGCGCTGGTGGCGGCGCAGGACGCGCCAGGGACGAGCGCGAATCCCTTCCTGTCCTATGCCTTCCTGCATGCGCTGCACGAGTCCGGCAGCGCCTCGCCCGAGACCGGTTGGCAGCCGCAGTACATCGCGCTCTACGAGGGCGAAGGGGAGGATGCGCGGCTGGCCGCCGCCCTGCCCCTGTACGTCAAGGGCCACTCCTACGGCGAGTACGTGTTCGACTGGGCCTGGGCCGACGCCTACCATCGTCACGGGGTGGATTACTATCCGAAGCTGCTGAGCGCGATCCCGTTCACGCCGGTGGCGGGCCCGCGCCTGATGGCGGTCGACGCCGACGCCCGCGCGGCCCTGGTCGACGTACTGGTGGCGACGCAGGGCGCGACCGAGGTCTCGTCCACCCACGTGCTGTTCCCGCCCGAGGAACAGGCGCGCCAGTTGCAGGACGCGGGCTTCCTCCTGCGCAGCGGCGTGCAGTTCCATTGGCTGAACCAGGGCTACAAGACCTTCGACGACTTCCTGGCGACGCTGGAGCAGAAAAAACGCAAGAACATCCGCGCCGAGCGGCGCAAGGTGGCGCAGGCCGGCGTCACGCTGCGCCGGGTGCGCGGACGCGAGGCGACGGATGCGGACTGGGTGCTGTTCAACCGCTGCTACCGCCACACCTACAAGGCGCACTATTCGACGCCCTACCTGAACCTCGATTTCTTCCGCCGCATCGGGGCGAGCATGCCCGACAACATCCTCTTGGTGATCGCCTCGCGCGAGGGGCGCGACATCGCGGCCTCGCTGGTGATCCACAACGAAACCACGCTGTTCGGGCGCTACTGGGGCGAACTGGAACACGTGCCCTGCCTGCACTTCGAGGCGGCCTACTACCAGCCGCTGGAGTTCTGCATCGAACAGGGCATCGCCGCCTTCGAAGGGGGCGCCCAGGGCGAGCACAAGATGGCGCGCGGCTTCCTGCCGACCCGTACCTGGTCGGCGCACTGGCTGGCGCACCCCTCCTTCGCGGATGCGATCGAGCGTTTCCTGGAGCGGGAAAAGGGCGGGATCGACGACTACATGGACGAGCTGAACGAGCGCAATCCGTTCAAGCCTTGATCTCCGCCGGCCAGGCCGACAGGCGGTCCAGCGCCGCCTGCAGCCGCTCGGCCGGGAGCACGTAGCGGCCATACGACACGCCGTCGATGGGATCGAGGTCGCGGTCGCGCGTGAAGCCCAGCGTCGTGTAGAGGCGCAGCGCGCTGGCCATCATGGGGCTGGTATGCAGGCCGGCCACCGGTGCGCCGGCGCGGACCGCATGCTCCAGGAAGCCGGCAAGCAGCCGGCGCCCCACGCCCTGGCCGCGGCGGGCGGGATCGACCACCAGCATCCGCATCA
>DAMCRY010000276.1:0-5654 GCA_032115075.1 Massilia sp.
CGCCCACGTGCCGTCCGCCACGGCCGCCGCCTTGTGCGCGCCGCCCTCCGCCGACACGGCGCGCCTGATCGACGCCACCCTCGCGTGGCTGGCCCAGCCCCATCATCATCTCCTGACGCTGCACGACCCCGATTATCCGGAGGCGCTGCGCCACATCCCCGATCCGCCGCTGCTGCTTTACCTGAAGGGCCGCCGCGCCCTGCTGCAAGAACCGATGGTCGCCATCGTCGGCAGCCGCAACGCCAGCACCCAGGGCTGCGCGAATGCCGGGAATTTCGCGCGTGCCCTGTCGGAAGCCGGCCTGTGCGTGGTGTCGGGCATGGCGTTGGGCATCGATACCGCGGCGCACGAAGGCGCGCTGCAGGGCGCGGGCTCCACCATCGCCGTGATCGGCACCGGCATCGATCGCGTTTATCCGGCGCGCAACCGCGCGCTTGCGCACCGCATCGCGGAAGATGGCTGCATCGTCAGCGAATACGCGCTCGGCACGCCGCCTGTGGCGAACAATTTCCCGCGGCGCAACCGCATCATCAGCGGCATGGCAGCCGGGGTGCTGGTGGTGGAGGCGGCGGCGCAATCCGGTTCCCTGATCACGGCGCAGATGGCGGCCGAGCAGGGCAGGGAAGTGTTCGCGCTACCCGGTTCGATCCATTCGGCGCTGGCCAAGGGTTGCCATCAACTGATCCGCGAAGGCGCGCGCCTGGTCGAGACCGTGGACGAGGTACTGGAGGCGATGCGGATGTCACCGCTGGTGCGCACGCAGGCGCATGCCGTGGGGACGGTCGAGGCCGGCAACGATGCCTTGCTGGCGGCGCTCGGGCACGACCCGGTGGAACCGGACGCCTTGCTCGAGCGCGTCGGCGGCGACGCGGCCGCGCTGGCCGGCGAGTTGCTCGCGCTGGAGCTGGCCGGGCTGGTCGAGCGCCTTCCGGGCGGGCGCGTGCAGCGCGTGGTGCGCGCGGCCTGAAGGCGCCGTAGCACGGGCGTTTCCGTTTATGCCGTGTGCATGCGGCATGCGAAAAAGAATATTCTTCCTTGGATGATCAAATGAAACGTATGCTCTTGATTTCATTGGAATTCGAGAAAACTGAATGAACGGATAAGGCGGCTAAACAACGAAATACGAACGAAATGCAAACGAAATGCGCACGCGCGTCGTATGCGTGCGTGCCAGACTTGTGCCGCGACGAGCTTAGCTGCTACAGTAGCGTCACTATGTTCGACATCCTGGTCTACCTTTACGAGACGTACTATCGTCCTGACGCCTGCCCCGAGCCGGCGGCCCTGGCACGCAAGCTGTCCGCCGTCGGTTTCGATGACATCGAGATTTCCGAGGCGCTGGACTGGCTGACCGGGCTGACCGAAGCGGCAGTTTCCGATGCAATCGATGCTTCCACCAGCATCCGCTACTACGTGGACGAGGAATACATCGAACTGGGCAGCGCCGCCATCGGCTTCATCCAGTTCCTCGAGAGCGCCAAGGTGCTCAGCCCCACGCAGCGCGAGATCGTCATCGAACGCGCGCTGGCCTGCGACGAATCGCCGGTCGCGCTGGGCAAGCTCAAGATCATCGTGCTGATGGTCTTGTGGAGCCAGGGCAAGGAGCCCGATGCGCTCATGTTCGACGACCTGTTCGGCGACGACGACGACCAGGAACCGCGCCTGCTGCACTGAACACACGCAACACCGAAACGATAACGGGGCCGCAAGGCCCCGTTTGCATTGTGCGCACACATCAAGGCTGGGCGCCGCCATGCTCCTTCACGAAGGCCGCGGCGGCGGCATGCCCGGGATTGTTCTCCAGCACGCGCCGGTAGCTGCGCAGCGCGTCGAGCGTTTGCCCGGACTTCGCCTGCATCTGGGCCAGGCATTCGACCAGGAAGATCTCGTTCGGATGCAGGTGCGTCCCGAGCAGGAAGATCTCGCGCGACTGCGCGTAACGCCCGAGCGACGACAGCTCCGAGCCCCAGCGATAGATTTCCTCCATTCCCAGCTTGAAGGTCGCGTCCTGCGCAGCGAATTGCTGGTACAGCGGAATCGCGCGCTCGAAGCCATCGCGTCCCAGCCGCGCCACAAAATTCTCGAGCGTGGGCGGCGTCTTGCCGCCATTGCGCCGCACGTCGGTGAGGATCATGTGCGGCGGCGCGCCGTTCGCGGCGGGCGTGTTGTCGAGGAAGGCGAGGCTGGCCGCGTCCTGCTTGATATGGGCGTCGAGGAAGCGCAGCGCATAGCGCGCCGCCCAGCTGTGCGCGAGCGCGATCTCGGCGCGCGTGTAGTCGCCGAAGCCGCCCTCGCGATCGACGCGCAGGCTGTAGGACGAGAAGTCCATGTGCTTCATCGGCAGCATGACCGTGATGTAGAGGTCGGACCAGCGCAGCTCGTTCAGGAAAGAGAAGCGCGTGTCGACCCCGGAACGGTTCAATTGCTCGATCGTGGGCGGGCGGCGTCCCACGAACAGCATCGGGATCGAAACGCGTGCCGGCGTCACGTACCTGGCAGCATCCTTGCCGCCGTCGACGTACTCGCGGGTGCCGCGCACCGAGCCGTCCAGGCTCACGATCGCCTTGATGCGGTCGTCCTTCGCCGCCGCCAGCACGTTCGCGAGGCCGCCCCAGCTGAAGCCTACGACCGCCACCCGTTCGGTGTCGGCCTGGGGCAGGGTGCGCGCATGGCCGATCAGCCAGGCGATGTCGGCCGCCTGGGCTTCCAGGCCTTCGAGGTCCGATGTCATGGAACGGGTATGCGGTCCCATCGAAGGACTGGCCAGCACCACGTAGCCGTGGCTGGCCAGCAGCTCGCACAGGTCGCTGTTTTCCATTGCGCTCTCGGAGAAGCCCGGCGCGTAGATCACGACGGGAAACTTGCCGTTCCCGGGAGGAAGCGGCGTCGCATCGCGCACGGCCAGCATGGGCTTGGCGAATTCGCGCAGCAGCGCGTCGCGGCGCTTGCCGGCATGGCCATCGATGCGCGCCTCGAGCTGGCGTTTGGCCTCGGGTGCGCCGAGCGCGAAGTCGGTCTCGGTCAATGTGGTGGCCAGGTAGTCGCGGAACGTCATGGGCTTGCCGCCGCGCGCCGCCGGGTACCAGACCAGCGCCTGCATCGGACGCGCACGTTCGCCCGAAGTGGGCTCGCCGGTGCGCATGTCGACGCGGGTCTTGTACTGGCGCGTGTAGTCGTACTGCTGCACGACCTTCAGCCCTACGCCATGGCGGCCGGGGGAATTGGAGAAGGTGAATTCGTCGGACGCCTGCGCCGGCAGGACGGCGCAGAAGAGAAGGGCGATCAACAGCTGTTTCATGTGCGGACGTTTCGTGAGACACGGGCAGTTGCGGGGGGCCTAGTGTACTGGGCCGGACCGCTCCGGATTCTCAGGGATTGTCACGCGCCGGCGTACTTCGGCAAGAATGCGCCGCCGGCTCAAGCCAGTGCCCTTCCTTCCGCGGCCATCGTGCGTGCCGCGACCTCGCGCGTGATCGTGCCCGGCTCGTCGAGTTCGCGTTGCGCGAACCCTTTCAGTTCGTCGGATGACAGTCCGGCGAGCAGGGTTTCGCGCAGTGCATCGGCGGCGGCCGGATCGCCGAGCCCACTCAGTACGGCCATGCCGATGCGCACGTCCTTCACCAGGTTGCTCAGTTCCGCGGCCAGGCGCGGCGCCTGGCGCGGCGGCGGAAACAGGGGCAGCTCGCGCGCGGCGGCATTGACGTCCGCGAGCAGCTCCAGGGGATCGCGGCGATAATGGTCCGCCAGCGCGAAGTCGCCCACCGCGACCATGGCGGGCAGGACCCGCCATGCATACGAACGCGCCAGCTCGGGCGACTGGGCCTCCAGGCGCCGGAACAGCGTATAGGTCGCGCGCGCATCGTCCAGCAGCTCGTTCATTCGCAAGACGAGCGAGAAGCGCTCGACCCGCCGGTAGGTGTCGCGCACGGGCGGCGCGTCGGTGCCGCAGAACAGGTCGCCCGCCAATAGCCGCGCAACTTGTGCGTCGCGCAGCGTGGCCAGGGACGCGTGTGCCGGTGCGTGCTCTTCGAGCAGGAGCTGGAACTCGAACATCGGCATGAAGTAGCGCGAGCGGTCCGGCGCGGCTTCGGCTTCGATCTCGGCGAAAATCTGCCGGAGCAGGGCAAGCGCCTTGTCGTGACGGTCTGTTTCGCGCAGCTCGCTCATCGCGGCGTAGCGTGGATCGGGACCTGTCATCTCATTCCTGCGGAGGCTCGGGAGGGCAGATGGAACGGTCGCGGCGCCGTTCGCTCAGCGCCGTGACGACGCCGTGTACGACCGTCAGCTCCTGCTCGAGTTCGTACACCGCGCCGCCGGGCTTGACGTAACAGAGGTAGCCGATTTGTGTCTTGAAGGAGCCGGACAGCCAGCTCGCGAAGGCTGGGCTGTCGAGGTCGGGATAGACCTCGCGCAGTGCGACGTCGCCGCCGCAGCGGGACAGCTTGTTGAGCCAGATCTTGCGATCCTTCAGTTCGAACACCCCGACCGGGCCACCGATCGCCGAGCAGCGGAGGAATTCCGCATGCTTCATCTTGCGCAGGGTTTCCGAGAAGGGCAGCTCGACCCAGCAGCACTTGTCGGGATAGATCGTTCCCTGGAGCGCGCCCACGACGATCTGGTCGTGCAGCGGTTCGGTCGCCGATGCCGGCAGGGCGATCGCCATGCAGAGCAGGAACTGCAGCGCGCGGGCGAGGCGCAGGTACATCGTCGTGGCGGCTGTATGCATCGCGTCTCCTTTCACCGCACTGTAGCAGGAAGCGGCTGCGCACAAATACGTGGAAACTCACGCTGGAGGCTTGCCTCGTAGCCGGCACCCCCACGGGCGTGCCGGCGACTACGCGCTAGACCTGCACGGGACGGTTCAGCCAGGGATGCCGCGCATGGCGCCGCGCTTCGAATTCCCGGACGGCGTCGGCGTGCGCCAGGCTCAGGGCGATGTCGTCGCTGCCCGCCAGCAGGTTCGCTTTCACGAAGGGAGATATGACGAAGGGCAGGCGCAGGCCGTGCGGTCCCGTCACCAGCTGCTCTTCCAGGCTGACGGTCAGCGACAGCGGCACTGGTCCGCCGGCCCGGGCAAACAGGCCGTCGACGGCGGCGTCGCCCAGCGCAATGGCGAGGATGCCGTTCTTGTAGCAGTTCCCCATGAAGATGTCGGCGAAGCTGCCGGCGACGATGACCCGGAAGCCCGCCTGCAGCAGGGCCCAGGGTGCATGCTCGCGCGAGCTGCCGCAGCCGAAGTTGCGGCGCGCCAGCAGGATCGATGCCTCCGCATAGCGTGGATCGTTCAGCACGAAGTCCGGATTTTTCGGCCGCGCCGCGTTGTCCATGCCGGGCTCGCCCACGTCGAGATAGCGCCAGGCATCGAAGAGGTTCGGCCCGAAGCCGGTGCGCGCGATCGACTTCATGAACTGCTTGGGGATGATGGCATCGGTGTCGACGTCGTCCCGGTCGAGCGGCGCGACGATGCCGGTGAAGGTGGTGAAGGCTTGCATGTTCAGGATTCCATGGTATCGGGTGCGAGCGCGGCGACGTCCACCGCGTGGCCGGCCAACGCGGCCGCCGCGGCCATCGCGGGGCTCATCAGGTGGGTGCGGCCGCCGGCGCCCTGGCGGCCTTCGAAATTGCGGTTCGAGGTCGAGGCGCAGCGCTCGCCC